>JAJDCF010000079.1 GCA_029260955.1 Patescibacteria group bacterium | reverse complement strand
TCAATACGGTAATCAAGTTGAGTACCCCCCTGAAGATCAAGCCCAAGGGTTACTTGTTGGCCTTTTACCCAGGTGCTTACCGGGTCATTTGGTAGTTGAGATTTTATTGAATCAGGTAGTGTTACCACGGCCATAAGTAGGGTGGCGATAATAATACCTGTAAGTCCTTTATTAAAACGTCGCATTGCAAGAGAATTATCAAATAATAAGCGGTGATAGTTTAGCGGAGCTAGCCTTAATAATCAACGATAATTCTATTTCTTTATCTTATATCTAAATAACGCATGAGTTTTTCCTTTGCCTCAGTTAATTCGCTTTCTGAAGCCTTTCCTAGCTTTTTGATCAGTCGCTTTTTTGAGGCGACGCGGAGTTGTGGTAGGACAGCATGAGATTCGTTCTTTAGCTTTTTTAAGTAAACATGAAAGCTTTTTATAAATCTTCCTGTTGAAATGGGAATAACAGTCACAGTTTCAGCGATGGCATTATATCCGGTATGGCTTATAACAAGAGCTGGCCTTGTTTTGGCAATTTCACTGCCAATGACTGGGTCCAGGTTCACGAGCCAAATATCTCCTCGATTAATCTTCATAGTGATCTTCGGATAATTCTACTTGCTCTCTACGATACTCTTTGTCATTTGCGATCAAAGACAGGTCGTTTTCCCATTGCTCCGTTTCTTCCATTAATTCAGAAAGAGCCTGCTCTATAATAGTACCCTGAGAAACACCGAGTTCTTTGGCTTGTTGCTCTAGGAAGCGAATGAGCTTTTCTTCGATGCGGAAGCTTTTCAAAATAGTCATGATGCGTATTTACATCATAATTGTAATACAAATTGTAATACAAATCAATTCTATTTTTCAATCACACTTCCTTGTCGAATCATTTTATGACTTAAATCAAGGTTTTTGAGGGTGCAGTTTTCGTCTATGACGCAGTTTCGTATCACGCAGTTGTCGATTTCGCAGTTTCCCAGAATCACGGAGTGGTCTATGACAGAATTTCGGACGATTACATTTTTACCAAGGTATACGCCGCCAATAAACTCATTATTTCCCTCTTTTGTTACCCCTTCCTGTTCAATCACGCGACCATCTAATAGGTCTTTGTTGGCTTGCAGATAGGCTTCGTAAGAACCAATGTCTACCCAAGGGTCATCAAAACGGAAAACATCAATGGTTTCACCTTTTTGTGTTAAATATTCGAATACTCCGCCCAAATCATCGTTATTTTCTTTGGCATAGTGGACAATGTCTTTAAGATTTTTGGCAGGGAACAAAAAACAGCCGGTCGAAACCAGGGTGCTCTTGGGATTTTCTGGTTTTTCCTGAAATTCTATGGCTTTTCCTTCTCTTTGTACTACTACGCCAAATTTTTTGGCTTTTTCCAAATCTCCAATATCGTAGGCGGCTAGCAAAGGGTTGTCAGAAAATCGGCTCAGCATGTCTTCCATCTCAAATCCAAAGTAATTGTCGCCAGCCAGAAGCATCAGGTCCTCATCTATTCCCTCGGTTTCGATGACAAAGGCCGTGGCTCCCAGAGCGCCTTTCTTGAAGTCATCGCCCGCGGAATCTTCCACAAATATCTTCAAATTTCGATCTTCAAACTGCTTAGCCCACTCTTTGAATTCATCTTCAAAAACAGCGTTGGTCGAAATAATTATTTCCGTATTTTCGGGCAGTTTTTCGACGATATGCGAAATTAACGGCCTATCTTTTAGGTGTAATAATGGCTTTGCTTTGCTTTCAGTCAGAGGCCAGAGTCTTGTAGCAAAACCACCGGCCAAAATAATGCATTTCATTTACCAAATGTTATGCCACCAGTGTTTCTTCTTATGAACCTTGAGGAAGGGCATACCTTCGACCTCTTCGATAACTTGATGACCTTGAAAAATACCTAAAAGTTCAGGTGGCATCAGGTATTTAATATTATTAGCCAGGGCGTAATTGATAATATTCAGACTTTGCTCCAGATGATCGACCTGAATGATGATGTCGATGTCATGAGTGGCAATGGTTTTTTCAAAGAGATTCATTTTCCCCATCACTGGAATGCTGTGCAACATTTTCTTGCTTCCTCCGTGAGCGTTGATGGCAGCCACAGGTTTGATATGAGACTTTTCGCTAATCAGCATGCGCACAATAGCTTCGGCAGGGCGATTTGTGCCTATTATCAGAGCTTTGTAAATGCCCACCTCTTTACTGGAAGCCTTTTTAAGAATCCATCTAAAAATGTTATGCCAAATAAAGATTAAGGCGAGAGTGAGCAAGAACAGGTAAATCAGAATCAGACGGCTGAAGAATTCGCGAAAGGTGAAGTAGTACAGGATCATAAACAGAAAAACATTCTCTAGAGCGACAAAGGTGAGTCTTTGAATGTGTCTTAGGCTCCAAATTTGTTGGCTGAGTTTGTATGCTCTGATGAAGAACATGAAAAGCATGGTGAAAGGCAGGGTCATTAGAGCGACGATGAAATAGCTTTGGAAGGGGAATTCTGTAGAAAAGTAAAATCCGATGCGCAAAAAGTAGGCTAGGGCAAAGGCTGCCAATATCAGTAGGGCGTCAACGATAATTTGTAAGACTTTCAGGTATATCAGTTGCTTTTTCATGGCCTTATTCTATTCGATTTTAGCTTTATAGTATAGACCTTGTGATACCTCTTTTGGTCACTACGGGGATTCTCCGTATTATCCCCGTGGAATCCACGGGCATTCTCCGTGTGGCATATTTTGCATCCCTTTAACTAGCGGCCCATTTTGCGGAGTCTATTTATGCGATCGTCAATATTTGGGTGAGTGGCAAAGAGGCCATTGATCCACTTCATTCCTTTTTCATTTCGCAGGGGATTCTCGATGTACATATGAGCGGTTGCCTTGTTCGCGGCTTCTAGCGGTTCTTTGTCGGCTTTGATTTTTTCCAGAGCACGGGCCAATCCCTCTGGGAATCTGGTGAGTAGGCCTCCGCTTGCATCTGCCAGATATTCTCGTTGTCTACTAACTGCCAGGTGCATGATTTTGGCTATTACTGGCGAAAGTATTGCCAGAACTATGCCAACAATAATCAGAATTCCTCCAGCCTTTCCCTTGGCTTGTCTTCTGCCTCCGTAATACAGATTGCGCAAAAATACGTCTGAAATAAGTGCGATCAGACCAATTAATGCAACGGTTACACTTTGCAGGCGAATATCAAAATTGCGAATATGCGAAAGCTCATGGGCCATCACTCCTTCCAGCTCAGGCTTGTCCAGTTGATCCAAAAGTCCGCTGGTAATTGCGACGCTGGCATGTTTTGGGTCACGCCCGGTAGCAAAGGCGTTGAGGGCGGTGTCATCGATCAGATAAATCTTGGGAGTTGGCACTCCAGCGGCTATCGATAGATTTTCGACGGTACGATATAGTGTAGGATTGTCCGATTTTTTGATTTCCGTGGCTCCCGTTATGCTCAAAGTTATTTTTCCGGCAGCATAATAGCTGATTATGGCGTAAATGATGGCTACAATGCCAAAAATACCCATGAAACCTATGGCTGAGTTTTGATCATTTGTGTAAACAAAGCCAAAGCCGTAACCCACAAATAGGAAGAAGCTGATGAAAAAGTACATCAGAATGCGGGTATTTGCCTTGTTTTTATCGATTTGGGAATACATAACGATTTCGATTATAGCAGGAAGCGCTTGAACCAACTAGCCCAATCATGTACTATTACCTGTATGGAATTCAATTTACAATCGAGCTTTAAACCAACGGGGGATCAGCCAAAGGCGATAAAAAAACTAATGGCTGGCATTAATAGAGGTGAAAAACATCAGACTTTGCTGGGTGTTACCGGTTCTGGGAAGACTTTTACCATGGCCAATATGGTTCAGCAAGTTCAGAAGCCTACGTTGATATTGGCGCACAACAAAACGTTGGCGGCTCAGCTTTGTAGCGAGTTCCAGGAGTTCTTTCCTGATAATGCGGTGTCATATTTTGTGTCGTATTACGATTACTATCAGCCAGAGGCTTACTTGCCAGCAACGGATACCTATATTGAGAAGGACTCTTCTATTAACGAAGAAATCGATAAGCTTAGGCACGCGGCGACGCATCATTTGCTCACACGTAAAGATGTTCTGATTGTGGCGTCTGTTTCGGCCATTTATGGACTGGGTGATGTCTCGATGTACGAAAATCTGGCCATCGAACTCAAGGTGGGGGACACGGTCAAGCGTGATAAGCTTCTTCGCAAGCTTACTGATTTGCAATTCAGCCGTAGTCATCTTGATTTTAAGCAGTCTATGTTCCATGTACTTGGTGATACGGTAGAGATATTCCCACCTAGTTCCGATAACATATATCGGGTTGAGTTTTTTGGCGATGAAATCGATGCGATCACCGAAGCTGATTCCTTTACTGGTGAGATTATTCAGGAAATGCAGCAGGTTAAAATTTTTCCTGCCAAACACAATGTGACCACTCACGATGCCGTTAAGAATGCGGTTGGTCAGATTCGCGAAGATCTGGAAGTTCGTCACAAGGAGCTCAAGATGATGGGGAAAGAACTGGAAGCGCAACGTTTGCTCACCCGCACTGAGTACGACATCGAAATGATGCTCGAAACCGGTTACTGTTCTGGAATCGAAAATTATGTGCGTTATTTGAATAACCGTGAGCCGGGTGAGCAGCCTTCGACCTTGATGGACTACTTTCCTGATGACTTTTTGCTATTCATCGACGAATCGCACATGACTATTCCTCAGCTAAATGCCATGCACAATGGGAACTATAAAAGGAAGACGACTCTTGTAGAACACGGTTTTAGAATGCCGAGTAGCCAAGATAACCGTCCGCTCAAGTTTTCAGAATTCGAGGAGCATGTGAATAAGGTGGTCTATATTTCTGCCACACCTGGTAAATATGAGTTCGCGAATTGCAGTAAAAAGAACATCGTCGAACAGATCATTCGTCCCACAGGTCTTATTGATCCACAGGTTGAAGTTCGACCAACCAAACATCAAATTGATGATCTTTTGGAGGAGATCAGAAAGACTTTAGAAAAGAAGGAGCGTGTTCTGATTACAACTATTACCAAAAAGTCTGCCGAAAAGTTGACTGATTACTTGGTTGAGGCTGATTTGAAGGCAAAGTATCTGCATTCAGAGGTCGATACTCTGGAGCGAATCGAGATTCTTCGTGAGCTTCGCCTTGGTGAAATCGATATTATTGTTGGTATCAACTTGCTTCGGGAGGGTTTGGATTTACCGGAAGTGTCGCTGATTGCTATTTTGGATGCCGATAAGCAGGGCTTCCTGCGTTCACGAGATGCGCTTATTCAAACCATTGGTCGTGCGGCCCGTAATGTAGGTGGTCATGTAATTATGTACGGTGATCGTGTAACTGATGCCATGAAGGCAGCCATCGATGAGACGGATAGACGTCGTACCATTCAGCAGGCTTACAATAAAAAGCACGGGATCACTCCGCAAACTATCATAAAGGCGGTCAAAGACATTGCCCAGCATACGAATAAGCCTAAAAAGAGGTACAAGAAGGACGATGTGCCTAGAGAGGAAATGGATAGACTTATTAAGGAGCTCACTATTCAGATGGATATGGCTTCTGACAATCTTGAATTTGAAAAAGCCGCTGAACTCCGAGATCAAATCGATGACTTGTCCAAATAGTTGGGTAATGAAAAAGCCCATCATTCATGTAGAGTGCGATAGGCTTCTTCTTTTCTTTTTGTTTTTGTTGATTAACCTAGGCTGGCAATAATGAAGTTAGCGATGGATGGCGCCAGCAGGCCAACCACGAGTCCAATAATAGCTCCGATAATAGCTTTTCTTGCTTTGGAGGTTTTTCGTTCATCACCTGCAGCAGTACTGTACATGATTCCGCCCCAGATGAGCACGATTACTGAGATAACTACGACTGCTCGGCTCAGCATGTAGACCACTCGATCAGCCAGACTTCCCAGATTAGCTCCGGTGTCTCCGCCTTCAATCAGTTTTCCGTCGGCTCCATCACAGTTTTCGTCTATTCCATTGTCTGGTTTATCAAAAGCCATTGGATAAACAGCGTTTCCAGAAACAGTGTCCACCTTTGAAGGGTCATAAACTCCAGAATTTGCATCGACTATAGTCTTGTCACAGCGGGTTGGTTCGGCTCCACTCTTAAAGTTAAGTGCAGAACAAAGCGTTTCAGCAGCTGGATCATTCTTAAATGTTTCGTAGAAGTTAGACCATTCAGCAGCTGTATAATCACCGTTCACGTCGACAGATTCACCTAAAATAACGTCTGCTCCATTTGCGGGAAGACTGATATAACCATCTCCATCTGAATCACACTCCACAGCCTGAGCGAAAGTCACTGGGGTCAAAAAAGCAGTTAGAACGAAGGCAAGCATTCCGATGCTGAGAACTCGCTTTAGGGCTTTAGGCATTTTTGTCATTTTTATTGTTCAAAAAAAGTATACAAGATTGTGCTGTGCGAACAAGGAAGAAAGGGAAATTTTTATAGACAGACATCTTTTTTATTGGGTAATAATTACTAGAATAGCGGTCACAATGTACTTGGCTAGCAGTGTAACGATGAGTCCAAATATACTCCAAAAGATGATATTCTTTGCAGTTTTTATCTTATCTTCGTTCCCCATGCTGATGGCATAGACGATTCCTCCATAAATAAGAATGGCTACAGAAGCTGCTACTGCAACAGTCACTATGGCATCTGCGCTTTTCAGAATTATACTGAGTATTTCTGATTGAGTGTTGACTAGTGCCTTTGGTGTTTCGACACATCCAACAGTTGGATCTGCCATTGTTCCATCTTTGCAGGGAATGAGTTCCTGCGCGTAGGCTTTTCCGATGATGAGAGAAAGAAAATCTTTAATCATTTAAACTAGGAATTTTATAACGGTATTAGCAATTCCATATGCCAGTACTCCAATGATGAGTCCATATATAGAGTAAGCAAATGCACGGTGTGCTTTTAGGATTCTTGCTTTTTCACCCTTTCCAGTCAAATACATGAAGCCAGCGTAAGCTAGCATCAAGAAACTGAAGGCACCGATGAGGCTGATTAGTATGTTGGTTGCATTTCCGATTACAGTTGGTATTTCGGATAGGTTACTGGCGACGCCTTGAGCTGGCTGGTGAAGGATTCTGATTAGAACGCCAGAAAGAAGAACGATAGCAATGGCAATCAGACTTCCGTAGATCATTTCCTTGCCTTGTTCGATTTTCTCTTCATTCCCCGCAGAAGCGATGTAGTAGAAGGCGCCCAGTACAATAAAAAATATCGCAAAGGCAATGATAGCTCGTGATCCGAATGACCAGATCAAAGAGACAAATTCGCCGAAGTTGTTAACTTGTCCGAGTTCAGTCTGCATTGTCTTCAGGGTTATTATTAGGTTTTTCTTTTACCTTTGAATCAGTATCATTGTCTTTTGACTTCTTCTTATCCGATTCATTTTTAGTGGCCTCATCTTTTCCAGCTTCACTGTCCTTATCGACAGTTTTATCTTCGGGTTTATCACTTTTCTCTTTACTTTTGGAGCCGAAGCTTGAGTCGCGAACTTTTCTGTCAGCTTCTGGTTTGGTGTCGTTTACGTTTATGTTGATGCCTGTTGCCGATTGTTGCGCTTGCTCAGAGTTGTTGGCGCTCACTTCTTTGACTGTTTGTACTTCGTGCAGAATGGATAGTGCTTCTTTGTCTTTTGCTTCGGCACGAGCTTCGACTTCATTCATAACTGCCATAACTTTTTCTTGCTCCTTTCTGTCTGTAATGGTTTCAACGTGGGCCAGTTTCTCGATTATGCTTTTGTGACTGGCCTTTGAGCCATTCTTACGACCAAGCAGCTCAAGCATCTTTGGAATTGGCGTTTTTCCAAGACTTTCGGGTAGGAAGTTTGAAGCCGTTGGCATCATAGCGTTTGGCGTCTGAGGACTAACTTTAAGCTTATGTACTGGCATGGCTGCTTCGGTAAACAGGCCAATCTTGTCATTAACCAGATTCTTAAAATTGTCCACAATACCCATTGGCTGGTCTTTTTTATCTTCGTCGTTACTTTGAATAGCTAGGGCTTGCTGAATGAGCTGTTGCTGAGAAGTCTGTGAGTTTGTCACTAGCTTCTTGGTTACAGCTACTAGACTTTCGTGCAGAACCTTTCTGCGAGTTAGTGTGAAGCCTAGGAATATAGGCAAATAGAGCATTATCAGAAAGATGATGTATTCCATCATTTCTTGGGTGTTGCTCAGGGTATTGGCGGTGTCTTTACCGGGAAGGTAAAAGACAATATTCGATACTTTTTCTGTTGAAAATATTTCTGGGACGTAGCTATCGCTAACCGAAATCGGTAATCCGCTTAGCTGCCAGATGTTTACGATTACAGCAATTCCTAAGGCGGTCAGTGGGCCAATGAGTAGCCAACGACCATACATGCTGAGCCAATTAAGGAACCATCCACGAGTACTTCTGAATATAGCCAGAAGCAGCAAGATAGGGGATAAGATGAGCAAAGCCCACAGGATTACAATCCTTAAAACAAAAATCAGAGCGATAATGAAATAGGCAATCCCCGTTATTACCAAAAGCACAAATCGAAACAGGGCTTGTTCCTGATAAACGTTGAATGGTGCACTTGTTAGCACAGAAAACTCTTGATTGCTCAGGGAAATGACCTCTTCGTTTACACCTTCACCTTGTGGCACTCTGATTTTGCCGATGGAGGTAGTTTCTTCATTTGAACCAGCAAGTTTGATAGTCATGGTGTCACTTTGTTTTCCGTTGATCATGCTATCTACACCTTGGTTTCTGTAACTTAGTACATCGTTGTAGGCTGGGGTTTGCACGATGTCTGTAATCTGAATTGTGCCATCCGCTTCTGTTAGCAGAGTCTTTTGCAGTAAGTTCGTTCCATCTATGAAAAGCTGATTGATTGGTAGAGCGAAGTTTATGAAAATGACAGCCAAACTGTAAAGTAGAACGACTTTTTTCAGGTATTTGCGCGGAATTAGAATCGAGAACATCCACATGATGGCTATTGCGAGTAGGCCTAAAATAAATAGGCTGTTCACAATGGTCAGTACTTTGCCGTAGCTTTTTTCTATGGCTTCATTATGAAATCCTCCGTCCTCGATGTTGAGTGACCAGGTTAGGGCGTCTTTTCCTCGTACCAAAAATTTGAGTCCGTAAGTTTCGAACCTCGAAATATTCCAATCGTCCTGAGCTCCTTCGTCAGTCAGTTGTATGATTTGTTTTTCAACTGGTTCAAAAAGAGTTTCGCTTACAACGGTTGCTTCACTACCTCCTTCACTGCCTTCCTGAGCGATAGCTAGGGGTGCGTTGAATATAAAAAGACCTAGCATTAGGATGCTGAGAATTTTTTTGGCGAATTTTTGTTTTACCTCCTTTGCCATTAATAGGTTCTAGAAATCTATCTATTATACCTTATTACGATGGAAAAATCAACCACCCTGTCGCGGGTTTGCTATGGGGTTGGGGTATGCCTTTTGGGGTTATATATTTTGATGCACCGTAGTGGCGCCAATATGGCACCGATTTGGCGCATCAGAATTCTGTAGCTCAAAAGGGGTATAGGCGGGTGTTGAAAGTGAGTGTTTTTTCGCGAGAATTTCGAATTCTTTTGACGAGTTAATTTAGGTAAAAAGTTGCCTCAATAAAAAAATATGATTGTGCGTTTTTTGGCATTCATAAGGCAGAATGTGTGCTTCATAGAATTGGCTGTTGTCAAATTTCGTCAAAAAAGCACCAAAAACGTATGTTAAAACATCATATAATGGCTTGGTCAAGGGCAGTGGATTGCTGAAAGGGCACAAATTTGGTATAATATGGAGATTTAAAAAATAAACAAAAAAACAATCGTGAAACGAACTGGACTAATCCTAGCTACCGTCATCCTGTTTGCAATCAGCCTTTACACGGCTTATGTGCAGGGTGTTAGCTACGTTGAGATCAACGGCATCTCTGGTGCCCACTTGGTTGCACCCTTGGATTTGGCGAACAATCTTCCAGCCTTTTGGACGAAGTACTTGATGGTTTTCTCAGGCATTCTAAATACCCTGACCAATGTTTTTGGGGGCAGTTTGATTGCCGGCGTGATTGTTTTAGCTCTTCTTGTAGAGTTGATCACTTTGTATCCATCGGTTAATCTTCAGCTCAAGCAGAAGAAGATTCACATCTTCCACAAAAAACTAGTTGACCGCTTTCATCGTGGCGAGCTTGCGATGAGTGAAAGCAAGCGTGAGCTAGATGTGCTTTATTCTGTGAACGAAAGAATTCACAGGCGTGGTGCTTTGCTGTTTGCTGCTCAACTGTTTGTTTTCCTTCTGGTTTTTGCCGGGCTTGATATTACTTCTGAAGTGCCGTCCGTACTGTGGGCAGCTTTTAGTAGCTTTAACTTTGCCTTACTCTCTGGACCGACTACAGCTAGCCTACCGATCCTTGCCAGCCTTGCATATTTGCTGCACTCTTTGGTGAAGATTTACCTGAAGCAGCAAGAGGATTACATTAGCATGAAGCAAACTTACACAGCGCTTGGTTTTGCAATTGTTATTTCCGGAATGGTTTTTTATCTGGCAAGTATCTTTTCAGTTCTTGTTACGGTCTTCTTTTTGACAATGATTACTTTCACCACCATGCGCTACCTCATTGTTGAGGAAAATTCTAAGGAGTGGGGAAAGTATGTGCAGAAGGATCTAATTAAAATGCTAAGGACTTCTAAGCTTCATAAGAACAAATTGGAGCACTGGTCCAGAAAATTTAATCATCTACCCCTAGTTAGACATCTTAATTTCCATCTTATGGAAGAGGCTGTCTCTATGAGCCTGGCACTTGTCATGGTTCTAAACGGGTTAATGCTCATCTAAGAAAAATACCAAAGATATACAATGAAAAATTTCATCATAAAAATCGTTAACTCCTTTCTGGCCATAACCTTTGCGTTTGGCTTGATTACTCTGACTTACTACACGACTAGGCACGAAACAGCTATGCTTTCGGCCAGTGTTTTGGATAAAGATGGAGCCCTTCCTGTTGCTGCTTCTACGTATTTAGAGCCTGCAGGTGGTGTGGAATTTGTTACTCCTAAAGGGTCAGTTTATCCTACTAACGGAGTGGTAACTATCAATTCTGTTTATATTAATTTTACTGCGGCAGCTGAGGGGGCGGGTTATGAGGATGGTTATTTGAATGGTAGCGATTTGGAGGGTTCATTTATTAGCTTTTCAAGTGGTAGTGTAGCTTGTCCCGCTGGAACTGTTTATGCTGATAACAAAATCATATTACCAAGTAATTTCAGTACTGCCTGTTCGGTTGAAATTGATGTTCCTGGCGTTAACTCTATAAGTACGGTTGATCTTACGATTGAACCTGTTTCTTGTCAGGCTCTTCAGACTTCCATTTTACGTGGACAAGGTGAAGGTTTTTCATCTATTCCACCAGCTAACCTTGGAACCTTTGCTTCAACAGCATCACTTAAGGGTTTTGATTTTGGAGCTATTACTACTTCTGTTGATCTAAATTATCCAACGGCAGACAATGATGTTTCGAATGCCAAGACTTTTCAGATACATACTGAGCTTAAGCCAGATATTAGTACCGATGCCATAAATGGTATAGATTCGCGTGCGAAGATTGTTTCGAATAACGGTAATGGAGTTTATGAACTCCAGGTTCGTACAGAGGGAACTGGTAGCGAGGCGCAGACAGCGCTTAATTTCGCGTACATATTCAATGACCTTCTAGGTTCAGATTCTCCATTTGTAGCTTATCCTGATCCTACTAATCCTGAGAAAATACTTTTGCAGGCAACTGAGATGGGGGATCATCCACATGATGGTACCGGTGAGGATTATGTTTGTATTGTAGATGGAACTGAAGTTACATCATGTTTTTCTAATGGTGTTAACGGTACTGGTGTAGGACTTGGAGTTCTTACTACTCCACTCAAATTGGACAACGAAGTTTTACAAGGTGATAGCGGTATCGTTTTTGCCTCAAATAGCTTTGGAGAAATCAATTGGATTTCTTCACATCCCTCTATATTAGAAGTGTCCACTCTTTCTGAGGCTGCACAATCTAGTGAGGGAGTTGCGGATTTTGTAGATACTACTCTTAGTGTTGCAACTTCTACAGGCCAAGATAATGGGGCTTATATAGTTGATTGTAAAAAGGAATATACTGATGCTTCTCCACCTGTATTTGTTTCGGAAACTTGTAGCTCTAGTGTGAGCATTCCTGTATCCAGCAATATTTCGGGCGTAAACTACACTGTTAACGTTACGATCGAAGATGAGGTTGTGCCGGTTGTTGTTCAGGGATCTCAATTAAATGGACAACTTGAAGGAACAGCCAGTTATTCATCTGGATCTGGAGCTGGATATAGTCTAAGTGGAACACTTACCGGTCTTGTATCAGGTTCTGTTTCTGGAACTTATTCTGGTACGGTAACTGGTCAAATTCAGGTAGATATGCAGAGTTCTGCTGATATAGATCCTTTGGGTACTACGGAGCTTACTCCAAATGCCTTCAAAATTGCTGCTGCCAAATTTACGATCAATGCAGTTACAACTGGTACTATTTCAGATTTGCCTGGAACTTTAACTTCTACAGTTAAAAAACAAGAAGATGATGTTTCTCATGTAGCTATTCTATATGGTAAGCGCACGGGTACCTCTATATTAAGTGCCATGGACAAGCAGGGATGTATTGCATCCTTCGAAGTTGATGTGATTGAGAAAGAAGTTGTTTTGCAAATGGTTGGACGTAATCCGGGCGATGTTCTAGATGTGTCTGATACTGTGCAAATCAATGCTTTTGTTGGAGGCGCTAATTCTGAGCTTGAAGAGTACGATAACATTACCGCTGCTAGCGGTATTGAATGGTTCTCGAGCAATGAAGATGTAGCGACGATTGATCAGACTGGTTTACTCACGGCGCTCAAGCCTGGTGTGACCAATCTTACTGCGCGTTACGATACCGACGATGCCGAAATCGGAACCATTGAGTCTATTCCAATGAAGGTTACGGTTAATAAAATTGCTAATTTACGAGTTACCTTTGATAAAGGAACTGAAGACCTACTTTCTACTTCGGTGACGGACGCAGCACATGGAAGTGTGATCATCGCTATCCACAATCCCGAGGCTGCTGGTCAAAGTTTTGTCATTGAAGGACAAACAGTCAACATAACACTTCCTGCTGGTACCTATAGTAATAAGATTTCTAAGGTTACAGCGATTGTGAATCAATTGAATACTGATATTACGGCTCTTACTAATGCCCTTCCGTTGCCAGCAGCGACTGCCCCTGCAGTTGTTGTAAATGTAACCACCATTGATGGTTATCCGGGAATGCTTATTTTGCAGCCTGCTACTGCTCAGGATGGCACAGATAATAATGCCAATAGTATTCAGGGAATTAATGAAAATAACAGAATTGATATCGACACCACTGCTCTTGAGTCAGATGTCGCGATTCTTCCTACCTATAATAATGCGATCCCACTTCCTGCGAGTGAAACTTACGGGATTCAGGTGATCGCGCAGTACGATAATGGAGCAACTAAGCTCCTTCCACCCACTCAATTCAGCTGGGTGAATACTCCAGTTAACTATCTGGAGCAAGCTTCCCTGGATTCAGGTTTGATCAAGATGGGTGAGATCAGTGGTACTTCTACCGTGGTTGCTCAATACGAAAATGCAGATGCATCTTTGGTGCAGAGTAACTACTTAACCATTAAAGTCGATTCCGGTCCTGTGATCGAATTCGTACGTCGTATTGGCTCAGGTTCTGTAACCAAGGGTAGCCGAATTAATTTGCAAACAAAAATTTCTGATGTGAATACAGTATCTGATATTTCTTCCATCAGCACATCCCTTGTTTATTCCTCATTCAGTACTTATCAACAGATCAATGCAGATTCCTCAGCTATTTGGTTTACTGCTATACCTTTCTTAAATGAAATATCTGTTGTAGATCAGGGGGGTACAACTGAAGAAGAAGGTGATAGTGATACAACACCTCAGACTGTTGCTCTTCAGTACAAAACTTATGATATTCCTATCGAGATTCCGGTTGATCAAAACCTTTTTGATGGGGTCTACAGTTTAATCCTCAGTATTTCGGATGCTTCCAATCACACCCTTAATTATGTTTTTCCAATTCGTATTGGAGAAATAGGAGAGGGAGATGTGAATGGTGACAGTACCACTAACATGGTCGATGTGATTCTGGCTTTCCAGATTGCTTCGGGTATTAACCCAAGTCCAACGCCTTCTGAACTTCAGGCGGCTAATGTGGACGGAGTAGGGGGAGTGACACTGGTAGATGTGATCCTACTTTTTAACAAAGTAACTAATAAGGCTTAAATGGAAAATCAAACTCCAAAAAATAGGTGGAACAAGTACCTGATGGGAATCGGTGTTGCATTGATGACCATTATTACAACCTATCTGGTTCATACGAATCCAGCTTTGAACATGGCTGCTTTAACTGATGCTGGTACTCCTGCCGGTGCGACTGAGCTTTATATACCGAATTATACTGCTGGTGTAGGCGAAACAGGTCAGATCGAAGTCACAAGTGATGGACCTATAGCAAGTTTTGATAGTATTACTTTCTCACTCAAATACAGCCCAGTTAATGCACTTATTTTTCAGAACAATCCTATTGTTTTTGCTTCTGGTAATAAGTTTCAAAGTGCTGCTTTCCAAATGACAGCGGCTCCGGAAGAAGGCAAGCTTATTGTTACAATTATTTCGGATGCGGCTACGACTATGGCGCAGAATGATGTTCTATTTACACTGAACACCGAAATCAATAGTGCATTGCCAGTGGGACAAGTAATTGATGTAACTTTTGAAGATTTAGCTCTGCTTAATGGATCAGATCCTGTGACAACAGATGCTATGCCAGCCAGTACCATTACGGTACAAACTTTAGATCAACTAAAAGCCTTGAGTGCAGAGGCAATCGATAGCACTCACATTGCTGTAGAATTTAATGATTACCTTTCTAATTTAGGTGCACTTGTCGATTACGATGTTTGTGAAACTGGTTTGTTTAACAGTGGCACAAGTGCTTGTAATCCTGGTAAAGATTTGGCAGTTAGCTTGATCGAATCTGGAATAAATTATGGCTATAGCCAAAAGTACGCTGTTTTGACCACAGCGGCTCAAACGGCTGGATTGGAATACGTGGTTACCATGGTTCCAACAGCTTCCACTATTACTTCTAATCAATTAGGGCAGGTCAACAGTGCTTATTCTAATGTACCGTTCTACGGTTTTGGATCTGGAGCAAATGTACTTTCTGATTTTGGAATGAGTAGTGCGACTGTTAGTGGATACAACACTATTGCGGTCACCTTTACCGATGCTGTTGATGCAGCTTCTGTAACGAAGGCTGACTTTGCTGTGAGTGGTGGAGTAGTGGTTACAGATGTTGTTTCTGTTTCTGGAACAACCGTTACGCTTTCTACTGACATACCCCTTTTAAAAGACAATACTTATTTACTAAATGCGACTCCTGCTCCAAATGCTATTTTACGAGATTCCGATGGTGCAAGTTTGGGTGTTGACCGTGTTTCCTTTGCAGGAGCTAAGAATGGTCCTCGTCTGATTAGTGCGAATGTTACTGACGTTAGTGGAACTTACCGTTTGCAATTAACTTTTGATGAGAATATTCAATTTCCTTCACCAATTGTCGCAGGTAATCCTGTTGGTAATCTTTATACAACCGCTGATGGTGATCTTGGCACTCTGATTAACGATGGAAGTTCCGGCACCTATAGCCAGTCTATTTCGGGGGCAACTTTGACCATCGAAAATGCTGTTTTCAATAATGCTAGTGCAAACTTTACTTACGCAGTTAGTGCGCCAGGTTGGCTTACTAATTCGCTAGGTGTTTCAATAGATGATACTTACAAGTCAATTTCCTTCTGGGGGCTAGGACACAACAATTCTACGAATTCAGTTGGTACAGTAGTGGTTAATAAAAAAGATTCTATTACCGTTCCACAGGGATCACTTGATTTTAGTACGGTTGCCTTAAGCGAAGTCACAGTGCTTTACGATGATGGTACATCGCCACTTAATTCACAGGCCGTTCAGGCAATTGATGATTCCAGTGGTGATTTGATTGTAACGACTAGTCTTCCGCTTAATCCTGACAGGCACTACACTGTTCGAATAGATGATGGTGCTACTAATACAGTTGCTGCCAAAGACTTTGTTGTTACGCGTGAACTTAGTGTGACTTCTGCTGTGCCTATTTCGACCACTCAAGTTCGTGTTAACTTCTCAGAAAGCATTGATGAACGAGACGTGGATGTTACAGACTTTACTATTGGAGGTATTGCCCTTGCCAGTATGACGATTGATCCAGGTTATGAGAGTGCCGTACTTACTACTACTGGCGGTGTTAATACTTTTGACGCAGCCAGCATATACTTGGTCACAATCGGTACTCCAGCTGATGTTTACTCGTATGCAGGTGACTACGTACTTAAAAACTCAGTTTACTTTACAGGTTATGGCACTCAAACTGCTACTAGCCCTATTGTTTTGAGCTCAATCGAAGTGATTGACGCTGAAACTCTGCGAATGAACTTTAGTGGTGCACTAGATGAAACCACTTTCACTCCGGTTAATCACGATATATTCCGCGTTAGCAATCCTCTTAATCCTGCTGCTGCTGGGCGTACTGATTTGGTTGTGACCGGTGTTACTAAAATTGATAATGATACTTATGAGCTAAAAACAGCGATTCAATCTGCGGCTCAGAACTACTTCGCTATTTTCTCTGGAGTTAAAGACTCCAACGGTTTGCGGATTGGTAATGGGAAGGTACATAACTTCCTTGGTTTCCAATTGCCGGTTGCTGCTATAAATTTGCTTACTCCAAGTTCTATTACAAATGACCTTGAAACGAATGTAGTGATTTCCGGAACAAATCTGGATATTGTTCAGGAAGTTCGTGTAGGTACAGAAACTGTGACCATTGGTACACAAACTGCTACCTCATTGACCTTCTCAGTTCCAGCTGCTTTCACTGCGGGTCTTTACGATGTTACTTTGATTGATCAGGCGGATAATTTACTCTCATTTAGCAATGCGCTTCTGGTTAACTTACCTGCGCAGGTACTAACTGTTCAATCTGCGGAATCTAAAGCGGTTCCTTATAACGTGCCAAACGATGGCGAGACTATCACCAAGCTTTGGGTACTTGTGGAAGACCCTATTGGACTTTCCAGTGTATCTAGTGTGGTAGTAAATCTAAGCCAAATTGGTGGTCCTTCGACTGTCGAAATGGTCAAAGACTCTGGTACTCAGCCACAGTTTAGTCAGTGGTATACCTACGAAACAACTGTTCCTGCTACTGTTCAAACTCAGGATGCTCCTTATTTGCTTCCTGTGGAAGTACGAAAGGGTAGCGAGGTATTTACAGGTACTGCTGGCATTCGTGTTAGCAAGGATGTCGTAAAGAGTGTGCCACCTGTCATCGACCAGGTGTACATCAGTCCTATCAGTGTTTCTCCAGATGGCGAAACTCCTGTAAAGATCTCTGCTCAGATTACTGACCAGGATGGTGCAGACACAATTAATTCAGTTGTCGCTGATCTTGGAGTACTTGGCATTGGGTTTAAGCACCTTACTGCCATTAGCGAAATGACCGAGGGAACCGAACTAGAAACTCAGTTCTTTGAATCTGAAGAATTTACCGTTCCTGATACAACAGATGCGGGTACATATACAATTACCCTTGTTGCTTCTGATATTACGGGTGAGCAGGTTACAGGGACTTTAGAGCTTGTGGTTTCCACTTCTGTAAGTGGGCCAAAGATCGATTCTGATGTGAGCTATATTAGCCCACGTTTGTCTATTCCACGTGATGGAAAGACTACTTTTGATATCAATGCCTTTGTATCCGATAAAGATGGTATTGCTGACATCCAGAGCGTGACTGCTAATTTTAGTACTATTGGTTTACCTCCTATTGCACTCAAAAAAGATGCTGAAGCATCAACCGAGGGTGAGGCTGCTTGGTATTTGGCTACTGGTTTAACCATTCCAACTACTGCACCACTCAATATTCACAATATCGAAATTATAGCCATTGATAGTAATGGTGATAAAGACAATTTGATTCTTCAAATTGAAGTCACTCACAAAGATACTCTCGGTGATCCGCCAAGAGTTGTCGAGGACCGAGCTTATACCACACCTCGCGTTTCTATAAACGATGGTGAAACACCGATTACTTTGTACACCTTCATTCAAGATAGCGATGATGACATCGTTTCTGTTATTGCAAACTTAGGTGAAGTTGGGCAAGTTGGCACCGAAACAAATGGTGTTTTGGGTGGCGGTGAAACTGCTGCACCTTCCGATGGTAACTGTCCTACAGGTTCAAACGTACTTGTATGTATGAATCCAAGTGTAAAAGAAGGAGTTAATGGACAATGGTTCATTCTTCCTAACGTTATGATTAGTGCACTTACAGCCCCTAGTCCAAATCCATACCAGGTCGAAATCATTGTGACGGATGCCGGTGGAAAAACCACTAGTGGTGTGATTCCGGTATATGTTGGCACTGGTGATTCGATTAGCGATCAGCAGGAACTTCCTACAGCACTTGGTGCTATTACCACTAGTGAAACGACTATTGAAGTACCATTCAACAAAGAAATTTCAGCAAATTCTGTGGCTTCTTCCGGTAAAGGATTTACGATTAGTAGCGAGAGCAATATAAAGGAAAGACTTCCTATCGTAGGAGCTACTATCAATCCAGCTGGAACGGTGGTAACACTTTCTACCTTTAACCAGGTTCCCGGCAAACGTTATGTGCTTTCTGTCACTAAGGACATCAAAGACATCGTAGGTCGTGGAGTGATTGAAGGTGCTGCAAATCGTTTTAACTTCACTGGATTCCAGGCGCTTAACAAGGCTCCTGTCATGGAATACATTCAGGCTGCTGACTTTAATATAGTCGAACTTGAATTCCGTAATAATCTAAAGCCTTCATCTGTTCGTACTGGTCTTAGCCAGACCGATGGAAGTGATCAATTTGGAATTTCTATCTACGAAAGTGAAAATACTAGCGAAAGATTGGACGTGCTTGGAGTGACTCTTTTGTCTCCGGGTAATGTCATTCAAATCAAAACCGGACCTCAGAAAGCTGAGCAGAAATATCGCTTAAACATCGAGGGACTTGAGTCTTACGATGGTACTAAATTGCCTTCATCACTTAACAAAGGCTTCAAGGGTTACAACCTATCAGTTGCTCAGCATAAGGCTGCTGCTAACTTTGCCGACCTTAACAGTGATGGACGAGTCGACTTTACTGACTTTACGATTTTCTCTTCTGTTTATGGAACAACTTACTTTGGAGAAGGTGAAAATGTAGCTGATGCTGTTGCTAATGCATCTGCTCAGGCAGCCGCTGCGGCGGATCAAGCCGGGCAGCCTTTAGAGGCAGATCCTAACGCTACTGTTCCTATTACCTCGGTACCTGCCGGAGGTGAAATTCAATAATCAATTGTTATTCAAATAGTAAATATGAACTCTGTAAAAATTCTCATTGCAGCTGCCATGATCTTGATTGCAACCAATATGCTTTCAGGATGCGCTCCTAAAAATGTATCCGAAGTGGGTGTGGAACGTATTGAGGCGGCTCAAGAAATGAAAAAGACAGTGAGTTTGTCACTTACTGAAGTAGAAGGAGAAGATGATATTGTGGTCCAATTAGCCCTACAAAATCCAGAAAAGAAACCTGTTACTTCGGTTCAAGCTTGGTTGGCTTACAACCCTAATACCATAAAAGGTTTATCAATCGACACCAAGGCTTCTGCTTTTGAGTTGATGGCTCCTTATGACAATGATTTTGATCACGACTTGGGCTTTGTGATGCTGGGACGTTCCAGTGCTACACCCGAAAGTGGCAAAGAAATCATGATTGCTGAAATACACTTTGAAAAGACTGCTGATGGAGCAGTTATGATTGAGGCTTATGACTTTAAACAGACTCTGCTAGGTCACACATCTGCAAATATGATGCTTGATGGTGATCCTATCAACATTCTGCTTAAACCTCAGTCACCACTTCTGATCATAAATCAATAAAATGAAGAAAACTTTATTTATCATCGCTGGTCTACTTGTTTCTATCACTGCTGGCTATACGCTGACTTCAGCGCAGCAGACAGATGCAAGTCTCGAAATCAATTCTTTGATTACCGAAGCTAGAGTTGGTGATGAGTTTGATGTTGAGGTTGCCCTCAAGAATCCAGGGCTGCAAAGTGTAATTTCCGTTCGCTCATGGCTAGATTACAACGAAAATGTTTTAGAGGCAGTGAGTGTTGATACTAATGACACTCCATTTACTCTTTCTGCTCCCGGTGAAACTGAGGTTAGTGCGGATCAAGGACTAGTAAAGCTTGGACGTTCTAATGTTTCTGGTGGCTTTGAGCTGGCAGAAGGTAAGGTTGCGACAGTTAGATTTAAAGTGATCACGCCTTACGCAATTGCTACCGTGATCGAAGCTTATGATTATCAGATTTCTGAACTGGGTCACACCAGTGTGAACATTGTTGATCAGGCTTTTCCGGTCAATATTCTTTCTGAAGAACCTGAGGCACTTGTGATCAACCTTAATCCTGGCGCTCAGCCTTATGCCGATGTAGATGCTGCGGCAACTACTACAACTGATTTTTCACCTACCGATGTTAATGTAACTGCTTTTGGCTTTGCCAATCTGCAGCGACCACAAAACCTACAGGTGAATACTGGTCCTGGATACGTTGACCTAAAATGGGATTCAAGTGTTGAATCAGAACTTGTTGGGTATAACCTTTACTACGGAAAGACTTCTGGAATGTACACTCGCCGAAGAACTATTGGCCGTGTAAATCAGTACCGCTTGGATGGCCTGAATAATGGCGAGGTTTATTACTTTTCCATCACTGCTTACGATTCAAAATCTCAAGAAAGTGATTATTCTGATGAAGTGGCTATCATTATTAATCAGCCTCTATCATCTACTTCACCTTATGACGAAATTCTGGCTTCTCTTTTTGCCAGAGTTCCTCTTCAGCCTCAAAATGGTCCGCTTGTCGGATGGTTGTCTCTTTCAGCCATTGGACTTGGTGGAACATTAGCTTTCCGAAAAAAGAGCAAATCTAATTTAAGCCCAAAAAATGACTAACCAACAAAAGGAAACCGTTTGGATTACTATTCCGGATGAAGCAACTCCTGCTTTGGAAGCTACGGTGAATACGCCGTATGAGGGTTCAACTAACAAAGTAACGAATAAGGCCTTTTGGGGTGTTGGTTTCGTGGCTCTCGTGATTTTTTCTTCAGTTCTTTTTGCTCCTCAGGAGATTGTTGGCCTTATGAAGGCGCAGCTCTTTGATGGAACTTTTCAAGTTGTTCCTGATTATCAGGATCAAGGTGGAACACTTTTCACTGGTGGGGAAGAAGATGAGGTTGCTGCAGAAGAAGAACAAGCTTTTGAAAATGAGACTGTTGTTGAGGCAGAATCTGATGCTGTAAGTATTCAGATTGAACCACTGGCCGATACGGATACTGAAGCATCTGTAGACGGTGAAACAGTGGCCGATTCGGATTTGAAGTCCGATTCCGATTCGTCATCTGACACAGAAGTTGCTACCGATGCTGCTACAGAAGCTGAGAGCATTATAATCGACGATTTGGGTGCAGCTCATGCTGCTGCTGAAGAAGTTTCTGAAGCTAATGAAGGCTTAGATTCCGATGCCGAGCTTTTGCAATCTTTAAGTCAGCAGCTTGATGAATTCAAGAAAAAGGAAATTGAAAATGAGCAGAAAATCCAGGATTTGATACAGATTTTAGAGGCTCAGGCATTGGGTATTCCAGGTGTTGGAACTACTCAGGTTCCTTCTGGTGGCCAAGCCGGAACTCAGGCATCTGCACAATTTGGCTTGGGCACTTCGACTGGCACTACTAATGGAGTCTATCGTTATAACACTCATACTGTTTCTGTTAGTCCTCATGATATTTTGGCACAGAATCGAGGTGTAGGTCAGCAGGCTTCTTATCAGGCAAATATTGCCTATCAAGGTGTGCAGGCTTACAGCAATCAGGCCTATAATCCGGTTCTTTCCGGAGTTCAGGGGCAACCAGACACTGGTCCAGCTGAATCCTTTTTGTTTGCCTTAGTGCTTACTTCTATTGGCATTCTTATTTGGGGGTCTCTGAGAGCTATCAAAGCCTAGGTCCTAGCCTAATCTGCAGTCAAAATAACGAAGTGATGACGATATCGAGTCACCACCTTTTCTTTTCATATGTCCTTTGAGTGTGCTAGAATAACGCCTGCTTTTTAAGAATATATGAATATGGATATCAAGTTTTATGGACAGGCCTGTTTTTCAATTGAAGAAAAAGGTGTAAAGGTTGTTACAGACCCCTTTCATGAGGAAATCGGTTTAAAATTACCCAACTTAACCGCAGACGCAGTGACCGTTAGTCACAATGCTCCTGCTCACAACAATGCGAAAGTTGTAGAGGGTGACCCCAAACTTTTTAGTTGGCCAGGTGAGTTCGAAACAAAGGGTATTCATTTCAAAATGATCCATTCTTTTCATAATCAGAAGGATGATAAGGAGCAGCTTGAAAACAATATAGTCGTTATTCATTGGGGAGGTATTCGCCTTTGTCATCTTGGTGCTCAGGGTACAAAGCTAACCCCTGAACAACTTGAACAAGTAGGGGATGTTGATATACTTTTTGTTCCCGTTGGAGGCAAGGCTTGTCTTGACCCTAAAAAGGCCAAAGAAGTAATCGAGCAGATTGAGCCTCGTGTGATTGTTCCCATGTGTTATGACACCGATGGTAATAATCTTGACCTTGGTGATCTCCAATCTTTCTTAACTGTTATGGGATCCAATGTGGATGAGCCGATGGATACTTTTAGAGTGAAACGCTCTGAACTCCCCGAGGACAACAGTAAATTGGTTGTGCTTAATGTAACTGGGCAGTAGTATGTGAGCCTGAAATAAAATAAAAAATAGAATTATTTATCTTAACTATTTTTTTAACTCTTTATTTATGTTTAAGAAGACAACTTTACTGGTACTTCTCTTTTCTAGCATATTGCTGGTTGGATGTAATGCTGGTGGTGGGGCACCTCGTGCTCTCGATACCGATGATGCTGCCGATAAAATGACAGTCGAACTGCCTGATGTGATCAAGATTGGTTTCATTGGACCTTTAACTGGTAATGCTGCTGGTTATGGTCAGGATGTTAAGGCTGGGATTGATCTCTATTTTACTGAAAACCCAACCATAGAAGGGAAAAC
>JAJDCF010000078.1 GCA_029260955.1 Patescibacteria group bacterium | reverse complement strand
TATTTCCCCACCCTATTATAGGTGTTAGAAACAGCAACATCCTGAGTATCTACAAGTTCGAACTGTCCATCGCCATTAAAATCCCATGAATAAGTGACTTGGTCACCTTGATCTGGATCATAGCTTCCGGCCGCACTGAATTCGATTGTATTCGGATGATTTGGTGCAGGTATATCGTAAGCAAAGCTGGCAACAGGCTTTCGAGAGAACACATTAAGAACACGAATGCTCTTATCTGAAGTGCCAGTAGTGTCTGTAACAAGAAGCTCTACATTGTATTTACCTGGTCGGTCAAAGGTATAATAAAAGTTTTCTTGCGTGCTGGTTGTCACAGTGAAGCCTTCTTCATCTGTGATTTGCCACTCATATTCATTTATACTTCCATCATCGCTGCGACTATTAACTCCACGGAAGCGGAATTCAGTATTCACATTACCCTCTTCAGGAATGAATTCTATATCAGCTGCCAAGGACTTAACAACAAGCTTGATAACTCGCTTGTCTGTTTGACCTATACTGTCGGTCACTTTAAACGTAATAAAATACTCACCAGCACTGGAATAGCTGTGAATAACCGTCGCGGGAACCGTGCGTTCCTCGCTATTTGTGTCCCCATAGAACCACTCGTATTTATCGATGGTTCGCCCAATGGCTGGTACCGTAATAGAAGGATCAAAACTGATACCTGCCTTAGCTTCATCTAGAGTTACATGATGAACATCACGTACTTCTGTTCCGTTTATTCTAAAGGCCACTCTTGAAGATGGCGGACTTGCCTTAATACGTACGATTGATATGCCATCCATAGCCGCTCTGTAACCAGCAGAATCGGTATTAGAGGTAGATACCTGTAGCTGAACGCTATAGGTGTTAGGCTCTGTGAATTCGTGAATCACAACCGGCGAATTACCAAGCGATACTAGATTTCCTGAATTATCAAGGAAAGACCATTTGTAATCACTAATCGTACCACCCGTAGGATCAGTGGAATTTAGACCATCAAAGGTCACTGTAAATGGAACATTCCCCTGGCCTGGAGCCGCTGAGATTCTGGATTGAACCACAGGGAACCTTCTAATCAGCTCTTTTAGACTACGATACATGTTCTCGAAGCGCCTAAGTTTGATATTGCTAGCAGGATTATCGATGAGCTCATCGAGTACCTCAGAAGTCTTGTCCCAAGCCACAATCGTGTCTTCCGATTCAGGCATTACCGCCCTAAGATCATCCATCTGTTCACGAAGTTGCTTAAGCCTTTGTAGACCACTCAGAAGCTTTTCTAAAACGGATATGACTGCAGGGTCATTACTACTTTCTATCAGTGCATTAATCCCTGCTATTTTGTCAGCCAAAGTACCGGCTTCCAGTACATCCAGAACTGCCTCCTTGTCCTTCTCAGGTAAATCGTTGATTTCTTTTTCTATGTCAGCAAGATCTTTACCAAGTTCATTTACTATCTCATCAATTTCGATCAAAGCCGCTTCACTGAGTGCCTGAGTTTCACCACCACTAACGCCACCAATTCCACCAGTACCACCAGCGCCACCAGTACCACCAATTCCACCAGTACCCTGTATTTCACAGCTGTTACTGTCTCCGTTACAGACATAACCAGTAGGACAATCTGAATTATCGCTACAATTGGAGCCAGATCCTGCATTCGCATTGTGGCAAGCGCCAAATGGATCACATTGCTTTGGTGAAGGACAATCAGAATTATCATTACAAAGAAGGCTATTGCCGTCAGTACAAGCACCACCCACCGAACAATATTGTCCAGGTCCACAAAATAAACTAGAAAGGCATCCGGTACCCAGTGGCAAATTACATGCACCATTTGTACATATAAAGCCAACTGCACACTCAGAATCATCCACACAACTAGCGCCACCTACAGGCGGAACGGTGTCATCTGTTCCAGCCGAACTTGTGATAAAACGGACAATAGAGAATGAAAGAATCACTACCAAAAGACCAAGTGCGGAGTAGGTCATTATCTTTTTAGCTTTTGTGATTTGCTCATCATTACCACCAGAGATCACCCACAAAACACCCGCATAAACAAAGCTTAAAACGGCTATGAAACCAAGAAAACCGATGAAATAGTTGACCATGGCCTTCAAGACATCACCAAGGGGACGCTTGTCTATATCACCACTAATTTTCACATCTTCGGTTCCAGCAATCTGAAGTCCCGTACCACCTGATTCTAGGCCTTGATCCTGAGCCTTTGCACTGAGTGCTGCAGATACTGAATTACTTAGAGCAGGTGCAGGTGAAACCACAGGATCTCCAGGTGCAGCTACTACAGCTTGTGCAAAATGCATACTGGTAGCCAAAACTAAAGCCAGAAGTAGTGTTTTAAGCGAATTTTTTAGAATTTTGTTTCTCATTTATTTTTTTCTTATCCAGCCAACCCTTGTACGAGCTCACCAGTAAGCAGATTTGTAATAGCGTAAGACAGAATCACTAGAATAAGCCCTACAGAGGACCAAATAAGTATTTTCTTAGCCTTCGTAAGCTGTTCATCATTGCCATAGGCTGTCACATACATAAAGCCTGCAATAACGTAGCCAACAAACGCGGCAAGTGTTAAATAAGGCAAAGAAAAGTTAACCAGCTTCTTAATGAAATCCCCAAAGTTATCTGTATGAGTAATGCCGGTTCCTTCCAGGGATCCCTTAGCTAGAGCAGTACCTAATTCAGCTTCAGATGTACACTTAGCAATCTCACTTTCATCTTTAGGGTTATTGCAATCCACATCTTGACACTCATTTTTCTTGTCAGCACCTGCCCCAAGGCAAACGCCAAAGGCAACGCCTTCATCAGTAACAGTGCCGTCAAAAATGGCTGCCTGAGAATGATTAACTGGCATAAAGGCCGTTACAAAAATGATGGCGCTAACAATCAGGAATGATTTCGTAATGGGATTCATATTTGCTTTTCATTAAATTTTCTATTTATTATAGCAAAAAATGACCCAGAAAGCAATAGTCTTTGAGGGTTTTTGCCGTTACTACTTCTCAGACACGTTCAAATTTCCCACCGAGAAATTCTCACTAACATCCGGGCTTGCTCCCCCTGCGGGGACCATGGCCGCTCGCCCTCCTGATTGTCTTCAAAGCATCAATCGCCAAAAACCACCGTACTACGCAAGCTTAACCCTTTTAAGTTAAGCGTTGGAGCAAAGCAGATAGCACTAACGGAAGTGATGTGATGAAACAAGGTCTTTGGGGTCTGGGGCTTTTTGCGTGGCTAAAGTTGGGGCAAGGAAAATAGTTGACTCACTTCAAAAAGCCCCAGGTCTTTTGCGTACTTTTGGGCACAAAAGTGCAAATAAAACTAATACATCTTAAAAAATCATACCGCTGCGCTTGTAGCGAGGAAAGAATCTCCACCAATAAAAATAAGAAAAACCTGTAACAAAAAACCCCACCGAAGCAGGGTTTCATTTGAATCTAAACATTTGGCCTATTTCTTCTCAAGAGAGTAAACGGCGCGACCTACACGAACGAAACTAGCATTCTTTTGTAGATTGAGGGAGATAGTACCGATCTTTACATCACGTTGCTCAAGCACTTCTTTGATGATCTGCTTCTTAGACATAGGTCCGTTCTTAGCAAGAAGTCTTTCGATAACATCAGAAACTGTTCCAGGCTCATAACCCCATTTACCAAGGGCGTAAAGACCACGGCCAACTAGTACAAACTGATCGTAACGAATAAGTTCGTTATGAACGGCTTGGACAGTTACAACCTTCTTATCGAAACCAATTTCACCAATGCGGTTAGAAATCTCTACGAAATGAAGAGGCTTTTTAGCTTTATCTAAAACAATTGCAGCCTTATCACGAATGGAACGAGGATTTACATGACGCCATTCCATAAGTCCCCACTTGTCTTCTAACTTGCGAGCTCTTTTGTCTGTGGTCAGACAAGAAATGATAAGCTTGCTGGAAATAGTCTTATTTTTGAACAAACTTAGGTTCTGAACAGCAGAGATAAGCTGATCTTCAGTCATTACATTCCCGTGCTTCTTAAGAGCTGCGAGACCTGCTTCAGTGATTTTTCGTACATCTCCAAGGGTAAGATCTTTAAGCATCCAGAAAGCCTCGGAAGTATTAGTCCGTGGAACTTTATTAAGATCTGCATCGCAATTAAGAGAAAGGACTATGATTTTTCCATCAACTTTATCGCTTGTATATATATTCTGAAGAATTCGATTGATAATCTCAGTCTCTACTATAACTCCTCCATCCTGAGTGATGATCTCCTTTGCTAAACGGTTAATAAGCCTCAATTTGGTATTACTAACAGTTCGGCGAAGTTTACCAAGAGCAATATTCTCAATCTGTCTAATGCGTTCTCGAGTAACAGCATAGTGCTTGCCAATTTTATCCAGAGTTTGTCTGGGCTTATTGTCTAAGCTAAAACGTTTAATAATCACATCTTTCTCTTTGTCCGTAAGGACCAGAAACATATCCTCAATCACCTCTTTTAAGTTGAAGTTTTCCTGCTGCAAGACAGCTAAGGCGCTGTTCGCGTTGCCAGCGGATACTTGTACTGATGTAGTCATTAGGGTAGGGGGGTTAAATCGTAACACTTACAGTAGAGGCAACTTAGTAATTGAGACCGTGGAGGGGTGCTCAGTAACCATCTAATATAGTACTACCACTTATCAAAACGTCAAGCTGACCGTTTTTTTATTTGAATAAGGGTATTATTCTATATGAAATTATAAATATGTCAAGACTTAAATTAATTAAAGAAACTACACAGTGGTAATTCCTCTCCTCTCCTCTCTCCTAGCAGCAGCTTTAGCCTTATTTCGGCGATTACGAAGTTTGCTTTTTGGTTGCATCGTTTTCACGTTACTTAACCCATGCTGTTTGCTGGCGTGCTTATTACTCATAAATGACGATAAAAATCTGAAAAACTGTGTCAAATTCTAGTCCACCAATAATTGACTGTCAAGAATTTTCTTTTAAAACCCATAAAACTCTATAAATCAAGCTCTATAGCTATTGGACAATGATCAGAGCCCATTACATCAGGCATTGTATAAGAATCTGTTAGATACTTTTTGAGTTCTGCCTGCAAAAAGAAGTAATCAATCCTCCATCCCACATTCCTTTCTCGTGCCCCAGAACGCATAGACCACCACGTATATAGGTTAGGTTCCTCATGAAATTCTCGTAGGCTATCTATATAGCCCTTCTCAACCACTCGATCGATCCACTTGCGCTCAATCGGCAAAAAACCCGAAATATCTTCATTCTGCTTGGGCCTGGCCAGATCAATTGCTTTATGAGCCGTATTAACATCGCCACAAAATATAATTTTCTTACCTTTTTTCCGCAAACCCTCAATATGCTTCAAAAAAGCCTCATAAAACTCCAATTTATATTGCAAGCGCTCTGTAGAAGCCTTTCCGTTAGGAAAATAAACATTAAACAGGATAAAATCCTTAAATTCTGTCACGATTGTGCGACCCTCTTGATCAAATTTCTCAATTCCAAAACCTTCCTCAACGTTAATTGGCTCCTCTTTTGTATAGATAACCACCCCACTATAACCTTTTTTTACCTGCGACGAGCTAAAATAAGCTTTATAACCAGCCGGATGAGTAAGTTCAAAACCAAGTTGATCTGGATGCGCTTTGGTTTCTTGTAAGCAAAGAACATCTGGCGATTCCTTCTCAAGCCACTCCAAAAAGCCCTTTCTCATAGCCGCCCTAATGCCGTTAACGTTCCAACTAATAAGTTTCATGTGCCTATAATACACTAGTGCAAAATAACTGAGCGAGAAATTTTTGCGAGCCCGCGAGGCAGACCCTGAGGGGACATGCGCCCTAAAGGAAGCTGCGAAGCTGGGCGAAGAAAATGTTCGAGCGAATACAGATATTTTGGATTCACCCCTAGATTTCCAGAGTCTAGGTAGGGCGAAGCTAGAGATAATAGCGCTACCGTTGAATCTTTTTTAAAGGTTTTAGGTATTAAAAAATCCTCCAGCTGGAAGGGGCAGAAGGAGGAGGGTGGTTCGTAGCACCAGAGGTTTGCTATCTACGTTCAGAGTTACTTGATTCGTAACAAACGTGTGTACTATCTACGACCA
>JAJDCF010000077.1 GCA_029260955.1 Patescibacteria group bacterium | reverse complement strand
TGCGATTGGCTGAATATGGAACCTGCTATCGTTACGAAGATTCTGGTGCACTGTTTGGCCTGATGCGTGTACGAAGTTTGCAAATGAATGATGCCCATATTTATTGCACGGAAAAGCAATTTGAAGAAGAATTTGTTGCCGTTACCGAGTTGTATCTTAAATACTTCAAGCTTTTTGGTATCGATAAATACGAAATGAGACTTTCTCTTCATAATCCGGAAAAACTTGGTGAGAAGTACCTGGATGACCCTGAACTTTGGTTAAAAACGGAAGACATGGTGCGTAAGGCCATGAAGAAAACGAAGGTGGATTACACCGAAGTCGAAGATGAGGCAGCTTTTTATGGGCCAAAAATCGACATTCAGGTGTGGAGTGCTATTGGTCGTGAGTTTACCCTAGCTACCAATCAAGTCGACTTTGGAATTCCAAAAAGAATGGGCCTTAGTTATACCGATGAAAAAGGTGATGACGCCGTGCCACTATGTATTCACCGTGCACCACTGAGCACACACGAACGTTTTATCGGATTCTTGATTGAGCACTTTGGTGGGGCGTTTCCTACATGGCTTGCACCTACTCAAGTCGTTCTAGTTCCAGTTGCTGATGCACATGAGGATTATGCTCATGAAGTTAAAAAGGAGATGTTTGAGAAGGGGATTAGAGTAGAAGTTCTTGCAGCGGATGATACCTTGGGTAAACGTATTCGAAATTCTGAAAAACTGAAGATTCCTTATATGCTCGTGGTTGGTGATAGCGAAGTGAAGAATAAGTCTGTGACTGTGCGTTCTTATCATACGAAGGAGCAAAAAGAGCACAAAAAAGACGCCTTCCTGGAGTCTCTTTTGACGGAGATTGAGGAGAGGCGCCTTCCTTAGTTTAATCTTTTGTGATTAAAGGGCGGCTAGCTTTTTTCTTGCCTCAGCTGCAGCACGTTCTCTATTTTTATTGGCACGTTCTTTAGCTTTTCTAGCATGTTCCTTAGCTTCTACTGGAATTGCTAACCTTCTTTCTTTAACTTCGCTAACTAGGATTTCACTTCCAGGTTTACCTTCTACTACTTCAATATCCCAGTCTTGATCACCTTGCTTACCGTTCTTGCCGTTATCTAGGGTAGTGTTGATCTTTTTGACCAATCCTTTTTGGTGCAATACCTGCCATGTGAATCTCTCCAAACCTTCATCAGATGTGATGCCTTTGATTACTTCCCTAAATGCTTCGACCTGAAATTCAGCTTTTCGAATAAGTAGGGCGTCAACAAGTTCTTGTGAGCCATTTTTACCTTTTATTAGCTTAGGCTCCCAGTCATTGTGGTTATTGCCTGTAATCTCCTTTTTAATAAAACCAGCTCGTTCAATTTGATACGCTAGTATATCAAGTTCAGCTTCGTTCGGGCAGTATTCAATTTCATTCATAAAGCCTGCTACTTCCAGTTTATCTTTTTGTGCATCAAATGCATCTACTAGCGCCTGACTTCCGTCAAAGCTTTTTACCGCTTTCATTCCATTGCGGGTTAGTCTGACGTATTGAGCTTTGTCACATAGTCTCGCAAGCTCTTTAAGACCTTTTAGATCTTCTGGATTCTCAAATGTTTCAATCTTAGTGATCATAGTATTTAGCTGCTCAGCATCTTCTTTAGCTTTTGCCTTAGCCTTGTCTTCTGCTTTTCTAGCTCTATTCTCCTGTGCTTTTTCCAGCATTTTGACTGGATCAATCATGCTGTTGACTAATTTTGCTAAGTCATCTGACTGGCCTTTTGTTAATGGACCGTCTTCACGGCCGACACAATGCCAACCACCATCGCCTTCTTTGCCACCTTCAATTACGCCCATTATTTTGATGAATCGTACATCTTTTCTGGCGAAATTATTTGTTGTATCCCTGAGTCCTTTGTTGTCATTTTCTGCAACAGCTTCGAAGGCTTTTATAGCATCATCATAAGTAGGAACTTCTTCAGTTTCAGTTGCTGTTTGTACATTGTCACGTACTTCTTTGGCTTCTGCTGCGCCTGGGATAGCTGGGGCATTAGATAATACTAGAAGTCGTTTAGCGGCAGCATCAGTGCCTGGTGTACGAGATAAATCCCTAGTACCAGATTCTTGTACCTGTGCAGCTTCGTCTTGGTTAAGATCTCTTGCTGCTGATTCTTGCTTACTCATAATGATATATGATTAGTGATTATTAATGGATATCACTATAGCATATAAAAAAGAATATGTCAAGGGTCATTTAGCCCCTAGTTTAAGACGAATATGTCCAAAATAGCTTTGCTGGTGGCTAAAAGTTCTCTGGTCTTAAATTCGAAGATTTTGATGTACTGACTCTTATCTGCTGTTATGCCCACAGCGTCAATTCCCAGTGTATTGGCTATAAATAGCGCTCTAGGCAGATGGTATTTTTGGGTAACCACTATAATTGAGCGTTCTAATTCGGCAATATTATTGACTGAAGCCATTGTATTGAGGCCAGTTGCATCCATTGTAATGGCTTCCTGAGGCACATTGTGCTCAATGGCGTAGTTCTTCATGGCTTCTACCTCGTTTTGAGCACCACTCATGACCAAAACACTGATTTTTTCAGCTTTATAAAGCTCAATAGCGGTATCTACACGGTCGCGCAATATATCTGAAAGCCTGTTTCCGTAGGCCGCGGCACCCAAAACCAGCCCCAATTCCTTTTGAGGAGCATCTTCTACAGTTTCGTATATCTGATCGGCGGTTTGTACGTCAATAATGGCACTACTGAGGAATGGAGTGGCAAGAAAAAGGGCCAAAACGGTTCCGATCGATACAAATCCTTTTTTTATTGTCTTTCTATTTATCATTCTTTAAAAATTGCTTGCCCAGTTTACCACAAAAGGTAAGTCTGATAGAATCTTCCTGTGCCCGGGTGGCGGAACTGGTAGACGCGCACGACTCAAAATCGTGTTCCTTCGGGAGTGAGAGTTCGATTCTCTCCTCGGGCACCACAATTAGTTCGCTTTGGAATTGTTTGCTGTGCTTGTGGCAAGTCTGGATTTCATGTCTACGTATTGCTCCATGTATTGACGTGCGGTTTCGATGCGTTCAGTGTGCCCAAGGGTATAACCGTCCGCTTCCTCACCTTTTTCAACCAGAATACGTTGCATATCAGCTATGGCCACTTCTGCCGAATGAATAAGATTGTCTAAGGCTGTCGTCACCATAGAGATTGCGCGTGGATTTTGTAGAGAGCCTTGGATAGCTTGCGCAGTTCTTTTCCAGCTATGGGCATAGCTATCAGTGGTTGTATCCAAGTGCCATCTATCGGGTCCGAATCCTCCACTGCCAGCTTTATGGAAACATTGGGTGCCTGATAAAACCATGAATTCCCCAAGCGTTCGTCTTGTGCTATGAATCCAATAAGTTTCAATGCTTTCGGCTTCCTTATCCATTCCCAGTCGTCTGAATTCACCCAGGAGTGCATTGGCATTGTCTACGACGGTTGTTCCGCGTGAATCACTTGACTCGTAGTACTGCTCCATTTGCTGTGATAATACCCAGATCATTTGCTTTAAATCTCCTTCCAGCTGAGGATCTTCTGTTAAATCGGATGCTTTCAGTTGGCGCAGGAAGCCTGTAAGTTTATCAGCATCTGCAATCTCGAGTCGCAATTCCTTTGGTTTTTGGATTTCTCCTTTATGGATCATAGTAACACCTGCTTGTTCATTGAAATCGAACTGCAGACCAAGTTCGCCAAGGCTGCTTTCAGCTATCATGGCTGCTTGCAAAAGTTGAACTTCGCTAGGTTTCTTAGGCGCTTCCTCGTTGGGGCCTAACATATGAGATAGCATACCTGCCATCATACTACCAATGCCATGTTGGTCGTTGTAGTTTTTCATAGCTTGGAAGGCATTTCTTAAAGCGACACAATTGCTTTGTTTTGTATCAATTCCTTTTGTTGAATCTGGGGAAGGCATAGCTAAAATGAGTTAGTATAAATAATACTTAAGTATATATTTTTACACTATAAATTATATTGAGTCAAGGTCTTGGCTTGCTTGTCTTTGCTCTAGCTAACAACTTCCCCTTCTTCTCCCTCCTCGCCTTTCTTCTCACCTTCTTCAGCTTCTTTTTCACCTTCCTTCTCGTTATTGTCGGTGACTTTTACATCGTCATCATCTTTTTTGGCATCATCGTTAGCCTCCTTGTTTTCGACGTCCTTGTAGATCTCGGTGCCGATCTTCTGAGCTTCTTGTTCAAGTTCTTCGGTAGCTTTCTTAAGCGCGTCATGGTCAGCTTTTTCGTCTTTCAGAAGCTCTTTTAGGGCGCTGATCTTTTCGTTTACAGGCTTTTTAAGCTCATCTTTGATCTTATCGTCGTTATCACGCATCATCTTTTCTAGCTGAAAGACAGTAGCATCAGCCTTGTTACGAACTTCAACACTATCTTTCTTCTTTTTGTCCTCTTCAGCGTGAGTTTCGGCATCCTTTTTCATGTTCTCGATC
>JAJDCF010000076.1 GCA_029260955.1 Patescibacteria group bacterium | reverse complement strand
GGCCCATTTCTAAAAGCTCCATAACAATATCCTTTGCCTCAGCTTTGTTAGGTGCGGTGATGTAGCCCAAGCTGTACTTCATGATTACAGAACTAGCGAATATTGCATTTCTTCCGGCTCATGTTCCTTCATTAAAGTGTTCAATACTTCAATCAAAACATCCACATCGTATAGCGCCCTATGCAAGGCATCTGCTTTAGCTTCAACCTTGTAGTGCTTGGCCAGCTCCCTCAGCTTACCGGGTAGTAGCTGCTCTTTGGCATACACCAGGCTACAGGCTACCTGATCATTCTGGTAAGGTCTTAGGCCACTGCGAACTAGATTGGAATTGAGCATCGGGAAATCAAATTTAATGTTGTGAGCAACAAGAGGCCGATCACCACAAAATTCAATAAAATCATTCAAAACCTCCTCGGGCTGACGTGCCTTTTCGATCTCTTCCAGGGGTATTTTGTGAATCTCCCAGGCCGCCGGCATAATTTTATTAGGATTAACAAAAATTAGCTCCTCAAAAGAGTCTTGGGCCCCATTTTTATTCCAAAGACGAGCACCCACCTCAATAATATCGTCATGAAAAGTATTCAATCCAGTTGTTTCGGTGTCAAAAACAATAAAGTCCTCACCGGAATGAAAGCGCCTGATGAAATCCTGAAACGGAATAATCTCCATGGTCCAGCAAAATTAGTAATCAACCTTTTTTCGATCTTGCTTTAGCTTGCCTCGCATCTTTTTTGATTGCAACCTTTTCCGCTTGCTTCGTTTTGGAACCTTGGTCTTCTTCCTATCTGGTTGGACATAAAAATAGCGTCTTACCTTTTCTGCTAGCTGATCGAAGGCCTGTTTCATATTCCGTTCTTTACTCCTTTGACTGATAGATCGGCTAACCAGTTGCCTGGTTTTCTGAAAAACATTCAGCTTATCTTCCGGAATTTGGTAAATAAGCCGCACGCCACTTATATTTCTGTTTACATTCTGTCCTCCGGGTCCACCAGAAAAATAAGACACAGAAACATCACCTTGGGTGATGACTAATTTATCTTTGTCACCTTGCCTCACGGTTATCTGATGTTTCTCCCGATCATATTCAAACCAATCTTTTTCCATATTGAAACTAAATATTTTCAAGGCCATCTTAACATAAGACGATAGCTATTGAACGCTGCAAGCTCATGTGCTAAGGTATGAGAGCTTTTTTTACCGAGCGTGGGTCAGTAGCTCAGTTGGTAGAGCAGTGGCCTCTTAAGCCATTTGTCCTGGGTTCGAGCCCCAGCTGACCCACCATACACATTTAGATAGCTAGGCCGACTACTCTTTTGGGTAAGTTGGATTTTTGATCAAAAGCCATTGACTGGTGAACATTTGTTTACTAAAATGAGAATATAACCTAACTCTGAATCAAATGAATCAATCCAATAAGCTCATCCTATTCCAATCTAAGCATATACGCCGGATTTGGTATAACGACGAATGGTTTTATTCCGTTGTGGATATTATTCAGGCACTCACCGATAGCCCCACTCCAAGGCAATATTGGGGAAAGGTTAAGCAAAGAGTATTTATTGAACTTGAACTGTCCCCAATTTGGGTACAGTTGAAATTAGAAGCTTCTGATAAGAAGCTCAGAATCACAGATTGCGTTAATACCAAAAATGCTTTTCGCCTTATCCAGTCTATTCCTAGCAAAAAAGCAGAGCCCTTCAAAATGTGGCTTGCCGAAGTCGGAAAGGAACGACTTGATGAAATCGAAAATCCTGAACTTGCCCAAGAAAGAATGAAAAAGCTTTACGAGCAAAAGGGCTATCCTAAAGAATGGATCGATAGACGTTTGCGAGGAATGGCAATCAGGCAAAATCTGGTCGATGAATGGAAAGATCGAGGAATTGAGCATTACAAAGATTATGCAATTTTAACCTCAGAGATTTCCAAAGCCACTTTTGGGATGACACCAAGTCAATATAAGAAACACAAAAATATTCCAGCCAAGGTTAAGGCAAGTCTGCGAGACAATATGAACGAACTAGAATTGATTTTTACGATGCTGGGCGAGAAAGTCACCACTGAAATATCCAAAAATGAAAAACCAGAAGGAATGCCTGATAACAAAAAGGTAGCAAAACGTGGCGGAGGTGTAGCAGGAAAAGCTAGAAAAGAAACAGAGAAAGAGCTTGGGCGAAGTGTGGTTTCGAAAGTTAACTATTTGCCGAAGCAAAAGAGCAAGAAGGTGTTAAAATAGGCATATGAAACACGTTCTTTTTTACACCGATACCCCCAATCTTGGTGGGGCCGAAAAACACATGCTACTTTTAGCTAAGTATCTGAGTCAGAAGGGCATCAGTGTTTCTTTAGCCTATGGTCGTTACAGCAAAATTGCCAAGCTGCACGACGAATTTGCCAAATACTGCAAACAGATATTCGTCCTGAACACCCTTCATAAACACGATCCTCGGCATTATTCCGAGTTAAAAAAAGTTCTCTCCAAACACAAATTCGATTTGATCCATCTTCATCTCTGGAATCCAGGTAGTTGTCGTTACGCTTTTTTTGCGGCCTCAGCATCCAAAATTCCCATCATAACCACTGAGCACGACCCCTTTGAATTATGGGGGATGAAGAAGTTAATCAAAAAGAAATGTCTCACAAAAACTGAGCGTACAATCGTCATCAGTATGGACAATCTTTGGCTACTTGGGGCAATCTACGGAGTACCTAAAAAAGAGCTTGAACTAGTGCATAACGGCATCGAGATAGACAAGTTTCTGGACAACCACGACAAGGCAGAATTACCTGTCCAAAATAGCGGCCCAGTAATCACTTGCATCGCCGAACTTCATCACCGAAAAGGTCACCGCTACCTCCTCAATGCATTCAAAAAACTTCAAGCACACGTACCACAACTCCACCTCGTTTTAGTCGGAACTGGGCCTGCCGAAAAAGAACTCAAAGACCAATATTCCCAAGTTCCCAACGTTCACTTCCTTGGTTGGCGTGAAGACATCCCCCAAATTCTAAAAGCCTCCGACATATTCGTTCTTCCCTCCCTCAAAGAGGCCTTTGGCCAGGTGATCCTCGAGGCCATGGCCAGCGGAGTGATTACGGTGGCCACAAATAACGGTGGAATCGTTGATATCATCAAAGATGGCGTCACCGGACACCTTGTTTCGCCAGCCAGCAGCCAGGCAATTTACGATAGAATCACTACAATTCTCAATAATCCTGATCAAAAAAGAGATATCGAAAAAGCCGCTCTGGCTTCCGTTAAAACTAATTTTACCGCCGAAAAGATGGCGGATAAGACTTTAGCAGTTTACGAAAAAGTCTGGTAACGTGGACGCATGGCCGAAGCAATCATTTTTGTCCTCATCTTAGGCACGATCATAGTGGTTATTTTGTATTCATTCAATATCGCATGGCTCGCACCCGAATGGATCGTTGGCTTTCTATTTTTGTTAATTGCCCCTGGCCTGTACGCAGCTTTTACGAGTGGTCCTTTCGTTCCATCTGCCAGGAAAAGACACAAAACCATGCTAAAGTTGGCTGAGCTTACCGATTCCGATGTAGTTTATGATCTTGGATGTGGTGACGGACGCCTCGTTTTCTCTGCTTCCAAGTTAGCTGGAAGAGCTTGTGGATATGATCTTTCAATTCCTCTAGTTGTTTACGGCAAATTCCTCAGCCTCTTTCATCCACGGGCTGAAATCCAATTTGGTAACATCTGGACGCAGAATTACGACGACGCCACAGTCATATTCTGTTACCTACTTCCCGGCGCTATGAAGCAGTTCCACAAAGAAGTCTGGCCCAAGCTGAAAAAAGGCACTCGGGTTATTTCAAATGCCTTTGAGATTCATGAATTGAAACCATTCAAAAAAGAAGATAAAGTATACTTGTACCTCGTTTAACCAAATTATTATGGCCTCAGAAGCAGTATTGAAAGAACTTTTTCAGGTGTCAAAAGCATCCAGTTCTTTCAAAGGAATATCAGATGAAGACATTTGGAAGGCTTGCTTGTCATATAAAGATCGTTCCGACGATGACATTCGAACCGCGATGGCCAACATTCAGAAGAAAGACCAGGAAGCTGGTGATAAGTCGGATGAGCAACAAAAGCGCATTGAAGATAATAAGGAAAAGATGATTGCCCTGCATCATCAAGAGGAAATTGAGCATGAAAAAGAGGAGAGGGATGCTGAAAAGGTGCTTGAAGATCTGTTCAATTCATGATATAATAACAAGAAGATAAAAATACAAATTAATACAAAATATTATGGGAGAAGCAGCAAGACAAGCACCAGAGGCACCAGATGCCGGTGTAAAGAAGGCACAAGCTATTATGGGGTTAGATGATGATAGTTCTTTTGAGGCAGGTGGGCCTAAAAGTGTGGAAAAAACGAATAAAAGATTAACCTCAGCTGAATTAAAAAAGAAGTCATTTGGTTTTCCAAAAGTAACCAGAATGAACGCAGAAGACAGAGGTGACCTGAAGTTTGCAAAAGATAACATGAAAAAGGAACATTACGCTCAGTACTCAATCAAGGATGGAAGTGGAGATACATATGCTCTCGTCATTTATGATGCTACGAATAAGAGCTTTACCTTATTTAAGTCTAAGCTCGATAGCGGCCAGGTTGAAGAAAAGTGGGATAAGGTAAAAAAAGGAAAAGAAGACTATCCTCTAGTTACACTACCGGGATATGATGCTCTGTTACAAAGTCCTGAAGGAACAGTTAAAAAAGTGAAGAAAGGTGACAAGAACTATGTGATGGCCCGCCTTCGTGGTGGTGCCTATTCACAAAATGGAGTTCGCATGTCAGAAGCTTAATAAGTCAGAATACGAACATTTAAAGTCTCGGCCTCAGCCTAGGCTTTTTATGGGTTGGTGGAGCATATCGGACTTGAACCGATGGCCTCTTGCATGCCATGCAAGCGCTCTAGCCAGCTGAGCTAATGCCCCACGTCGTCGCTTTGTTACAGCTTCCGTAAGCACTTTGCACTGCTTACTTCAGCTTACACAAGCTCCTCCTCTTCCCCACAAAATCCTTCTCGGTCCTCGACCTGCGATTGAATTTTGTGGGGGCCCCATTAATCTCAGGAGCACCTCACAGTACAAGTAATTTATATGATAATTCACAAAATGACAATTTAAAAACCCCCTGAATAGGGGGCTTTTGTTTATGTGACTAGGAACGAAGACTACTTCAGTTCGTCTTTCGCTAGGCTTACTTTGTTGGCCAGGATTGCAAATTTATTATATTTATCCCAGACCTTCTGTCGACCTATCGCGCCTTTACCCTTTTTACTAACTCTTTCAAGTACAGTCTGAATATTGTCGAATTGCTTGGAGTCTGTAACATCGTTAATATAAAACTCCTTATAAAGGAGATTCTCAACAACAGCACTTAATGTAGCTGAAAAATCACTGGCTTGCTGTATCTTTGACATTCTGATTTTGCTTCTCCCTTTCCCTCTAGCACCAATGCTATCAGCTGCATCCAAAATATAGCCCATCGCAACACGTCTAGAGACTGGGTCAGCATTTTTTCTTGCTCGTTGAGTAAGGGTTCGCTTATCTTTTTCTAGACCCTTTACGAGCTTAAATATTTTCTTAGTAGCGTCTATTACACTGCTTTTTCTAGCCAATTCGAATGTTTCTCTTTGTTTTTTATCCATCAATCTTTTTGCCTTTTCCTTAGCTGCCTTTACAGGGTCTGCCTTCTTCATTGGGGCAAACAAGTCATCAATTTCTTGACGATTGCGTTCAGCTGAGCTAGAAGGCTTTCCTCGCATAACGAGACGATTCTCCTTAAATAGATTATTGTTTGTATTTTTCATGGTTCTTTTAAAATAAGTAATCATATTATTATACCAAATTACTTACCCTTTTGCAAGCCTAATCCCTACAAACTTTTCTATTGGGGTAGCGTTTACCTGATCTGCCAATGTGAAACCATCGTCCATTATCTACCGTGACTGACATATTCTCGACGAAGGGTCCCACACTACCATTAAACCTATAAGGGTAGACAGGCTTTGCATTGAAATCAATATGGTGCCAGCCTGAATTGTCCTTAGCAGGCGCCATGCCGCCATTATAATCTCCGGCACGCATAAAGCGCTTTGAGTAGGCGTCGTGCCCATCAGGAAAAATATGAAGCCAGCCACTATCATCTTTCATCGCAGCCCTGCCCTCATGAACATCGCCAGCTACTTTGAACAATCTAGAATAAGGAAATTGCCCGCTCTCATCCACATGAGCGGCTTTATTATCGACTTTTCTCGTAACAGCATTAAAACCTTCACTAAAGTCATGGTAAATCCATTTTGAATCCTCTTGGAATTGGATGTGGCCCGTCTCATTAACAAAATAGTCATTGAAACCAATGCTGGCATTTGCCATTCCATCATAAAATATACCTACTACATCTAGACCGACAAACTTCTTTGGATCTGGTGTTTCGTTTTGAATTTCGGGCTTTTTTCTGCCTACTCCACCCTGTCTATTAACATAAAAAAGTTCTCCATTTTTACTGACTTCTCCCACGTTTCCATCAAATGGCTCAGCGTAATCAAAACGCTCCGCGCTTAATGGGTTACCGCTTAGGTCGATGTAGGTCCAGCCATCAACATCTTGAGCTACCGCAAGGCCGTAATGATAATCCTTCACCTTTTTAAAAGATACCTGAGAAGCTTGAAGCTTCTCAAAATATGAGCATCTTGATCTAGCCACTTCTTCTTCGGCATCTGTATCAGCTTGATCCGGAGCTTCTGCAGTCGGAATATGAACAGTAGCAACAGTAGTAATAGGAGCAGCTGGCTTGCTACTCGCATGTGTAGTTGCACATCCAATTGGTAAAGTAGTAAGTAGCGCAGTAGCTACAGCTTGCCTAAATGGCGTTGCAAAAACTGCAGGTGAGAAACTAGGGCGCGAAAAACTCGAACTATCACATTTTTCCATTGCGATGATGAATAAGGAGTTAGGGCGGTATAGTAGTATAGTTCTTGAATTTTGTCAAGAATTCTCTTCGGAAGTCACCACCCTTCTTATGATAACATGGCTTATGACAATAAATTTTTCGCCATGACACTACTTGAATCCCTTCCCCTTCACCCTGGTAAAGCCATTATTCCTTTCAGCTTGCCTGCTGCAGATGGCAAAGGCTACGGTCCCATGGATTTTAAGGATAAGAAGGCTTTGGTCATTATTTTTATGTGCAATCATTGCCCTTATGTTAAGGCTGTCATCAGTCGACTCATCGCCATTCAGACGGATTACGCAGATAAAGGTGTTCAGCTCATTGGCATCAACGCCAACGATTCCGAAAATTACCCCGAAGACTCTTTTGAGGCCATGCAGGAATGGGTCGACGAAGTGGGTATTAACTTTCCATATCTCCACGACGAATCTCAGGCTGTAGCACGTTCTTACCATGCACAGTGTACACCCGATATTTACGTTTTTGATCAAGCAAAAAAGCTGGCCTATCACGGAAGAATAGATGATAATTGGCAGGACGAAGACGAGGTTACCAAACAGGATTTGCGAGAAGCACTCGATGCAATTATCGCAGGAGAAAGCCCTTCAGAGACTCAGCACCCCAGCATGGGATGCTCAATAAAGTGGAAATAAACCCCCTACCAATGGATCGAAAAATACCGGCCACCATGGCCACTCAGCACCCCGACAACGCGCGGGCAGCTTATTGGAATAATAAAAAATTCCAAAACACCCTCGATGAAACAGAGGAGTGTTATCGAATGTTTGACGAACTCAAATGTACCGAGTACATGTGGGATTGGGAGGGAAAATTCGTGGATGAGGCTGTGGTCGAAAAACTTTTTCAAAAATATTACAAATTCTTCAAAAAGCATCCACTCGGAAAAGACGTTTTCCTGACTTTCCGTATTCCAAATACCGACGAAGAGAGTGGCTACCGATTGGCTCGCGCCTTTATGGCCATACTAACAGCCGATGATGTGGCACATGAGGTGGGTATGCACGCACCTCCGATTTTCGAAGTGATTCTACCCATGACCACCAATGCAGGCCAGCTGCTTAGAGTCAAAAAAACGTTTCACGAGGTAGCAGAATTCAAGTGTTCTGCCTTTAATACAAAGCGAAAGGGGCAGCAAGAGCTCGGAGTAATACCACTTATCGAAGGCTGTGAGAATCTATTTGGTTCAGACAAAATTCTCAGCGAATACATTGAGGGTTGTAAGGCAAAATTTGGAAAAAAACC
>JAJDCF010000075.1 GCA_029260955.1 Patescibacteria group bacterium | reverse complement strand
TTGGCAACCGCAGATTCAACATCTTTTAGCTGTTTAAATGGCTCGATCGAGAGCATAAGCTTATGACCCTTTCTAAAGCCAAAAAAATGATTATACTGTTTGGAAAAACGAATAGAATGACGAAGAGCCATTCTTCTGTTGAAAGTGCTACCAAAGGTTCTTTTAAGGAGATTAATTTTATCAGTCTTTAGCTGATGTAGAAGCTCTCGCCAGGTTCTATCTGTTAAGTCTCCACAATTTTTCGCATAATGCTTCATCCACTTACCACTCTCGAGCATATTTCCCACATTTTGAGTTAACGTTCGCTTGCCAATAACATCTCTAGTCCAATTAAGCGCTTGGCGACCCCTAGTTACAGTTTCTCCTACTGTTTGTGTGGCATGTATGGCTGCTTCAACACCTCGCTTGGTCATTTTTACTGGCCACAAGGGGTATTTCAAGCCTTTCGCAGACTCCCGTAGAATACGACCAACTTTCCAAAGACGAGCTCTTTGTACGGTGCCGCCGCTTGACCGACCAATAACTGTGAAGAACTCTTTTGCACCATAAAGACCCATTATCGGAGCAGAGCCTACAACCCATGTTCCTAATGCAGTGCCAGGACTTTGCCCTAGTTGGCTTAAAGATTCTTTTAAAATACCGAAAGGCTTAACAAAAATCCACTTGCCGGCAATCTGTATCGCCATTAGGCTGGGATGCTCTCTATCATAGACGATCTGCTGGGTATTCGGATTACTCATTAGTAAGCTAAGGAAATCCTCACCAGTTTCAACATTGCCAAAATCATCGGGGTCAATTCCGCCAACTGAAAATAGAAAGGCAAATGCATCACGCCCCATTTCGACGTAGCTGCCACCCACCTCCTTTCCTAAGGTGATTTTTGGGCTTTTTCTAAGTCGCTCTCGGAATGCTTCAGATCCAATATCCGGTCGCGCAGCTGCCCATGCAGTCAATGCTGTACCTCGCTTCAATGCATACTCAGCAATAAAATCCCTACCTAGTCCTACAAGACCATCAAAATAAGGGGCAAGGTTCTTTAGGCCAGGTACGTTGATATCAGGTAAATCATCCTCAATAACCTTTGTGCCAAGATGTGTAAGATAAATTCTACGATTTTTGTCATCCATCGCACGTAACAAGACAGTAAGCAGAGCCATATCTTGCATCCACTGTTCTTCATCACCTTCCGCATCCAAATCAACACCTTCACTGGCGACAATTATTTCTACACAATGTAAGAAGCTAAGATTCTTGAATTTTACGCCTTCATGCATAAAATCTACTTTCAGTTTCTTGCCACCAACCTCTTTAATGCTAAAACGCTTTTTCGCTTTAGGTAGTATCTTTTCGGTTTTTGACTTCATTGACTCAAAGAAGTCTACGAGGAGCTTTTTGACTTCTGGATCTTTAATTTTATCACCAGATTCTTTTATGGCCAGAGTTACAGCTTCTTCGGCAGGAATTCTAATATTGGCCCCTGTAATAAGCGCAACCTGTGCAGCATGAACCTGTTTTTTATCTTCCTTTGATAAGGCTTCAAACCGTCTTTTAAGTTCAGGATCAAGCTTTTCATTAATTGACTCTACGATGCGAATACTACCATCCTTTACCTTCTGGGTAACCTCCTGATTCATTTTATCGTAATCCATTCCAGTAAAAACATCCAAAAATTCACCACTTTTCATTTTTTCAACGATATTGCCATGAAATACATTGTTGATTTGATAGCTTGGATTGTTCGCAATTGCTATAAATACTTTTTCAATGTTAGGATCTCCTTTAAGTTTGCCGGCAAGCTTACTAAATGCCACTAGTTTTTTCATAAGTAAAAATCGCTGTGCATCACTAAAATTTTGTGTTAGCTCAGGAAATTCACCCTTGGGAATTCTTTTTTTAGCTTTGTATTTCTCAACGGCCGCCTTAATACGGCTAATCCTAATTTTTTTCTCGCGCATTGTATTCAGCGCATATCTCAATTCATTCTTCTTGGCCTTACCTTTAAAACCTCGTTCAAAAAAGAACACGTTTACAAAGAGTAGGCTCGCAATTTTAAATTTACCTTCAGGTGTCTTGAATCTCTCAGCCACTTTTCTTACCTTTTCCTTAGCATTCTTTTTCCTTCTCCTCACATCCGCCTCCGTCTGCAGCGTACCTGGCTCTGGCTCTTCGTAATCATCCTCAGCAGCAACAGGTGGAAGACCTGCTTTTGCCCTTTTATTTGCAGCTTCTATTTCCTTCCCGGCCTTTTTGGCATTATCTTGCGTTTTTTTCGAAAGTTTCTTACCCTTCTTCACCTTGTCCTTCACGTCAGTCAAGCCGTACTTCTTCATAATCTTGTTAATTTCATCCTTTCCCAGGTATAGGCCACTACCACCCAATAGTAAGAGGATTATGGGAAGCATGACTTCTTTTTTGAACCAGGATTTCTTCTTACTCTTTTCAGTTTTGCTGCTAGATTCTTTACTGGACTCTTCTCCGAAAAGTGCTTGGTAGGCACGGTAGCCCAGATAAACAACACCCGCACTACCCAACATTACAGCAATCGGTGTTGCAACCGGATATTTTTCACGATAATATTTATAATAACCCTTGTGTGCCCTATGGGCAGCTTCGCGTCGGTCGTTCCAGCTATTCTTTACTTCCGTAGCTGTTAGGCCTGATTCACTGGCAATGCGATTCAGATTTTGCACAGCTGCTTCTTCTGGAAGGGGTAACTTTTCTATGTCATATTTGTCCTTGTAAGAATTTATCTTGTCCTTTAATTCCTTAGTATTCCCAATCTTCGAAATATCAACGCCATCTTTGGCGAGTTTTGTCAGAACAATAACGATGGCAGTATTTAGGGCAGTCAATCCATCCTCTTGCTTGGGTGTTGCATCTGGTGCAAGGTTACCCCTAAGATCACGAATAGCTTCTGCAGCCCGAACATCTTTATCAGTGCTCACTGCTTCAGCCTTCCTTCTATAGCCCTCAATAAATTCAGCTTTTTGCCCTCTGTGGACCTCCTTTTTTCCAGTAGGTCTATCTTTGGTGGCTGTAGCTGTTTCTGGTCTTCTTGGATCTTTTGGATTACCCATGTCTTCGTTCAGAGTTAGGTTTTATTTTTTCAAGTTTCTCCTGAGTTGCGAGGCGCCTCAGGTCTTCATCAATAATCAAATGCTCAGCTTCTTTTAGCTGTGCGCCTGTTAGAATATAACTAAGAAGTGCCCAGTGCTTCTTTTCTTTTTCATCAAGAAAATGAGCCCGCTTTACTGCTTCCAGATAACGAGTTTGGCTCTTTTGGCGCTCCTCGCTATAAATGATTCCTGCTGTATGCATTTTGGTATTGATTAAATCTTATTATTATACCAAAAAAAGCCCTTAGAATCAAGGTTAAAGACATCAGATA
>JAJDCF010000074.1 GCA_029260955.1 Patescibacteria group bacterium | reverse complement strand
GAAAGACTAGCACGATGCGTTACCGAGCCAGCAAAGCTGGAAATCATTCTCTTGATAGCATCTTTGTAGCCAGCTGGTAATTGACTCAGGTATTGATTGGCTTCTTTGCTGATCATCTGATTGACTTGTTCCTCATTGAATTCATGAAATTCATCATGTGTTATGGCTGGCACGGTTTGGACACCTGAGCCCATAAGCTCTTCTTGTTCACGCTTTCTTTGAATATCCCTATTTGGTATGTCGACTTTTATTTGGGTACTTTCGCTTAACAAACTAGTTATATTAATCAAAATAACATCCATAGCATTTCGCATGGTTTCAATGACTCGCTCAGAGGGAAGGGTGGATAATCTTGTAATATCACTAACTCGTTTCTCACCCATTTCATCGCATTCATCATCATAAGTTGGTAAGTCATTTGAGACTTTACGCGCTTTCTCTACTGAAACAAGGGAGGCTTGCTGAACTTTACGAAGTAAGCCACCAGTCATGACTTGAAGCTGATCTATAGCCCCCTGGTCTAATCCAAAAGTTTCCTCAAGTACACGTGTATCTAAATACTCATGAGTTAAAAATAATTCGCCTTGCATCGCCCCACTTGGTTCATTAGCATAGCTGCGTGTTGGAAAATAAACTTCCAGTTTATCTTTTTCTGTAAAGACTCCATGTGACATAATTCACTTTTGGTTAAGATTAGGAGGAACATTGTACCAGAATGTTTGCATCTATAAAAAACTAAAAATTCTCATATGGCACACTGTATATGAGTTGAAAAGAAATTTCGATAGTGTGGACTTCTACAGTAATGACTACTCCGCTATTTAAGAGCAGAGATTTTATACTATTTACGCTGACTAAATCTTATACGAAATAACTCCGCATAAAACTAATTCATGTCAGATAATACAAAACAAAGCTTTCAGGAGGGACTATATATCAAGCTCTTCCTCCAAATCTAACAAATTCTTAGACTTCCTGGTCTTTTTAGGGGCTTCTTCAGCCGCTCCATCATCAAACTTAGGTAGAACTGCTTCAATAGCACCCCATTGTGAATCTTCACCCATAGGAATAATCAAAGTCACTTCGTCTCCAACAGAAGCACGGAAGTAAGTCACAGAAGCTAGTAGAACATTAAAAGCTTTGCCCTCGGCAAGTACCTGGTACTGTCCACCAGAATGAACCAATGGTCCAATAACAGTACGTCGCTCGATAGGTCCAATCTGTTTGTATAGGAATTTGCCTTCATCGGTCACCGTGAGCTTTAGAACATCACCAGGGATCAACTTTGATTTACTGGCATAATTCGCAGGAACCGGATGAACCGCACCCTTCTTATCAATCATATTCTGACCATCAAAGACACCTTCGATAACTCTTCCCTCACTGACAGCCCCAGAAAGACCTGCAGCCTTCTCTGAATAAGATCTAGATGACCTAGGTGAGGATCCTCCCTCTTGACCTAAATGTTGTTTCGCTAGATTTAGAGCCGCCTCAGCAGCTTCAATTGCCTCAAGGGCTTTGTTTATATCGCTCATTTTTTATTTAAAATTTGTTACAGTTTAGTAGATTTTGCCTTCGTTTCGCTCTTACGAAGGGCCGCCTTCATCTCATCAGCTGTCAGAAGTCCATTCTGAGCACCTGGGTGCATTACGGCATTACCAGCATTAAGTGTACCATATAACAGAGCATTCTTCAATGGCAAACTTTTTATCATTGCAACCGTAAATCCGCTAGCAAATGCGTCACCTGCTCCTAGAGTGTCGACTCGCTTATGAGAAAGTACTGGACAAAAGTAATGACGCTCACCATCCGTTGCCTGGCTGCCGTTACGCCCATCTGTAATAACAACGTTATTCACACCCATTCCAACGAAAAACCTTAGTATCTCAGTCACATCATCGGCATAAGGAGGTAAAAGATCGCGATGAGTGCACACATGAGCTCTTGGATCATCTTGCTTAACACCAGCCGGCATATAATCAACCCGACTAAACGCTGAAGCCTCTTCTTTGTTTACAAAGAGTATTTCCGTTTGCTTTAAAAGCTCCTTCCACTTTTTGGCCCCCTGAGCGATCTGTTCATGACCCGGATTCCATGCCAATTTGATTTTGGGATTGGCTTTAAGAACTTTAATGAGCGCTTTATGAATGTCTTCTCCACCACCGGCCAAATGATTCAAAAAGATCCAATCAGCCATCTTAAGCTTATCTAGGGGAAGATCTTTGGCAGTAAAAAAGCGATTCGCTCCAGGGTAAGCCAAAAGCGTACGATCACCGTCGAAGGTATTGATAATAGTAGAAAAACCTGTTTTGTCTCGGGAAGTCTGCTTTGCATGTTTACAATCAATCCCCTCTTTTTCAAGATTGCCAAAAACTTTGTCCCCATATTCTTTTCCGACCTTACCAACAAAACACACGTCAAAACCCTGACGAGCAAAGGTAACTGCTGTATTAGTAGCACCTCCGCCAAAAGATTCCATTACCTGATTCACTTTGACTTTTCCTCCATGAGGAAAGCTAAGCCATTTGTGAAACGAGTCAGGAGTCCTAATAGACATAATTGACTGATCATCTGCCTTAACAAATATGTCGAAGGTCGCTCCGCCTATGGTAAAGATTCTTGGTTTTTTCATGATTTTGTTTTGATGACTTCAAACCCCTTAAATAATAGCGCAAGCGTCGCCAGAGCAAAAGCAAAGATGGAAATTGCAAAGAAGGCAACCTGAATACTGTACTTATCTGCAAGGTAACCAGAGAAAATTGGTCCAAAAATAAATCCAACTCTCACTGCAATCTTATTGAGTCCAGTAATTTCTCCCAGCATTCGTCTAGGAGTGAGCTGAGTAAGGAAGCCGTTATAGGTAGGACGAATAATAGCGAGTGATAAAGAGGTAATTGCAGCTAACAGCACCACCCACATTTGATCGATTATGAATGTCAGAAGTACAAAGGCTAGCCCTCCAATAAATAATCCCATGGCAATCACGTTCATACGTTTCAGCTTGTCTGTCGCCTCAGATATAATGAAGCTAAAGATGAAAGGCATGTACATGGCAGCCATCAAAAAAGCAATATTCTGAAGACTAAGATCAATAGAAAGTGCAAATAGCGGTATAAAAACATAGGAAAACATGACAATGGTTCCATCGAAGAAAGCTAAAAGAAGAAGGAAAAGTGTTTTCCTGTTCAGTAACTTTATATCCTCAATAATAAATCCAAAATCCTTTGGCCGATGAAAGTATTTGGAAAGACCCGACGTCAATGTTTTGAGGCCAGTTTCGCGAATTTGTTTTAGAATAATGAATCCCATAACGATACTCGGCAAAAGGAATAGGAACATATAGGTAAAGCCATAATACTGCACTGTAAGCCCCCCCAGAATCATACCAAGCACCCATCCCAAATAAGTTATAGTGATCAAAAAGGCAAATATGCTGGTTTGATTAGATTTCTTGGAATGTCTGCGAACGTAGGATTCAGCGCCTACAACAATAAAGGCTGTGCCAACACCATTAAGCGCCAATCCTGGAATCAGAAATAATAGCTGACCCGTAAGACCCGCTGCCAAATAAAAGAGTACGGCAAACAGATGTAGAACCTCTCCATCACGCATAATCTTGGTATCAGCCACCTTATCAGCTAATCTTAAAAGTGGTACTACGGCAAGCAGAGCCACAAAGTTCATTATAGCCATCAAGGCACCCACAAAACTGTAGCTATCACCAAAGCCATCGATGTACATTGAAAAGAAGGGGTCAATTAAGCCCCAGCCAAAAGTGCGCAAAAATACAACAAAAACAATCAGCTTCACGCCAATCGGAAACCCTTTTGTATCCGAAGATATTTTGTTCAAAAAATTAGACATCGTATCGTGGCTTCTAAGACTAGCGATTAGCTAAAAAACGTCGGTTGTTAAAGTAAGAAATCCCTGCAGCAAACGTAAGTGCTATGACCACCATCCAGGTTGTCGCAGGACCGGTATCCTCTTGGCCTGGAACCTGAGCAAGCTGCATGTTACTAAGCGGCGAAACATAGGTGGGTCTGCTAGAAACAACTTGATCAGATGGAAGTGATTTAAACACACCACCTTTGGGCGTCATTTGAAATTCAGCCGATAGAGGAGAAATCTCGTTTCCGGCAAAATTCATAGCAACAACCGCAAAATAGTAAGGCACATTGTTGATCAGATCGTTCACAGCAAAGCTGGTACGATTGTCATTTGTTGCAACATAGTCATCGTATTGCCCCGGATTAAGACCAAAATAAACCTTGTAACGAGCTGCATTGATTCCAGGGAATGCCTGCCATGTAAGGCTGACAGTGTTACTGGAAGCAGCACCCATAAGAGGATTGTTGTAAAGCGATGCAGGAGGCATTGTAAGCCCCGTTTCTGGAGCAGAAGGCTGGAGGCCATCATCAACTACTACTTCTTGTACGCCAACAGGTGTCACCGCAATAACAACGCTTGCCTCTAAGCTTTCAAATGCCTTAGAATCAACCGCTTTGACTGCAAAGAAGTACTGAGTGTCATTTTGAAGACCAGTGATTTTTAGCGATGTAGCGCTGCTCTCGGTTTGAGCAGTTTGATCTAGATTGTCGTGAGATGTTCCGTAGCTTACCTTGTAACTGGAAATGCCAGTAACGTGATCACTCACAGTATTCCACGTAAGAAGTACTTCTGAGTCACCGGCAATCCCTTCGGGATTCTGGACGGTTGAAGGTAAGACCACAGCCTCATCCTCTACAAGAATAGTCTTTTGTGATTTTAGTTCGGACTTATTGGATAAATCATCCGCCAGAACAACATCGATTGGATAACTTCCGGTTGCAGTTGGCGCTGCAAAGCTACCAGCATATGTACCTGCTTGCCCAGCTTCGGGATACAAATCTTTTTGTATTCCACCAACTTTAACCATTACCTCATCAAGATCCGGTTCGGAAGAAACCACTACTCTTAGCATCTGACCTGGCTTGATAACGCCATCTGGAGAAATCGAAATAGAATTCAGAACTGGAGGCAAAGTATCTACGTTGATATTCACAGACTTGGAAACCTGGCCGGTATCGGACATAACGTAAAAGCTATGACTACCAGCAGAAAGATTCTTTGCCTGATAAGTGAAGAAGCCATCGCTGTCGGTTTCGCTGTCTCCAATCTTCGTATCGTCGTCAAAAATCTTGATGTTGATGTTCGGATCACCCTGACCTGTAATAACGACAAGGTTTGAACCAAACTTACCACCATCTGTCGGTGATTTAATACTGAATGAAGAAGAAGCATCCGGCACAGTAATAGCCTGCTGCGGAACAACTTCAACTTCCTTCTCACCAGCGATTTTCCAATTGTCCTTATCTAAAATCTGAATAAATTGATTGCCAACCTGCGAGAAGCGCAGAGCAAGGCTAAAAGTGAATTTACCCTGATCAGCTTCCTTAAAAGTATATTCTCCACTATTCGGAAGAACGGCATTCTCATCATCCGGTGTAGAGATAAGAATAGTGCCAGTATAGTTCTTAGCAGTATTTCCATCTTTATCTAGGGCTACAATCGTCAAAGTTTGATCGGTATTCACTTTAGCTGTAGATGATAGGCCTTCAATATCAAAGTGATCGACTGGCCCGGGAAGAACCTCCTGAGCATTGGCCGCAGAAATTATGTCGGCCTGAAGGGCGCTTGTAGAAAAGAAGTTTCCTCCAACGGCTTTTGGTGTTGGAGCGTAAAAAACTACTTCTTCACGGTCTTGCAAAACAGTGTTTGCACTGGCATCCATGGCGGTAAAAATAGAAACACCTGGATTTTTGGAAGTTACCTTAAAATTGGCTCGTCCCGCTGCATCTGTGATGCCCGTATTAACAGCGGTGATCTTATCTTCTGGGCGAGACGAAATCAGATTTACCTGATGATCCTTGATAGGATTGCGATAAGCATCGTAAAGCGTAACGGTCACAAAACTGCGCGTTTCGCCATCGGCCTCGAGCATTTGAGTAGTAGATGAAACATGAGACTGAGTTTTAGATACTTGGTCAGGATAAACCACGAAAGTGTCTTGTGGCGAAGCTTCAGATGTACCCGGGTAAAACAGAGCTACCTTGTAGACACCAGCCAACTTAGTTTGATGGCCATAAAGATCTGCCTTAGCAATCCCCTCAAGATCCGCAACCGTGGGAACACGTACAACGGAGTAATCAGGCTTCTCTACCACAAAGACGATGTCTTTGTTTGGGCTGAGCATCGAGCTCTTCAACATCGAAGCGTAACCAGCAACGGTGTCGGTGCCGTAAGCCCGTACATTTAGGAAGCTCGCAAAGGCCACAGGGGCGAATGCCTGCAAAGCAATTGCAAGGGCCAGAGCGATAGATTTAATTTTTGTTTTAAACATGGTGTCTTAGTTTTTTTTCTGAATTTGGTAAATAAATCTCTATATTATAGCAAAGATAAGCCAAAAAATCCAGTATATTAGGTATGACAAAACAACAAATATTGCCCTAATGCAAGCCTAATTAGAACTACCCCTGCCTTTCCAATACCATCACACCAGCAGCGCTTAAAGGATTTTTGACATGTCGCAACTCGTAATCTGGTGCATGCTCAACCAAGATAGCCTTCTGAAAATCAAAACACTCAAAAAACATGGCTTTTGGCTTAAAAACAAGTAGTTCATCGAGTAATCGCCTATAAATATCCATCCCATCCTTACCACCATACAGCGCCACCTGAGGCTCAAATTTAGTTTCTATATTCACCTTATAATCTGTCGGTACATAGGGTAAATTAGCCGTCACCACCAATTCCCTACTCTCAAAAGCTTCTGGTGGAACGTTTTTTAGTAAATCTGACTGAAAAAATTGCATGCGCGATATCACCCCATGTAACTGAGCATTAAATCTAGCTACTTTCAGCGCAGAAGATGAAATATCCACAGCAATCGCTTCCACTTCTTCTACATGCTTCAAGACCGAAATCGGAATACAGGCCGAACCGGTACCAACGTCCAAGAGTAAATCATCGGGTTGAATATAATTAATAACCGCCTCAACCAAAGTCTCTGTACCAGGGCGAGGAACAAGAACATGCTTATTCACCTTAAAATCGAGATCATAGAACTCCTTATTACTCAAAAGGTAAGCCACTGGAATCCCCTTTCTGCGCTTCGCTATCATTCGCCCATAGCGCCATTTTGCAAAATAACCTACCTCCTCTTCATCGTAGGCCAAAAGGTAAGTAACTTGCTTTCCAAGTAGGTGTGCAAGTAATAGTTCCGCATCAAGTCTCGCCGAATCGAACGCGATAAGTTCTCGGTGCCCAAAATTAACAAGGTCCTTAATGGTCATGGCCTTATCATATACTGAAATGTGCTAAGTAGGTCACCCTAATTCAAAACTCTAATCCTTGGCCTTTCGTTAAAAGGGTCATACTCAGGCTTTGGCACTCCAAGTATTTTTTCTGCCAAATCACGATGCCGCGCAATTAATTGAGTATCGGATAAATTATCTACCCCATCCTTTCCGTAAATATCTTCCATCACCTCCATAAACAAACTCAACTTTCTGCCATATTTGCTCACAAAGTTGGCTCCGCGCCTTTTTCCCATGACGTCATTTCCTTTGCTCATAAGATGAAATAGTTTAACCAAAATATATGGATACACTAACATAGAATATATTTTATGTCAATTATACTTTCAGACCGTACTAAAAAAGCCCGGTTGTTACACATAGGCTTTTTTAGCTAAATACTGCTCTTAAAAGTATTGTTAAAACGAATTGATGGCAGCCAGAGTCTGTGGACCAACGCGACCGGCACCCGATCCATTAGAATTATCCACAATCCCCTGCTCCATCTGAAACTTGAGGACAGCTGCCTCTGTTTTCCGGCCGTAGTAGCCGGTATTAAGGTCTGCTGCCAAGTGTTCTTGGCTTATTAAGAAGTTCTGAAGCTTAACAACTTCTGCACCTCTATCATTAAGGTCAAGCTCTATAGTTAGCCCAGCCGGTTGAACAACTTTTTTGCTCAAGGATGCTTCTGAAAAGTTCAAAGTTTGTCTTTCTACTACAACTTCCGGCACTTCCAAACTGGCAATTTCGGGTAGGATTTTTTTTGCAGGAATCCATACCTGAACCTCTTTCGGATAACCAGCAAGCACTTCAATCTTATCTTGCGCGGCCGAAAGCAGTGCTTCCAGAGTCTTCTTTCCAAAATAACCAGCACCCTTGTCCCACTCACTATTTAAGACACCATATTCAATCTGAAAGCGAAAAACGGCATCAATTGTAGCTTGGTCATACGTTCCGGTAATCTCTTTTTGGTAGTAACCAAGATCCCAAAGCATTCGCTGTAAATTCTTGACCTCTTCGCCACTTGCATCCTTTCCAAGTCCGACAGCCAATAAAGTTCGATTCTGCTCTAACCTTTCAATCTCCTTGTTTTCTTTTTCGGCAAAAACCTCTGTCTGAACCTCGGGTTCCACCTTAGTTACCGTAGTAGGCTGAGGAGCTGGTGTAGACGGTTTAACAGATCGACCTATTAATTTTTCAATAAAAGCATATGGAAGCTCTGAGCTTACCCAATCAAAACTTAGTCCAGGTTCAACTTGATGCGGAGTAAAATATACTTCTCCATCAACGACAGGAGCACCCCAATTAAGAGCTCGTGCAAGCCCTGCTTCACCAC
>JAJDCF010000073.1 GCA_029260955.1 Patescibacteria group bacterium | reverse complement strand
TTTGCAGGCCATCGATGGAACTGAAGTCGTTATTCCCAATCAGATTATGCTTGGTGAAACGCTAATCAGTTACACTACCAATCCTTTTCGTCGAATTGACCTGATGGTAGGTGTGGACTATAAAACTGACTTGCCAATGGTTACTAGTTTGATTAAGGCAATTATTGATAAAGATGAAGATATTGTAGTTAAGCCTGAACCACTTGTTTTGGTGGAAGAATTCGGTGACAGCTCAATCAATATAAATATTCGCTTCTGGGTTGAATCTAGTGCTAACTGGATGAAAATCCGCTCTAATTTAGCAAACCGCATTAAGCAGGCCTTTGATGAAGTGGGAGTTAATATCCCCTTCCCGATTAGGACTCTTAAGCTGGATCAAGACGATCGTGCTTTCTTAAAAACTATGGACAGCATGAAGAAAGGAATTGTTCCGGAGGAAGCTCAAACTCCAAGTAAAGAGGCAATATCTACCGCTGCTGGCAAAACTGAAAGCGCCACTCAGATTCCGTACAACATTTTTGACGAACACGAACGTGAAGGACAAGTAGTTACTCCAGAAGAAATGAAACCAGACGCAGCTCACCCAGATGTCGCTCATAGAATCGACCCGGCTCGCGGACATGATCAGCACCCAAGAACTGAGAAACCTGAAGCCACGCCAGTTACACCGACACCCGCCACGCCAGCGCCTGCGCCAACTCCTGCACCTGCTACTGCTCAACCAGCACCTGCACCTGATACACCAAAAGAGCCAACGGTAACTCCACCGCCAACTCATCTATAGTATTTGAAAAAGTTAGGTATACACCAAGGTATATCTATTCTTGGCAATATTAGCCAGCTATTAGCCCACTATTAGCCCACTATTAGCGGACTAATATGCACTTTTAGTAATACCCTAAGCAGCCACTCGATAAACTTCCTCAAGGGTCGTCATGCCCTTAAGTACTTTTAGAATGCCATCTTCTTGTAGGCTAAGCATCTTGCAATTCTCATTTATGTAAGCGTGCACTTCGGGCATAGGCTTTCCTTCTAGAATCAAATCACGAAGCTCCTGATTAAAACGTAGAACTTCCGCAATAGCTACCTGACCAACATAACCTGATTGTCCACATTTGTCGCAACCCTTGGCATGTTTCATGGTTGCAGGAATAGCGGGAACTTCAATCCCCTTCTTGGCAGCAGCCTGCACAGTTGTTTCGATTTGCTGTCGCTCGGTTTCCGTAACCGGTGTATCTTCGGCGCACTCACAAAGCTTACGTACCAAACGCTGAGCTATGATTAAATCCAAAGCGGGTGCCAGAATAAAGTTTTTCACTCCCATATTCACCAAACGCGAAATCGATTCGAGAGCTGAGTTTGTATGCAATGTACTGATAACCAGATGACCTGTCAGAGAAGCCTGAGCGGCCGTCTCAGCTGTTTCAAGGTCACGGATCTCTCCTACCATGATAATGTCCGGATCCTGCCTTAAAATCGCTCGTAGTCCAGACGCAAAAGTATAGTCTACGTCGTGATCAACTTGCGACTGAGTAATGCCATTTAATTCATATTCAACAGGGTCTTCCAGAGTAATCACCTTCTTAGCTTTGGTGTCCACAGACTGAAGCATTGAGTACATAGTGGTCGTCTTACCACTACCTGTTGGCCCCGTAACCAAAATCATTCCATGAGGAAGTTTTAGACTTTCTAGAATATTGCGAAGCGGCTCACCCTCGTAACCAAGTTTTTCAAAGGCTTGAAAGGTTTTTTGGGAATCTAGTAGGCGCATCACAATCGTTTCACCCCACTGACTCGGCATAAAAGAAACACGAACATTAATTTTTCGCTCATTGATAACAAAGGAATACTGCCCATCTTGTGGCGCATTGGTAATGTTCAGGTTTAAATGAGTCATGTACTTGATCTGACGTACCAAGCCTTCGTAGACTTGCGGAGTCAGAGTAAAAACCTGCTTCAAAACGCCATCGATACGAAACCGCACAAGTACATCTTTTTCTTGTGGCTGAAAATGAATATCAGAAGATCTTGTCTTATAAGCTCCAACAGTAATCGCGTTTAACGCCTGATCTGATGCAGACTTCTCAATCTGATCATGAAGTTGCTCAAGGCTTTCCAGCTCGGTAGCCGCACTTCCAACCTCTTCCTCTGTGACCACATTCTCAATCGTATCGCCATGAACTTCCTTCTCTTCTGCAAAATAAACCTGTTGAGCACTCTGCAAAGATTCCGAAGAACATATGATAACGCTCACATCGTAACCCTTTATTTTTAACTCGGTAACAAGTGCCTTGGTAGCCGGCAAGTCAGGATTAAGCACTGCCAATCGCACCTTCTTACCAGATCTGAAAAAAGCAGCAGCCTTTGCCTTAACTGATTTTTCTTGAGGTACAAAGTCTTTTAAATCAGTATTAACCGAAAAACTAAGCAAGTTCACATAAGGGTAACCAAGCCGCTTTGCCTTATCTTGGATATCTTTCTCTTTGGCCTCTTGATTAAGACCAGCAATCTGCGTTTGAGCCTTTGATGTCAGATCTTTCGGATCTTGTGGCATTAACGTTTATTTAATCCTTATATTATACCAAAAAAAGCCCCCTCCAGCAAGGAGAAGG
>JAJDCF010000072.1 GCA_029260955.1 Patescibacteria group bacterium | reverse complement strand
CTATTCGGGTTTTAACTGATACTGGTAAAAGTCGGCGTTTTGGCTCATTTTGTCTGATTTTTTGAAGAGCAGTGATGATTTTTGGTCTGATTTCAGCTTCTTCGAGCGTGATTCCGTTGGACCAATCCTGGCAGGCTTTTTTGACTGACTGAATCACTTTGCGAGCGTGGTCTGGTATTTGAATCATGCCTGCGCCTGAACCACGACGGGCTACTTTTTTGGCTGGGCAGCCCATATTTATGTCGATTCCATCAAAATCCAGGTAGCAGCACATAAGAGCAACTTTATAGAAGCTATCCAGTTCTACACCGTAAATTTGAGCGACTATTGGCCGTTCCATTTCGCTATACAGGAATTCTTTTAACATGCTGACCGCGCCGCGCGCCAGACCTTCCACATTACAAAATTCGGTCATCACCAAACTTGGTTTAGAATACTTGCATATCATATGACGGTAGGGAGCGTCGGTAACGCCGTCCATTGGTGCAAGGCCGATGATGGGGGATTTTAGATCACTCCAGAATCCTTTAAGGCTAGTCATTTTTTTGCGATAACATGAGCTGAGCTATTTTAGCAGAGGGATGCGGTATTTCACAAGCTTAATTTGACATGACTAGGCGTTTTATGTGACAATTCATTTAATAACAAAAATATTCCTCCATGTCTCCCAGATTTAACGAAGCCCTCGCAATACCAACACCAAAAGAATCTCAAGCTGGCATTCCTGATGCCGAGGCATCGAGCGTTCAAGCCTTGTCAGATGAAGGTAGTCTTCGCCATGCTATGCGCGGACGTCTTCGCCACCTGGTAAGTGGGCGTTTTTTGGGTATGTATGACCTGAGCCATGTTATTGATACTAAGCTTGAGTTTTCTAGACGTAGAGATGCGGAAACCGATGCAGCAGATGCAGAATTTCCACCGGTTGAGAAGGTTGCTACGGCCATTAGACCTGAGGGGCTTAAACATGTTGGGGGATATCATGAGTCTAGTTTAATTGTGACTCATTCACGTCAAGACCTTGCTGACCTTGCTGCAGCTGTTTCTGCTGAATATGGTGAGGTTCAAGTGGAGTATCCAAATAAATTCTGTGAGGATTTTTTTTCCTCAACTATGACTCATTATACTAGAGGTATTCAGAGTAGCCTTACAGTTACAGACACAATTACCATGCAAGATGGCCCCAAGGTATCACCCGTCGTTGAATTTATGGATTCGAACGATTTAGAGTTCTCCTCAGATGATAGCTGGCAGCCTTTTATTGTTGAGGCAGCTCCTAATGTTGAAAGCGATATTAATAGCCCCGATTTCTTAAAGTTACATCCTGCTGATCGTATAAAACGAAGGAATAGAGCTCGCCTTATGGGTGAACGTGGTATGACACCAGAGCTTGCCGCTCACCTGACTCTACAGTCTGCTGTAGAAGATGAACCCCTTAACGAAGAACAATTTATAATACTTGATGGTGTGCCGGTGGTTGCGGGACGCTATGTGGCTATTGCTCATAATTATAAAGGAATACCAACTGTTGAATGGATTCCAAATAATCGTACTAAAGGCGCGAGGTTTCGTGGGAGGATTCTTAAGGTCTTAAGAGGTACGCCAATTAAGGTTAAGTGACTTAGCTTCCGCTTTGCTGCTAATTTGTGCGTAAATCGAATTGCCGCCCGTGAGTTCACACGGACGGCTTGGTTAACCCGAGACACAAAGGCGTCAGCTCCCGAGGGGGAACATGATGCCAAATAGCTCAAGGGTTTTCTACTTGCGTTATTACTCGAGAGGAGCTCGGACGGCTGCGAACGTCCAGCCTTCCCTCCAGGTATCGCTGAGTTTCGTCAGCTCTACGTAGTAAGAGCCTATTTCGTATAGCTCATCTGACGCAGTTGGTAGGTGTAGAAAGTTCTTGTTTCCCAAGCTCTGATTGGGTTCGTGGGGGAAGAGTTTCCACGGGGACCCGAGTGCTGCGATCGGGGCTTGCCTGTGGATCTTATTCTTCTTTCTCAGAAGTGCCAGAGCCTCGGCCCAGTTGGCCAGTCTATATCCCAACGATTGCAGATAGTGATGGACAAGGTTACTGGTCATCCTCCCCTTCGTGATGCGGAACAGATGAATCTCGACCTCCTCGCCTTCCTTGCACCGGATGGGTGGCAATTTGTAGCCGAATAACTCTAGCATGAAATCAGGCTGTTTCGCCTTCTTGATGGCTTCCTTGAGGTCACAAGTGAGTTTGGCTTTGTAGGTAGCGTCGAGTTTGCGGATGGTTCCGCTTGGTGTAAAGCCCGCATTTGGATCCTTCACCACTGCGAACTCAGTGTCGTTGCTCCAAGTCCAGTCTGCAAACCACAGGCTTACTTTTTTCTCGCGACCCGCGACCGGGACGTATTCGGCTTCTGTAGCATTGGCGCTGCAGTCGCTCGCGCTGTAAATGCTACCGAGTGCCACTGTCCAGGCTTTCCGCTTTCCTGGGTATTTCGCCATGAGGCCTTCCAGCTCTGCATGGGTCGCCGGGCGGTAGCCTAGCATCGTGAGCTCATCAGTCGCTATTCCGGTTGTGATCTCTGTTCCGAAGCTGTGGAGCTTCACTTGCACGGTTGAGCCGTGCTTGCAAGCTGCACTGTTTTCGGTTTTTGATGTGACACAGTAGTCATTAGCGGGGTGGGCTACTTGTCCGGGGCAAATGGGCGACACGGTGAATGTGTCGGTGCTGCTGGCGACGACAGGCTCGGCTGCTGGTGGGCAGGTTGCCTGAATGTGCGTCGTTGCTGCTTGAGGTTGACTGATTGGTGCCGTTGCGGCACAGCTGATCGTGAGCATCGCGAAAGCCGCGAGGCGTAGTGTTTTCATTTACTTTCTCTCTTTCCTGTTCTGGTTGTTAAGTTAACGCAAGTAGTTAAGGATCAAGCTCAATCTGAGCCCGCCCATGTTTAGTGGGGGGTCATAGTGAGTTATAAGGGTATAGTGGCCTATTTATGCTAATCTGTCAATAGTAAGGTTCCGTTTTGGTTCTATCTGATTTATACTCAGTTCATGAATCCAAAACTTTCCAAATTGGTTGCCAAGTCGCCCCAGGGTCCCGGTATCTATAAGTTCCTGAATGAAAAGGGTGTGGTTCTTTATGTTGGCAAGGCCAAGAACCTGAGAAAACGCCTACAATCCTATGTTCGACCATCGGCCAAGCATGCCATTAAAACAAGATCGATGCTTGAGGGCGCTGAGTCTGTTGAATGGCTTGAGACTAATTCCGAGGTGGAGGCTCTGATTCTGGAGGATAATCTAATCAAGGAACTCCAGCCCAAATACAACATCCTTTTTAAGGATGGTAAGACATTTCAGTATATCAAGGTGACTGTCCAGAATGATTATCCGGAAGTCATCACCGTTCGGAAGATCGAAAAGGACGGTGCAAAGTATTTTGGCCCAAAAACCAATGGAACAGACGTACTGAGAATAATGGAATCGGTAAAGCGGGTATTTAAACTTTGTAGTCAGCGCAAAATCACCCTTGATCCCAAGGGCGCGCCCATGGATGATGCGAAGGTAGCTGTTAAGATTGGTGGTGTTACATCCAAGCGTCCTTGTTTGGATTACCATATAAAGCGTTGTACCGGCCCTTGTGTTGGAATGGTTACGCCCGAGGAATATGGCGAGCAGATCCTGGCAGCCTTACGTTTTTTGTCGGGTGACTTTAAGCCTGCCATTGAATCACTAAAAAAACAGATGCATGATTTTGCTGCCGGTAAAATGTTTGAGAGGGCTGCGGCCTTGCGCGACCAGATTACAGCCATTCAGCGGTCTCATCAGAAGCAGATTATTACTGATACGCTGCTGACTGATCGGGATGTGGTGGCTTACGTTGAGGATTTGGGGAAGAATTATTTTGTTCTATTCCAAATTCGTGGCGGACGCCTGATCGTTCAGGAAAAGTTTATATCCGAGGGAGGGGAGTCGCCAGCTGAGGTTATGGAATCCTTTTTGACCGATTATTATTCCAGGGCGGCTGATATTCCGAAAGAAGTGATTATTTCGATTGAAGTTGAGCAAAAGAAGGTTATGACAGACTATATTTCGGGTCAGACTGATCACAAAGTTAAGCTTATTGCACCTAAGGCGGGTCACAAAGACAAACTTATTGAACTGGCCGAGAAGAATGCCCGAAGTTTTGCCCAGCAATCCCGTGTTCGTTGGATGGCCGATGCGAAGGGGGAGCGAGCCTTGGAAGATCTGGCGAAGGCATTAAAGCTCGAAAAACCGCCAAAGCGAATTGAATGTTATGACATCAGTCATTTGGGTGGCACCGAAACCATCGGAAGCATGGTTGTGTTTAAGAAAGGTGAGGCAGTTAAGGCTGATTACCGTCAGTTCCGACTGCGAAGTACTGCTTTTTTAAATGATGACTACAAAAGTCTGACCGAGGTCATGAATCGCCGCCTGAATTACCTGCCTGCAAAGCTCGCTGATGGCTATAAAATCCGTAAGGCTAAGAAAAAGGAAGATGATTATGTGATTAAGCAGTATCCAGAGGTGAAGGACTTCGATTTTGATATCAAGCAGTACTACGTGATTGAGCAAAAGAAAAAGATTGTTGGATTCTGTCGTGGATATCAGCTTTCTGAGAAAATTTTTACCATTGGGGGCTTATGGGTAGATAAAGGTCAGCGTGGTAAGAAGCTGGGTTATCATCTGCTTAAAGCTGTCATCGAAAAATCCAAGGCGAAGCGCTTGTACATGCTCTGTCACCCGCACTTAGAGGAGTATTATTTGAAGTTTGGCTTTGAAACCCTAAAAGAGCCACCTGCTGAAATGAAGGCACTCTTTAAAAAAATTACGAAGGTGACAGGTGATAAAGCCGTGCCGCTATTTTTGGCCTATCAAAAAAAGAAAAAGGACCTCTCTTTCAATTCAACTCCTGATCTTATTGTAATTGACGGAGGAAAAGGCCAGTTGGGAGCTGCGCATGATGTTTTATTTAATAAAGGCCTGAATATTCCTATGATCAGCCTGGCAAAGAAGCTTGAGGAAGTTTATTTACCCGGTAAATCTGATCCTATCGATCTGCCAAGTAATTCGGAGGCCAGCTACTTACTTCAAAGACTCCGAGATGAAGCTCATCGCTTTGCAATTGAGGCCAACCGAGGCTCGAGGAATAAGAA
>JAJDCF010000071.1 GCA_029260955.1 Patescibacteria group bacterium | reverse complement strand
GAATCCATCATTTGGAATCATCCAAACAGTAGTATTTGACTGATCAGAAGAAAGATCGTTAACAGACTGCAAGGTTCGAAGATGAAGTGCTCCCGGAGCCTCAGCCAGCATCTTAGCCGCCTTAGTAAGATTATCTGATGCTTCGACTTCACCCTGAGCCTTAATAATAACGGCTCTCTTTTCACGTTCTGCCTCAGCTTCTTTAGCCATAGTCCTCTTCATATTATCAGGCAAGCCAATGTCTTTAAGTTCAACAGCATCGACCTTAATTCCCCATGGATCACTGGCTTTATCGACAATAGCCTTAATTTTTGCCGCAATCTCATCACGGTTTCTAAGAAGTTCATCCAAAGTCACCTCACCCACTGCGTTACGCATAGTGGTCTGAGCCAATTGAGAAACAGCGAAGTAAAAATTCTCTACCTCGATGATAGATTTGGCCGCATCAGAAACTTTATAATAGATAACCGCATTGATACGAATTGAGATGTTGTCTTTACTGATGGCTTCCTGATCTGGCACATCGACTACCTTGGTTCTAAGATCTACACGAACCATTTTTTGAAAGACGGGAATAACAAGTCTCCATCCAGGATTTTTAACACCGGAAAACTTACCCAATGTAAACATAACTCCACGCTGATATTCATTTACCTGTCTGATACTGACGATCAGAATCACTATAATTACCGGAAATAGTCCAGTAACAGCTGCAAAAAGTTCCATAAGATTTAATTGATTAATTAGTACAACAATCAGAGTATACTATCTTGTGATATGATGAGCCAAAGAAAAAACGATGGATTTTAGCCCTATTCCAAAACAAAACGGCCCTGCAGATTTGCTTTTGATCAACCCTGATTTTTCGAAAAACGAGCTCGGAATGGACTCAGCTCCCGAAAATCATTTGGGATTGAACCGAATTGCGGGCTATTTGGATAAAAAGGGTTACACCTGTTCAGTCATAGATACCACTGGGCGAAAAAGCGGTACATCTGGCCCGGAAGAACTGGGTGATTGGCTGGCTAGCCACGCACAGGAATATCAAACGATCGGCTTCCATACCAATTCATGGAACATAAATCACATTTTGCGTGCCCTCGAAAAGGCCAAAGAAAGCCTGAAAGATAAAAAGCTCCTGTTTGGTGGCCCACTGGCCAATTCAGAACCAAAAAAAATGTTGGAACTACTGATTGAAAACGGTCTGGAGCGAATTGGGGTGGTACAAGGGCTCGGCGAGAAGATTACGGATGAAGTATTACAAAAAGACAAGCTCACTGACGTTCATGGGCTTTGGTCCTACGATGATGGACATCAAAAAGAGGGTGAAAAAGTCGCCCTAACTCAAGAAGAATACGAAGATACTCCGTTTCTCGATCTAAAATACAATACTTTTTACCAGCAGTACTACAAGCCTGTGATCGAAGCTCAGGATTTGGGAAAGTACAGCATGGAGATCATATTTGGTTCGCAGGGACTCGACGTAAATCGTGGCTGCCCATTTAATTGCACCTACTGCTCCGTCCCTCAGTACGAACGCAAGCTGATCACGTACAGCCCAAAGCGTGTGGTAGATGAATTGGAGCATTTGGCAAAAGAAGCGGGCTTCTTTATGTTCACCTTCACCAATTCCAACATAATGTTCTATGACGAAGCGTGGATCACCGATTTTTGCCAAGAGTTAATCGGACGCGGAATGAGTGATTACATAAACTGGACCGCCTATCATCATCCAATTACCCTCGCCAATCTATCAGACGCCGCTTATAACCTGATGCGAAAGGCTGGCTCCAGTACTGTTGTTTTTGGTGTGCAGAGTTTTGAAAAAGAAGTGCTCAAAAAATTCCTTCGCCCCCTAAATACTCCAGAACTTACAAAAACCATTCGGGAAAAATGTACCAAAGCCAATATGCAGCTCACAATCGATTACATTACCGGAGTTCCGGGAGAAGATTTGGATGTAATTGAAAAAGCCTTCAACTATTTCATCGAAGCAGGCATCGAATGTCGCAACTACCAGCTCAAGTTCTACCCAAATACCAAGCTTCCCACTATGAATTTAGACATGTCGAACCATGACTTGGTGCCTATTACCGGCGATTTAGCCCCAGAGCTGAATGCTTACGCCGTGGTATCCAAATTACCCAACAAACGAGCAGCTCAGTTGGACGGAATGATCCGAAAAGGTAGTGCCGATGTTGCAGCAAAACGCCCCGTAAGAATCGGCAAATACGTCATAAAATCCCCAGAACAAGCCAAGCAGCTATACGAAAAAGAAATTCCGAGTAACTCAAATATTCCCGAAAAAGTAAAAGTAGCCATGCGCCTCTCGCTCAAAGAAATGCTCAATCCAAAAAAGCGAGAAGAGAAACTGGAAGACCTGAACCCCATGGAAATGATGAAAAAAGTCATCATGTCCGGTGACGAAGCACCGCCTATGGTAAAAGCCATGAAAGAAAAACTGCGAAACGAACTCGGCGAAGAAAAGTTCCAGGAACTTCGGGCTAAATATGAACAAGCGAACCTGGATTAACCTTCTTCACACTCCTCAAGCTCTTCCACAAAAGCTTCTGATTCTTTAGCTTTAGAAAAAGCACTCTCACTGGCCGCATCAAAAACGCCAGTTTCACTATTCACAGACAAAACCTTGAAAGCAATAAGTTTTCGCTGAACAGCAATGATTTGCCCCTCCTTTAGGCTATACGAATTCAGCACTCCATCAGT
>JAJDCF010000008.1 GCA_029260955.1 Patescibacteria group bacterium | reverse complement strand
CTTCTTCGGCTTCAAAACAATATGCTTCTTGGCAATCTTCTGTTTAATCTCGGACAGGCGGAGCTTGTTTAAGTTGTGAAGCAGTTTGGCGTAGTCGTGATCAGATTTAAATTTGGATTTCTCTTCCTCGGCAATTTCTAGCCCAAGTGCTGGTGTAATCTTCTCGTCTTCTAGCTGGTAAAGCTCTCGGTTTATCTCGTGAATGTGAGCAGCTCCTAAATAAGGTTTAAGAATCACATAATCAGCTCCTTTGTTAAATAGCTCAATACCTTGTCGTCCGCTGTCGGCAGTGATGATAAGAATCGGTCTCTTTTCAGGTGGCAGTGTATTTAGGTACCGTATCAGGAATAGATTATTTTCCATGTCGCCTAGCGTACTGATGATGATCTCGGCGTCCTCCAGGTCGAGCTCTTGCAAGAGTTCTGTGTCTTCGATGTCACCAAAAATACATGAGACCTTCTTTTTGATGAGCTCTTTGATCACTCCGTTGTCGTGGTCTACTACTAGGTAATCATCTTTGAAGCCTTTAATTTGCTCTAAAATTTGTCTGCCCATCTGGCCACAGCCAAGCAGAATGATGTGGTTCTGCATTCCGTACTTCTTGGACGAGAGCTTGGTTTTAACTTTCTTGAATTCGAAGATTGTCAGAATGCTCCTTAGCTTGTTGTAAATCCAGTTGTTGTAGGTCATAAAATAGGAAGAGATCGTCATGGTCAGAATTGCGATGATCGTTACCATTGAAACAATTTCCGTGTTCAGGTGCCCCAGACTCAGCCCCATGGCCATCAGGATCAGTGAGAATTCGCTTATGTTGGCAATCGAAAGGCCTGTGAAGAAGGAGGTACGTTTGTCGTAACCCAGAGCACCCATAATCACCATTACAATGATTGGGTTTCCAATCAGTACAAAGAGAGAAAGGATGATTAATTTCACAATGAAGGGTGTGATAGAGGCAAAAACGAGGCCTGCTCCGAGGCCAACAAAGAAAATGGTAATGAAAAAATCCCGGAGGACCTTTGCTTTGACATTGATTTCAAAAGTATAGGGCAAGCCGGCTAGCGAGAGACCTGCGATAAAGGCTCCGATTTCGATGTTGAAGCCAATGGCTTCCGCACCCAGAGCCACTAAAAATGCCCAGCCTAAGCTAAAGAGAATGAGTAGTTCGTTAGAGGTGGCAATTTTATTATATAGACGGCTCAGAAATTTGCTCGCCACAAGTATGGCAAAGGCGGAAAGGGCAATTCCACCCAAAAGAATGAGTCCGAATTGCTTAAAATCGAAAGCAAATGAATCTGCCGAGAAGCCGGAAAGTGCTAGTAGGGCCAAAATGGCAAGTACATCCTGAACCAGAAGCATGCCGATGGCTACCTGGCCGTAAAGGGCATTGTTATCGCGTTTATCGTAAATAAGTTTGATGGCAATAACGGTGGAGCTAAAAGTAAGGGCGATTGTCAGGTAAACAGCTTCGATGAAGCTAAATCCGAATAGTGTTACCAGCCCGAAACCTATTAGCCCCGTAAAAAGTACTTGTCCCACGCCTGTAAAAAGAGCCACGGAACCTAAGTCTTTTAGTCTTCTTGGGTTCATTTCCATCCCCACCAAAAAGAGCATTAGCAGGATTCCTACTTTGGCAATAACATGAATGGTTTCGATATCATGCACTAGTCCAAAGCCAGATGGTCCAATTAAAATACCAGCCGCGATGTAGGCTAGAATAAGCGGTTGCTTTAGGTAATAGCTAACAACTCCAATGAGCGCGGCCGAAATAATAACAAGACCGAGTTCGAAAAAAAGACCTTCCATTTGATTTATGTTTTGATTATTACTTGCCTAGGGCTTCGTCTAGCGTAGCGTGGTAAGGGATTATGTTTGTTAGACCAACAAGAGAAATTACATCCATTACTTCTTGGTTGGCATTTGCGAGCATCATAGTACGACCATCTTTGGATAAATGGGTATGGACTGAAACAATGTAGCCAATACCCTTACTGTTGATGAATTCAAGATCTGTTAAATCAAAAATAAACTTAAGAACGCTGGCGTCTGCCAGAAGTGGGTCTAGTTGAGTTTTTAATTGCTCCATGCTTACTTCATCTAATTCACCCGTAAGATGCAGCACCTTAACGCTAGCACTGTTCCCATCGATTATATTAACCGTAAATTCTGATGACATGTTTCTTTTATTATTTGTATTACCTGCATTTTAAACAGCTACATCTTTTTTTGCAATAAAATTGCCTCCACCTCCTTAGTGTTATTCGTTTGCATCAACCTAGTACGTACTTCCCGGGCACCATCAAATCCACGGCAGTACCAAGCCAAGTGTTTACGCATGGCGAAGAAGGCGTGATCCATGTAGTTTTCCTCAAAATACTTGGCGTGTTCGATGGCGACCTTAAAGCGTTCTTCCTGTGATGGCTCATGTTTGCCGAAGAACCATGGATTTCCAAAGGTAGCGCGGCCTACGAGGACTCCGTCTACGTTGTACTTCTCGATTTTCTCCTTGGCGTCTTCCAAGCTTTTTACATCTCCATTTCCCAGCAGCGTTATTCCTGCTTCGTGGCAGATTTTGGCGGCTTTGGCGATTTCATCCCAATTTGCCTGCCCCAAATACATCTGTTTTAGCGTGCGGCCGTGCAATGTAATGTTGGCAGGTGATTCTTCGACCAGTGTGCTGATCCAATCTTCGGTGACAATATCATCAACACCTATTCGGGTTTTAACTGATACTGGTAAAAGTCGGCGTTTTGGCTCATTTTGTCTGATTTTTTGAAGAGCAGTGATGAGCTTGGGTCTGATGTCGGCTTCCTCCAAGGTTATTCCGTTGGACCAGTCGGTAACGGCTTTTTTGACTGACTGAATAACCTTACGAGCGTGGTCGGGGATTTGAATCATGCCGGCACCCGATCCGCGGCGTGCCACCTTTTTTGCCGGACAGCCCATGTTGATGTCGATTCCATCAAA
>JAJDCF010000070.1 GCA_029260955.1 Patescibacteria group bacterium | reverse complement strand
TTTTCTAATGGTACTCGCAACGACAAACGTGATTTTACTCATCGCTTTGATGAAATTGATACTCGAGGTGAGTGTTCAACTGCTTCGCTGGTAGTTCGTGATGAAATTAGCGGAGGAGCCAGTGATGAGGATGTCATTTATTTTAAAGTAATCAATAAAATCCCTAGTGTCATCGATTTTGTGGTAGAGAGTGCTTCCGAGAGGGAGCTTATAACACCTACCAAAATCAGACTAAAGGTAGTAGGTGCAAATGACGAAGACGGACAGATTAAGAAGTTTAAATGGTGGTATTACCGTGAAGGTTTTGAAACTGAGCGTTTAGGCGTTCATTCTACTAGTTCACCAGAAACTGAGATGGTCATTACTGCTCAGGGACAGGCAGACGTTAAAAACCGTTACTTCTTTGGCGTTGAGATCACCGATAACGATAATGGAGTATTTGATAGCATGGATCGTTTTGGTGAAGTCAGTTACCTTGATGTAACCAATGGACCTAATCTTTCACCTGTGGCGGAATTTACGGTCGATAAGACTACGATTGCTGTCGGTGATTCCATTAGCTTTATATCTCAATCCTATGATCCTCAGGGGGATGAGCTACTTAACAATTCATTCCAGTGGGATTTTGATGGTGATGGAGCCTTTGACGACACGACTAGTGGTGCTCAGGTAAACCGACAGTTTAATACACCGGGTGAATACGAGGTCAGACTCAAAGTGATTAACCGAGGGCTTTCTTCTACAGCCCGTCGCACGGTTTTTGTAGAGCCGACTAATAGTTATCCACAAGCGGCTTTTACTTACGAAGTTACTGGTAATACGGTTAGCTTTAGCGGTGGTGTTTCGAGATACGATCCTGACTTAACCGATACCGCGCTTCGTTTTGAATGGGATTTTGATGTTCAGGCTGATGCAGACGGAAATGGCTCGAACGATGATGACGTCGAATCTATCGATGTTAATACGACTTTTACCTTTGATGAAACTAAGCTATATCGCGTTAAGCTAACAGTGCTCGATAGCCTAGGAAATGAAGGTGTGGTTGTTCGTGATGTAGACCTAAGTCTTAGCGAATCGCAAAGAGCGCAGAGCACTTATCGTTCTCTGAAGCTTTCTGCGCCTAATCAACCGTTAACAACCCTTGAACTAGGTATAGTTCCATTTAGTATGTCACGAGGTGGTACAACGGATATAACAGCCATTGTTTCCAATGCTGATAATTCCGGTTATTACGGAGATGTTTTCTTCGATGTCTTAGAGGGAACTGGTGAATTTACTCCAAACCCTGTGCAAGCACTGGATGGCAAAGCGACGACAATCTTTACAGCACTTGATCCAGGACCGGTTCGTCTTAGAGTGACGGCTACTGGTACCTATTATGGTGATATAAGCGAGGAAGTAATTATTAATGTTCAGTAAATATACGAATGTTCAAAAGCCTTCTTAAATTATCGGTAACTCTTTCTCTTCTGGTTTTCCTTACGGCATCTAGCGTAATGGCTAGCGGAAAAATGGAAGTTAAAATGGGCGATAAGGTCACACTTCAGTCTGCTGATGTTTCTGGGGGCACCTTTAAGTGGGTGGCTACCAAGGACAAAGACATCATTACGACTCAGGGAACATCAATTTTCAATTACACTTTTAATCAACAAGGTGAATATGATGTGAAGCTCACTATTACCGATAATGCAGGTGGCACAAAGAGTACAAGTGTGCTTGTTTTGGTAGGCGATCGCTATTCAAGATCAGACACGACCGGACTTTCTGATGACAGCACAATCGATTCACCACTTTCAGTTAGCGTGGCAACCCTTCCTATAAAAACTTCTCAGCGAAGTGTCCATATATTGGGTGATGAAGGTAGCGTGGTTTTTGATGTAGCTACTCGCGACGACATTTTGGAATATCGTATCGATCGGAATATTTTTGTAGATTCCGATGGAAACGGCATTGCAAACGATGATATAGACAATGCGGATCACAGTTCATACTTACTTGGAGGTGTTTGGCAAACCAAGTACCTAGCTTCTGAATCCAACAAAATTGCTGCCGAAGTTACGGTGGTTAATAAACAAGGGCAAAAGGCTAAGTCACAAGTAGAGATCATTTTTGAGGCTGAGCCAAGTAAAGAAGGAAAGGTAGTGGCAACTCTCGATTCACTTCCACCTTTGGATAAAGAAGATAAGAAGATCTACGCCTACGATGAATTCGATACAGTTGCTTTTTATTCCCGCCGAAGCCAGGGGGATATCATCGAATATCGAATAGACAAGAATATTTTTGTGGATTCCGATGGTGATGGTAATGCTGCTAATGACATCGACAATAAAGCCACCAATTCTTTTAAATCAGGAGATGTATGGACCACTGACTACAATAAAACTAGTGAACAAATAATTGCTCAGTTGATTGTTGTAGGAAGAGATGGAGCTGGCAGCCGCATTCAGCGCGAGATTGAGTTTACTGAAAGGCCGGCTGTAATTACACCTGGTCCAAATGAAACAGAATCAGTTATTAGGCTTAGTGCCGATAAGGAATTTGTTCAAAAAGGAGATCCAATTAACTTTGCCGTAGAAGGTCTTACTCAGGATTTCGACAATTATATTTTTGATTGGGATTTTAATGGAGATGGCGATGTTGATCAAATAGTAGAGGGGCACAATACAGTCTCCTATATATATGACACTCCTGGTATTCAGCTGGCTAAGGTGCGCGTTGAGGACGCCGATGGAAATGAAGCTAGCTTTAGTCTGGATATGCTTGTGAAGGACACTGCTGTTACTATCGCAGACTTTGAGTTTGTTACGGAAGGCAATACTGTAAATTTTACAAATCTTTCTGTTGTGAGTCCTAATCTGACCAGTAAGATTCTTAGTTACACATGGAACTTCGGTGACACGGATCCTGAGAATTATGAAGCTTATAAGGATCAGATCGGCGTACAGAATCCTACTTACACTTACACGAAGCCGGGAACTTACATTGTAACTCTTACAGTGGTAGATGCTGACCAGGTAACAAATACCAAAACAGCAGAAATAATGGTTGAGGGGCTAGTAGGAGAAGACGGAGAACCTGTGGATGAGACCAAGGTTGAAACGGTTTCTGATGGTGAAAAAGGTGGCTCAATCATTTGGACCATTCTGAAAGGCATTCTCTACATCATTTTGATAGTTGTAATGCTAGTAATGCTCATTATTCTGGGCTTGCTGATATTCTTGAAAGTCCAGCACCCAGATTTGGTTTTTGAAGAACTGATCGATGAGCTGAAAATAAAATTACTCGGTATGATGGGGGTTCATGATGTTGCTGAACCTGTGTCACCTGGTCAAGAGCAGACACAAGCTCCGGTAGCTGAAGCTCCAGTAGGATCTGAACCGGTTACTGAGCCAATGCCAGAGGCAACAGTTGAAGAACCTGCTGAAGAACCAATGGTGGAACCTGATCTGTCTAAGGCAGATGCACCTGTACCGGATTGGCTTAAGCAAGCACCACCTGCTGAAGAATCTCCCGTTGAAGAGTCAGAAATTATTGAAGGTGAGGTTGAGCCTGAACCTGAAGCAGAATCTATGCCTGTGGCAGAGAACCCGTTTAATGAAGCACCTGCTACTCCAGAACCAACACCTGAGCCAACACCTGAACCTGTAGCTGAAAAGCCAGTGATTGAGACACCTGTTGAGACACCTGTGGTTGAAGAAGCTGTGCCGATTCCTGAAGTGCCAGTTGAACCTACGTCTGAGCCTACTCCCGAACCACCTGTTACCCCTGAACCTACTCCCGAACCACCTGCTGCACCACCTGCGGAACCAACGAGTGAAGGTGGGGAAGATTTGAGTAAAAACGACGGTCCTGTGCCGGATTGGCTGAAAAATGCCTAGTAGGCATTCCTAAAACCTATACTGCATGCAAGGTAGGGATTCTTTTTGAGTATGTAGAAAGGTGGGTAATACCAGCTTCTTTGGCGATCTCACGAGCTTCTTGAAGATATTGACACACATGTGCTTCTTTGTGAGCGTCTGAGCCTAAAGTGAAATGCTTGATGCCGACTTCTACGGCCCAGCGAAGGATCGTAGGGTGGGGGAAGATCTCCTTGCATCTTATTGCTATACACTTGGTATTTAACTCCAACCCTATTCCTTTTTCCTTCATCAATTCTAGGATTGGAATTATGCGATCCTTATATTTTTCCGGCTGAAAAGGTCCATAAAATTTGTAGCCGAATTTTTTGTTGATATCAAAGTGTGCAACCACATCAAATTGCCCCCATTCAACCAGCTTCATCATATTGTCAAAATAGGCATTGTACGCAGTTTCTTCATCTGTCTTTGAATAGAGCTCATCCGCAAAATGATGAGAGGAGATGATGATACCGTTCACGACGTGAATAGACCCAAGAATAAAATCGAATTCAGTTTTTTGAATGACTTCTTCTAGTTCTTTTTTCCATTTTTCATTGTATCCCATTTCCATTCCAAATCCGATCTTGATCGAGGGAAAATCTTTCTGGACTTCATCAAGTTCAGCTTTGATATTTCTGAGTCTTTCAATGGCTTCATTGGCATT
>JAJDCF010000069.1 GCA_029260955.1 Patescibacteria group bacterium | reverse complement strand
TATGCGGCATCATCGTAAATTTTGAAGCTTTTTGCAAATGGTGCCTGGAAGGCGAAGTTGCCAAATAGAGGTTCAGTTTGCTGCTCAGAAACCATATCTTTTCGGCTGGTAGGCCTGTTGGTGATTTTGTGGTAGGTCTGAAGTGCGTCGGCACTGGTCAAGAATTGAACGAGAGACCATGCCTCGGCAGGCATGTCAGTGGTGCGAGCGACAACAAGTGGGAAGTAACTGGCGTAAGTATCACGGCTAGTGGCCTCCTGGCCGCTGATGAGCTGAGGGAAGGCGGCGATTCCGACGTCTTCAATATCGATGTGCTTGCCACCTGACTTTTGTTGATCTTGGATGGTTGCTTCGATCTCGCTATAAAGATATGGATAACCGATGATCATGCTGATTTTGTCGCGTACGAATGGATTGATTTCTTTTTCTTCCGGAGCAAAACCAGTGATGTATTCGTTCCAACTGTAATTGCGGTAGCTAGGAAGGCCGAAGCTGGTGAATAGCTCTAGGGCTTGCACACCAGGATTTTCCTGACCAATACCTGATCCGGTGGCAAAAGTAGCTCGTTCTTCTTTTTCATCGTAAAACTGAACGCCAAATTCAAGCATCATGCTGTATAAAATATCGACAGCGCTGGAAATGTTGTCGGCACGACCAAGGGCAATTCCAGTGAGTGCAAAGCGTTCTGGGCTGTTGTTGCGCTTGGTAAGTTGAGTGGTTTGCTCCTGAATTTCTTCCCAAAGAGCACCTGGCTTGTCACTTGTTGCAATTAGATCTTTAAAGTGCTGCTTGTTGTAGAAAACAGCGAGATTGTCGATTGAAAGTGGCATTCCGTAAACCTGTTCGTTAATTATGAGGTCATCTGAGGCTGCCTGGAAGAAAGTCTGGCGGAAAAGCTCTGCATTCATGACAATTGGCTGGTCGAGGGGCAGTGGGTAGAGCTTCTTGTTATGCTTTGGCATCCAGGAATTGTGAATCATGAAGACATCAGGACCTTCTCCTTCAGCAATTTCGTTGATGACCAGGTCTTCGTATTCTTCGAGATTGGTGAACTTTTTGGTACGCACCACTACACCGGGAAAATTGCTCTGAAAAGCCTGAACTTGTTCGCGAAAAGCATCTGTGTTGTCGTAAACGACCCAAAGATTGAGTTCTTTAAGACCATCTTGCCCAGTGTCAGCCTCTTCGTAAGGGCAATCATCACGGAACTCGCTGGTTCCTGGGACGTTTTCGGTGGCTTTAGGACACTTTTTTTTGCAACCAGACAAAAGAAGCGGTGCCATTAAGACCAGGAGCACGGCCAGAATTCTTATGGTATTTTTTTTCATATTTTTTTGTTTCGCGGTTGCCATTTATTTTACGGGAAAGCAGGGCTGAAGGCAAATTCCTTTAGTTTATTAGTTTCTGCAGCGATGTAGTGATTCTGCATCTTTTGACTGCAATCTAATAACAGCAACAAGATTGTCTATGAGGGTCAAAATAGCACCCCCATTTTTACCATTTGCTTGCTTTTGACGGGCAAGTTCCAGCCAGCCAGCCAGAATTTTGTCGTTATGCTTGCTTCCGTCGTACTTTTTTACTGCTCCAGCTTGCTTTGGGTTTCTTAACATCCAAGCCTGAAGGGCGGAATAACGGTGTTTTCGCTGAACTGCCGCGGCCAAATGAAGCTCCGCCAATACCAGGAGTGCTTTAGCTGATTCTAGCTCATTTATACTGGATGGTGTGTTTTCGTCAGGTGAAACTTTGTCACAATCATATGGTGCTGGCCTGAGTTGTGCCTCTATCTTCGCGTAATCCTTAAACTCTTTACTATGCTTGGCTGCTAATTTTGGATCTTTAGTTTTGAGCTTAATGAGACTAACCGGGAAAACAAGACCTTGAGCGGCTGATGGGGTCTTCATAGCTTTGGCCGCCTTCGCTTCATCAGTTACTAGTTGCTGGACTTTTTTTGCGATTGCTAGGGCCTCTGCAGCAATACCTGGCCACCTGCTCAACATTTTATTATTAACTAACGTGTTCATGTGGTGGACCCATGCTAAGTATTTCTGGTTTGGCACACCAGGCTGAGCTGCTTGATCCAGTTTTAGAAGGCTTATGGTGCGATCATTAGCCTGCGACACCTGGCTTCTGGCATTTAACCAGCAATCTCTTGCGAGCCCAAAAGCCATGGAAGGAGTTGGAACAAATAAAAACTTCTTATTCAGCCCTTTTTTTACATCATGCTCATAATACAATTTTGGGTTATCTATTCGCAGAATGCCAAAGATAGGACCACTAGTTCCGCCATTAAGTTCTTTGTTCAACTTGATGGCATGATTATAATATAGCGGCTTTTTTGGTGCTGGAGTCGGAGCTGGAGTCGAAGCTTGTGCCATTGCTTCACGCTCGCCAAAAGGTATGTCAGAAGCACTAAGGGTGGCAGTAGCGAGGGCCACTCCGAGAACTGCTCTGAATAAAGTACGCCCGCCCCTAACTAGTCTTTGTGGACCTTGTGGGCTTCGCGGGCTTTCTGAATAATCTTCTTCAGCTATAACTTCGGTGTTTTCTAAACGACTTCTTTTCATAATATATTGAGGAGGGAGTCATATTATGATGAAATACGAAATTTTTGTCAAGCAATTAAGCCATTTTTACCCCCTCCAAAAATTGCTGCCAGGATTTGAACTTGTAGTAGCTTTTTGTACTTCCAAAATACTGAATGAAGGCTAGAATGATTGGATGTGTGACGAATTTAAGCAAAATTGCCTTGGCACCGCGGGGAACCACACGTACTTCAGGTTGGATTTTTTCGAATTTAACAGCAGAACGGCCCACAGTTTGCATCTTATTTTCCAGGGCGGACTCGGGAATTAGGTGGTGGTGTAAGACCTTGGCATCTGGTTCGTAGAAAAGGCGCATGCCGTGCTTATCCCATAGTCGGAAACCAAGTTCGATGTCTTCCCAACCGTATTCGGTGAACTTTTTGCTGAACTGCTCCTTGTCGAAAAGGGATTTTTTGAGTGAAATATTAGAAGTGTAGAAGAATTTATAAGGCTCGGGGTGGCTGGTGAAGCCGGGCTTGAGCAAAAAGTATGCAAATTGCCAACCGGAAGATTCGAGGAACTCCATGTAAGGGTTGATTTCCAGAATTGGATCCCATGTAGTGTGGCCGAGCACAACTGTTTCTTCATCCGGATTCATGGTGTGAGCATTGGCATGTTGCATGAGGAAGCCGGGTTCCGCGAAACCATCATCGCCTATGAAGAGAAGGATGTCGCCAGTGGCTTTTTTGGCACCATTATTCCGTGCCACACCTTGGTGAGAAGCCTTTTGCTTGATGTAAATAACCTCTTCGAATTCGGCCACCACCTTGGCTGTATGATCCTCGGAACCGTCATCAACGACAATAACCTCAAAATCGACGCCCTTTTGGCGCATGAGCCTATTTAGACAGATTTCGAGAATATCGGCCCGGTTGTGTGTAGGGATGATTACTGATAATTTCATATCAGAATTATACATCAAACTATGATAAATAATGCTGTTCAAATAAAAAAGGAATTGAAAAATCTTGCTGACCCCGAGAGAGCGGCTCATTCATCTCGTTATTTTAAAACTGGAAAAGGTGAGTATGGTGAAGGTGACAAGTTTTTGGGCATTGTGATGCCGGATCAGAGGAAGGTCGCCAAAGCGCATCGCGATTTGCCTTTTAAGGAGGTGCAAAAGCTGCTAGAAAGTGCGTATCACGAACATCGAATGACGGGGTTTTTGATATTGACCTACAAGTTTGCAAAAGCAGACGAGAAGCGGCGGCGGGAAATTTATAATTTTTACTATAAAAACCGAAAATATTCGAACAACTGGGATTTGGTTGATGTTATCGTGCCAAAAATTATGGGCGCGTGGTTGCTTGATAAAAAGCGGGATGTTCTTTACAAATTAGCCCGTTCAAAAAGTTTGTGGGATAGGCGAATAGCCGTGCTTAGTACTTTCGCCTTTATCGATCAATCAGATTTTGAGGATGCGCTAAAAATTGCTGAGATTTTGGTGAATGACGAGCACGATTTGATTCATAAGGCTGTTGGCTGGGCGCTTCGGGAGATTGGAAAGAAGGATGCTGAGGCTGAGCGTGGATTTTTGCGAAAATATCATAAAGCTATGCCGCGAGTGATGTATCGCTATGCCATCGAAAAAGGTGTGACTGAAAAATAGACTGTGAATTTTGAAATATTTGGGAGACCTGGGTGTACCCTCCTGGGGGTAGTGTATTTTGATGCACAGATCTTGCACAAAGTTTGCACAGATCTTGCACAAACCTTGTGCATCAGAATACATGACCACAAAAGGCATATACCCACCCCTGCTTATTTTTGCTAGAATTTGTTCGAAATGAAACTTTTTAATACACTCACTCGACAAAAGGAAGAATTCACGCCAGACAAACCTGACCAGGTGGAGCTATATTGTTGTGGGCCAACGGTTTACAATTATGCGCACATTGGAAATTTGAGGACTTATGTGTTTGAAGACTTGCTTCGCAGAGTGTTGGAATTCAACGGATATGTGGTGAATCATGTGATGAATATCACTGATGTTGGCCATTTAACGAGTGATGCGGATGAGGGTGAGGACAAGATGAAAAAGGGGGCTGAGCGCGAGAAAAAGACCGTTTGGGAGATTGCTGAATACTATGCTCAGGCCTTTTTGGAAGATATGGATCGGCTAAATATGCTCAAACCGACAAAGAAACCGAAAGCGACGGATCATATCGACACTATGATTGAGCAAGTTCAGAAATTGGAAAACAATGGCTATACCTATGTTGGTGAAAATGGAAACGTTTACTATGACACTTCTAAATTTGAAGATTACGGAAAAATGGCTCAGCTGGATAAGCAGGAGCTTCAGGCTGGCGCACGAATTAAGGTAGATAAGAACAAAAAGAATCCTGCTGACTTTGTGCTGTGGTTTGTTTCTTCAAAACACGGTGATCAGGAAATGCAGTGGGATAGTCCTTGGGGTCGTGGCTTTCCGGGTTGGCATATTGAATGTTCAGCGATGAGTAGTAAATATCTTGGCGATCAGTTTGATATTCACTGTGGCGGCATCGATCATATTCCGGTTCACCATACCAATGAGATTGCTCAAGCGGAGGGTGCGAGCGGCGTGAAGCCGTGGGTGAAAATTTGGATGCATGGAAACTTTTTGGTACTCAAAGAAGGAGCGAAGATGGCGAAGTCTGAAGAGAATTTTTTGTCGTTAACTAGGCTTGTTCAAGAGGGCTATGACCCGCTGGATTATCGATATTTCTGCCTCCAATCTCATTATCGAAAAGAGCTGGCCTTTGATTGGGATGGACTAGATGCTGCGAGAACGGGACTAAGGAGGCTGAAGGAAAAAGTTTTGGCGCTGGGTGATTCTGAGGGCAAGCTTTCTGATAAATATATGACTTCATTTACGGAGGCAGTGAGTGATGATCTGAATGTAGCGCAAGCTTTGGGAATTACCTGGGAATTGATGGACGATGGTGAAGTATCGGATGAAGATAAGTTAGTGACAATTAGAAAAATGGATACTGTACTTGGCCTAAAATTGGATGAACAAACTAAATTCGAACTTCCTCCACAAATTGTTCAGTGGATTTTAGAAAGGAATGAGGCGCGGGCGCAAAAAGATTGGAAAAAAGCAGACGAAATACGGCTTAAAATGGAGGTTTCTGGCAAATGGATGGTAAAAGATGGACCGGGTGGAACAGAGGTACGACCAAAATAGTGTTGTGAAAATTTGACAGCACGTCAACTATGGGGTAGGTTACCTGCGCGTCCTAATTTTTTGACTATGAAAGCTCCCCAATCTGAAAGAGAAGTCTCACTACGCAAAGGCCTAGAAGGTTTAGATGTAAAGGCTCAAGCATTAGTAGCGTCTGAAATAATAGAGGGTATAAAAATTCGAGAATCTATTGCCGGTCTCACTGCTGATCTTGACTGTTCACTAGGAAGGGAAATTGCCCAAAAAGCTATTCCTGATATACGAGAAACAATAGAAGCCTTGGAAGCAAGGTCTGTGTCTCTTGATTTTGTATCACCTATTTCTCATCTGGTTGAACTTACAGAAGTTGCCCCTATTAGCTCAAGACATCTCGAAGTTCAATTTGCTGATGAGGCAACCCCTGTCTAATGAACGCTAAAACTCCCCGCATTATAGGCATTCTAGCCTTGCAGGGAAGTTTTAAAGAGCATGCTGACATGATTCGAAAGCTTGGTCATGATGTTCGATTTGTGCGGAACCTTGAAGATACCGAGGGTATTTCGGCTTGCATTGTGCCTGGTGGAGAGAGCACGACTTTGATGAAGCTCCTAAAAAAGACTGGCCTTGATGAATGTATGAAGAAGTCGGTCGCGGACGGGATGCCGATTTTTGGAACCTGTGCTGGCATGATCATTCTGGCGGAATTGGGGCTGATCGACATTGAAGTAGATCGAAATGCCTATGGACCTCAGCTTTCAAGCTTTGAAACAAAGGTGGATTTTCGGGGGGAAGATTTTCCGGGCATATTCATCCGAGCTCCAAAAGTGAGCAAAGTTGCTGGTGGTGTGGAGGTTTTGGCAAAAGTGGATGAAGTGCCTGTTTTGGTTCAGCAAAATAAGGTTTTGGTGGGCAGTTTTCACCCTGAGTTAACGAAAGATAGTAGAGTTCATGAGTTTTTTCTTCGAAATGTCTAAATTGCGGTTTCGAAAAGTATAAGAAATTGCTAGAATTAGTCCCGAAACTTAAAGAAAAACCTATGGCTGCTAACAAATTTACAATTTTCGCTGGATCTTCTCACAAAGCGCTTGCTAAAGCTGTTGCGAAGGGGGTGAAGCAAGATTTGGGAAAACTAACCCTTTCTACCTTCTCTTCTGGTGAGAGTTATGTGAAGCTCGATGAAACCGTTCGTGGTAAAGAGGTTTTCATTATTCAAACCTGTCGAGATCAGTGGGTGAATGAGGATTTTATGGAGCTTTTTCTGATGATCGACGCGGCAAGACTGTCTTTTGCTACTCAAATTCATGTAATCATTCCTCACTTTGGTTATGCTAGGCAGGACAAGGTTCATCTTCCTCGCGAACCGATCAGTGCCAAGCTGATGGCGGATTTGGTCGTGAAGTCAGGGGCTAATCATGTGATCACTTTTGGCCTTCATGCCGATCAGGCTCAGGCTTTCTTTGATGTTCCAGTGGATAACATCAACACCCACAAGCTATTTGCCGACTACTACAAAAAGAAGAAGTTAAAAAATGTAACTATTGTTTCTCCCGATGCAGGTGGAGCTAAGAATGCCAAAAAGTTTGCGGATGATTTGGGGGCGCCGATCGCGATTTTGCATAAGGCCCGTCCAGCTCACAATGAAGCTATTACCACTCATGTAGTTGGTGATGTGAAAGACCGCACTTGCATCATTTATGACGATATGGTGGACACGGCTGGAAGTGTAGTGGCTGCGCACAAAGCTTTACTTAGCCAAGGCGCAAAAAAAGATATCTATTTGGCTGCTACTCATGCAATTTTTTCTGGCCCTGCGCAGACACGTTTAGATAAAGCTGGATTTAAGGAGGTAACGGTTACCGATACTTTGCCAATCGAAAAGGAGAAGAAGTTTAAGGGGCTCAAGCAGATTTCTGTGGCCCCCTTACTTGCAGATATTATTGGAAGTGTGTCTCATCAAAAATCAGTCAGTAAACTATTTTACTAGCAAAAATACTTCATTAACTCACCCTCACTATGAAAATTGCTATTAACGGCTTTGGCAGAATCGGCCGTCAGATTCTTCATCGAATTATGCAAACCGACAGCGGCCTAGAAGTAGTCGCCATAAATGACTTAACCGATAATGAATCTCTTGCCCTTTTATTTCAGTTTGACTCTACTTACGGCAAATACCCAGGAACGGTTGCGCTTGATGGTGATAACTTGGTAGTGGATGGGAAGAAAATTAAGATTTTTGCTGAGCCTGATCCAGAGAAGCTTCCTTGGGCAGAATTGGAAGTGGACCTTGTAATGGAGTGTACTGGTCGCTTCAGAAAGCACGAAGATGCGTCTAAACACATTACCGCTGGTGCCAAAAAAGTAATTGTTTCTGCACCATGTAAAGGGGACAAGGGTGCTGATGTGACGATTGTGATGGGTGTGAATGAAAGCGATTATGACCCAGCGTCTCACACCATTATTTCGAACGCGAGTTGTACTACTAATTGTTTGGCCCCTGTTGCCAAAGTGCTGAATGATTCCTTTGGAATTAAACAGGGACTTATGACTACCATTCATGCTGCCACTAATGATCAGAGAATTTTAGATCTGCCTCACGCAGATAAACGAAGGGCGCGAAGTACTCTGCGAAGCATGATTCCAACAACAACCGGAGCTGCTAAGGCTGTGGGACTTGTTCTTCCTGAGGTAAAAGGAAAACTCAACGGCATGGCTGTACGCGTGCCACTACCTACGGTTTCTTTGGTTGACCTAATTGTGAACGTAGAGAAAGAAGCTACTCCAGAATCTGTGAATGCCGCTTTCGAAGCATATGCCAAGGATAATCCAGGAATTTTGCAAGTTGAAAAAAGGCCTCTTGTTTCTGTTGATTTTCAGATGGACCCACATTCTTCTAGCGTGGATGCCGAAAACACCATGGTCATAGAAGGAAATATGATTAAGGTGCTCACTTGGTATGACAACGAATGGGGTTATTCTTGCCGAATGGTTGATCTTGCTAAATATATTGCCAGTAAATAAACAACAAATATGAAGATTACGAGTTACGGAGCCGCACTTGAAGTGACCGGCTCTCAGCATTTGCTTGAGGTAAACGGAAAAAAGATCCTTTTGGACTGCGGTCTGTTTCAGGGGCATCGTAAGATTGCCTTTGAAAAGAATCAGGATTTTTTGTATGACCCAGCATCGATTGATGCCGTGCTGCTTTCGCATGCACATATTGATCACACAGGAAGGGTGCCCTATTTGGTTAAAAAAGGATTCAAGGGTGTCATTTACTCTACGGAGGCAACAAGGAATCTGTGTCGCCTTATGCTGCTTGATAGTGCCTATATTCAGGAGCAGGATGCAAAATATTTCGCTCGCAGAAAAACGAAACAAAAGGGTCAATCTGGGAATGTGGCAAGCTTGGAAATGGAACCTATTTACGATACGGCGGATGCGGAGCGTTCACTAGAATTCTTTAAGGACGTTCCCTATGATAAAGCTTATAAACTGTTTGAGGGAATTGAAATTACCTTCGTTGAAGCCGGTCATGTACTTGGCTCTAGCATGATTCAGTTGGATATTTTTGACCAAGAAGATAATAAGCAAAAGCGCCTAATTTATACTGGTGATATGGGTCGTGACAGACTGCCGATTATTAATGACCCGCATAACTTTGACGAGGCTGATTATTTGATTTGTGAAAGCACCTATGGAAACCGCAATCACGCTCCCATTGAAGAGGGTATTCCGGAGCTTGGGCGTGTTATCAATCGCACTGTTAAACGTGGTGGAAAAGTTATCATTCCTTCATTTGCCTTTGAAAGAACTCAGGAACTTATTTATTCGATTCATATTTTGATTGATCAGGGTAAGATTCCAAAGAACCTTCCGATTTTTGTAGATAGCCCGCTGGCTACGAATATTACCGATTTGTTTAAGCAGCATATTGAACTATATGATGAAAATGTTCGTGAAAACTTTAGACTGGGTCACAATCCGTTTGACCCAAGTCAGCTGAAGCATACGAATAATGTGGAGGAGTCAAAGCAGTTGAACTTTTTTATCGGGCCTTGCATCATCATTTCTTCATCGGGCATGTGTGAAGCGGGGCGTATTCGTCATCATCTAAAAAACAATATTGAAGACCCGAAGAATACCATTGCCGTAGTGGGCTACATGGCTGAAAATACACTGGGAAGACGTATTGTTGACGGCGATGAATTCATCAAGATTTATGATCAAATGTACAAAGTTAACGCGGAAGTGATCATTCTGGAATCTTTTAGTGCGCATGCTGATAAAGATGATCTGGATGAATTTGTAGGCAGCATTAAAGGGCTTAAAAAGATCATGTTAGTACATGGTGAACCCACTCAATCGGAGGCATTTGCCGAAAGAATCAAGACCTACAGCAAGGCTGAGCCAATTATTATGGAGCCAGAAGTTACAATTAATTTATAAGTCTGCTGACTTTTTTGCTGCTATCTCCTTTATCTTCTCAATAACATGTAGCGGTATTCCATGTTCTAGATCGACGTTCGCAAATACGTCTTCTTCCTCCTCTTTCACTTCTGATTTGCACTCCTCAATTTCGCGCCTAGGCTGATTTGGATGTTCTTTTTTTAGGTAAGTTACAATCAGAAATCGTAAAAACTCAGAGCGACTGTTAAAGCCATCTTCTATGGCAGCTGTATCAATTCGGTCAGCTAAAGCCTTTGAAATTTCAAGTGTCATCTTAATCTTCTGCATACTACATATCTCTTTTAGTCTATACGGGGATTCTACGGGGATGTTACGGGGAATCCACGGGTGAGGCAGAAGAGCGTACCATGCCCCAGCTCAAAAAAGCAAAGCTATTGATGCAAAGCTATTGATGCAAAGTAATAAATGCAAAACCATTTGCTTTATGCCTGCGTATTCTTTTGCAAGTTTCTCTTTGCCCTCTTATTAATAATAAGGGCTACAATAGTCCCAATAAAAGCAATTAAAGCCAAGCCAAATCCAGCCAGACCTAAAATTAGATAGATGTTGTTCGCTTTAGTAACAGAAACCTCTGATATAGTTGTTGATTCAGCTATGGCTTCTGGCTTTGCCTCAGCCTGCACTCTTTTTAGAAAACGATCTTCATAAATAACTTCCTCGTTTTTAAAGGCTTTCACAGCTACCCAATATTCACCAGGACCTGGGCTAAAATCCTGAAAAATCATTTCTACCTTTTTGGTTTCATATGATGCTATTGATTCATCAAGTGGTACAAAAGTTAGAGTCTTTATGAGTTCAGTATTGGTGCTGTCATAAATATCGATTTGACCTTTTAGATCAGCAATATTTGTATTACCTTTATTTTCGACCTCTAAATCGATGGAAAGTGGGGTGTCTTGCTTCTGCGGCTCTGCAACTACTGATTCAATTTCGTAATCCGTTATTTGGTCGCCCGTAACCAATATGTTTACAGAAACACGAGAGCCTAGCGCTATCCCGACCTCTCCGTCACCCAATAAAGTGTCGGCCACTACTGGTGTAAGTGTTACAAAAATACCACCAAGGTAATTTTTGGCTGCAGCATTTTCAGGAACACTAACTACAACCGTCATTGGCAAAAGATTTTGCCCTTTTTCTATGATCAGACTCTCTTTATCAAGTATTTCGATCCACTTTACCAACTCTTCGTCACCAGTGACTTTGACTTCGGCATTCATTGCTTTCTCTGTATCACTCCGACTTAAATATACAACTTGCTCAAAAGTAGTGCCCGGAAGCATATGGTCATTATTCACCCATGGTGGAGAGACACCAAATGCTGCATACGAACTGGAGACATTCGCGCATATACTCACAGTCAAAGCTATGAGCGTGAGAGTGGCCAGTGAATTAAGAAATTTGCGCATTTTTATCATAAATTGATTACTGTCCGCCTGTACAATCGTTAGGTGTACCGGAGAAAGTGTTTATACCGCTGTAGTTACCTGATGCCTGAGTATCCGGAATCTTGAGCTTCCAGAAAATCTGGGAAGTGTTGTAAGTGGTGTGATCTGTGGTTACGGCAATGGTGCTATCTGAACATCCATTAACAGCGGAACCAACAGAGGCAGTTGTAAGCAAGGCGAAATCAGCAGTACCCCAAGTAAATCCAGCCGAGGTCGCCCAGTGTTGTTGGGCAGCCGCAATACAATCTGTATCACTGGCACAACTGGAACCTGAGTAGCCGGCTACTTCCATATCCGTACCATTAATCAGTGCGTCGGTAGTAATATTTCCTGCATTTTGTATGGTTGCGCTTTGCGCAGCAGAAGTGGCGCCTAGTGCCAAAGTGTTGTATGGGATACTGCCCTCAACAATGCCAACAGCATTAAGCGCGTTGACCGTGAAAGTCCCCTCTGCTTCTAGGCTATATGTGGAAGCGCCAACTGCATTTACATGGGCTTTCCACTCGGCGCTCGGCAAAATATTGAACCATGTTGTAAGCGCGTTGCCGGACCCACCACACGTAACGGTTACATTGGTGCCGCTTCCCCCGGATAGATCGCATACAGCTGTGTCATAACAATTGATTTCAGAATCTGTCGTACAAACACCAGCACCTGTAAGGGTGGCAGGGCTTACGTAAATAGCGCCAGTTGCCGATTCGATATCGGCATAGCCGTTATCATCACTTAAAGTAGCGGTGTATGATTGCACAACTGAACTTCCTGCTATAGGAATAAGTGGATTTGTGCCGATATTATAACCAGCTGCAGTCGGATCTGTGTCTGTAACGTCGTAAGTTTGATCGTTATCGGTTCCAGCATCTTGTAACTTTGTGCTACTGCTGTCTCTCAGATATATTTTGATATTCTTGGTTCCGTGAGAAGTTGGAACGGGAGCAAGATCGGTATCGGTGCAATCGGCATTTGTGCTCGTGGTAACACTTGTAACGCTGCAATATAGTGTGCCACCTGTACAAGTGCCAGTAGCGGGGTCGAAACTGGTTGTATCAGAAGAGCAAGCATACATATCTATTGTGTCTTGTGGTGCCTCACTGTCGGGATCGGTGACGCCTACTCGAAAGTAGACTTCACCCGTACTGCCATTGTCCGGATCAACACTTGCTGTGGAGCCATAGGAGGGCCCTATAGCCACCGTTCCGATTACAGGGGGGTGATTAACGTTAAATGGAGAGTCACCGGTGTCAGAGGCGGAACATGAGCTTCCAGCACCTGCATCATCACAAGTATAGGCCTCCCAGTTATTGGACATTGAATCTCCTTGCAAGGCGGTGTAATCACATGTATTTGGCATGCCACTGGCAGCCGCAGATGAACTGATACACCAATCGCCAGCGGTACATGTAGGTGCGCCGCCTGCGCCATCTGGCGTAATGGTGCCACCTGTCTTACAAATAGCTAACCAGTAGCCGTCGCTATTTGGGTCAGTAGCAGTGGTTGTAAATGTCACGTTAGCCCCAACATTGGTAGGAGTGGCCGTACTCGAACTACCGTCCAACGGACTTCCTACAGTAGGAGCAGCGCTTGCAACGTTGATTGTTAAACCTAGTGAATCCGAAGTAGCAGCATATACATTAACAACAGCAATAAAGCCAAAAATCCCAATAACAAGGGCTGGAATAAAAAGCTTTGCAAAGATATTTTTATTGTTTGTCTCCCACATAAGAAATATATTATTTCTTTTCGCCTAAACCGTTATCTACAGTACCATTCTCTGGGGGAGGTTGTACAGCTTGTGGTTGCTCTGGTGGAGCTGGCTGAACAGGTTGGATAATTTGTGGTTGTACAGGCTGAACTGGTTGTGGCTGAACAGGTGGGGCTGGCTGAGGTTGTACAGCTTGTGGTTGAATCGGTTGAGGCTGTACAGGTTGTACCGGTGCAGGCTGCTGTTGACGTTTTAAAACCATAACTAGAACAATAATAATCCCGATAAGAGCAACTAAGCCCAAACCAAGTCCTGCTAGGCCAAAAATTAGAAACACACTGCTAGTTTCAGCAGCGGCAACTGGAATAGCTGTAGCAGCCGGGGCAGCTGATTTAAGATCATCGGCTTCAGTATCCTGTATATCAGTTACTTCTTCAGCAGCACCAGGTAACGCTGGCTTCTTGCCAATTGCATCCTCAGGAGTTACAACAGGCACCACTGCCTCTGTAATCTCCAGGTGTAGACGAGTTTCATAAGTGATTTCTCCGTCTTTTAATGCCTTTGCGATAACCCAATATATTCCAGGATCCAATTCTATATCCTCGAATACCATTCTGGATATTACTGTGTCATCAGGTGCAATAGGATCAAGTAATTGTGTAAAATCGGATGACGCTACCATTTCGGTTTCCGCTTTGTTGTAAATCTCAATTTGACCTTCAATATCACTGACGTCTACATTACCAAGGTTTTGAGCTCTGATTTTGAAACTGAACGGGTTCCCTTCTTCAATTGGGTCAACATTAATTGATCTGACATTATAGTCAGAAATCTTATCACCGATTACTACTATATCTATACTTACATTTGACCCTAGAGCAATTGCCACTTGCCCGCCTTTCATCGAAGTATCTTTTACAACTGACTCAAGAGTGACATCAATGCTCCCAGAATACTTCTTTAGCGCGGCACGCTTGGGAACATCCACAGTGACCTTCATTGGCAAACTTTTCTCTCCTTTTTCCAATATTAGATTATCTGCATTCTCTATGGTAACCCATTTGAGTAAATCCTTATCGCCATATAGCACTACTTTAGCCTGCATTGCCGTATCAAGGCCACTCCTACTCATGGTTATGACTTGCTCAAAGGACGTACCTGGAAGCATGTGATCATTCCTTACCCATGGCGGTGAAGTGCCAAAAGCTGCATTGGCTATTAGAGTATTCGAAAATATGCTTACAAGCAGGGCAATTAGCGTAAATGCGCCTAAAAATTTACTAAATCGAGTGAATTTCATGGTTATTGGCTCTAATATTTTTAATATTCCTAATATTATATCATATAATTGAGCTAATTTCAATGCTTAAATGGGTATATGAGTGACATTAGAGCACAAAAAATCCCCCTAGAAGTGATCGAGGGGGATCTGGGGTCCTGGCTAGGCCAGAACCCAAGTTTGTTTGAGACTAGTAAGGTCCTCCAGAACAACTGGCAGTGGTACTTATAAAGTAGTTTGTACCAGTGTAACTGTCTGATTGCTGTATAGCTGGGATATGTATCTCCCAGGTAATATCTTTATCTGTTGTTGTTTCTGTATGGCCATCTCGCACTGCAATGGAATGGTTTAGGCAACCAGTACCTTCGCCACCGGAAGTCTGCGCACCAGGACTTGTAGCATTTACAAGTACGTTACCTGCTGAACTCCAGTCGAAGTCAACATTATTATCTGCCCATTTTTGTTGATCGCTAGAAATACAATCTGTGTCACTGGTACAACTGGAGCCTGCATAAGTACCTGTTTCCATGTCTGTACCATCAAGCAGTACATCAATGATCACATTACCCTTGTTTTCCATATTGGTTACACTACCTGGGTCTGTCATACCATCAAATGTGGAATCTGTATCAAGAGGTACTGTGCCGTAAGCTATACCGGATTCTTTTACACCAATGGCATTCATGGCGGTGACGACTGTGTTACTAGTATCAATACCAAAATCTTTGTCTGTAACTCCTTCATCTGTTACATAAACCTGCATCTCCCAGTAATCAACATCGTCATCTGGGGTAGCGTTGAACCAGACAGTTTGATCACAGTCTATGGTGATGGATGTATCTGCACCAGTAGCTGTTTTGCCGGTTCCGGTTGTACTTCGT
>JAJDCF010000068.1 GCA_029260955.1 Patescibacteria group bacterium | reverse complement strand
TATCCTCTCGGGGAGGGTGCCTAAGGTAAAACCATTGATTGGGATGAAGTCGTAACAAGGTATCCGTAGGAGAACCTGCGGATGGATCACCTCCTTTTAAGGAGATAACATAGTAAGTCCGGATGCGAGTATGACCGGAATCAACTTACTTATGGTCGTTACTACTCTAGAAACTAAACTCTGTCTCTGTACTGCATTTAGATTGCAAGCGTACCTAAAAAGCCTGGCTCACTTACGAGCTAGGTTTATTTATTAAGTTCTTTTTCCATAATATCTTCCACAACCTCCAGTTCTTTGTCATGTTCAGAAAGCTCTGATTCCTGTTCTTTGTTAATTTTTGCCTGCTCACGCATTTTTCTTTTTTGGGTTTTTATGGCTTTGTCGTGTTCTGCCAGTTCTATTTCTTGTTCGTGAATAGCTTTGACCTGCTTTTTAGCTTTGCCCTGTTGTATATCAAGTTCTCCTTCCTGTTGTTTGATCAGGGTTTTTTGACGCCTTAGCTTGCGTTCAGCCTTGTCAATTTCATCTGCCTGTTCTAGCTGTTTGCGCTCCAGGTGATGGACTTTGGTGTATACCTTTGCGATTTGAGATTTGGCCACTGCCGTGAAGGCATAAAGCACAAAAGGAATGATAGAAAACGCAAAAAGGATAGTGACAATCTTGGATACTTGGGTTGTTGGGGTAAAATCTCCATAGCCCACTGTTGTGGCAGTCATGGTTACAAAATAGAAAGAATCTATCATGTTCCAACCTTCAAGAAAGCTAAATACAACAGCTCCGATAACCAGTACGATTAGTACTGCTGATACAAGTAAGATCATATCTTGTCGTAGCTGCTTTTTAGTCATTTGTGTTTATATATTTATCCTATAATTATAACATAAAGTTATATTGATGTAAATACTATATACTCATTTCATGACTATTAATTCGGCTACATTAAAGGCGTTTATAGAAAGCCAGGGATGGTCTGGTTACGGTATTTCCTCTATTTCGGAAGTTGAGGTGGCTTTAAAAAGACATGAAGGCATTTTCGAGGGCTGGATTAAGCGTGGTTTTCAGGCGGATATGGGCTATTTAGAGGCCATGAAAAAGGATCGATACCATCCTGAAAATAAGCTACCTGATGTGCAGTCTGTGATTGTGCTTCAGGCATGGTATGGGTCACAGGGGCAGGGGAATGTAGCTCGGTATGCGCGTGGGCGAGATTACCACAAAATTCTTAAAAAGAGGCTTGTGGCACTTTCTGATTGGTTAAAAGCGCAAGATTCAGCTATTTCTACCTATGTTTCGGTAGACAGCGGGCCTACGGTTGATCGCGTACTTGCTGAAGTGGCTGGATTGGGTTTTTTTGGCAAAAATACCAATTTAATTGACCCTTCTAAGGGTAGTTACTTCTTTATTGCCACCTTAATGACCAATGCAGAGCTCCCGGCCACTGAAAAGCGTCGTATGCCGAGTTGTGGGGATTGTACCAAATGCATCTCTGCTTGCCCTACAGGGGCCATTGTGGGGCCCAGGGTGATCGATGCGAGGCGCTGTATAGCTTATCTAACCATCGAAAACAGAGAGGGGATTCCGCTTGAAATGCGGCCGCTAATTGGCAATCGCTTATTTGGTTGTGATATATGTCAGGAAGTTTGTCCTTTTAACGAAGGTCGAGCAGGAAAGCAGGAAATTCGGATTGATGAGCTGAAGGCCGAAAGTGGGGTGGGGGATCATTTGGCTTTGGCTGAGATTTTGGCAATTGAAACTGATGAACGGTTTTTGGAGCGTTTTGCCGGCAAGCCAATTATGCGTGCGAAGCGCCGTGGGCTTATTAGAAATGCCTGCGTTGTGGCTGGTAATAGTGGTGATAAATCGCTTATTCCTGCGCTTAAGGCGGTGGTTGAGCGTGAAGACGATGGGATGCTAAAAGAGCATGCTGATTGGGCTATAAAAGAGATTCATTTAAAGACTTGACAGAATAGTAATAACATGTTAAAGTATGGCTACAAAGTTGCCCTTTAACATTTTAGGTACTAAGCAGGTCTTAAATAAGTGCTCAATTCTGAGTCTTGTCACCCAATGGTGTGCATAGATTTTTTGAGTGCTGATGTCCGATCTGCTAGCCAGTCTGGATGACAAATTGTCTCTGAAATATCAGAGCTAACTTGTTGTCTAGACTTTCTCTAGACCGATGCCTGAGGAGGCAAAACACATGAAGCTCGCCGTTTCGATCGACTCGACCACCACCACCGACAGCACCCCCCATCTCGCCCACAAGGCGGCACTGGCGCTGATCGCTTGGAACGTGCTCTTCGCGTTCGTGGTCGTGGCACAGGCCATCGGCTAGAATAATCGGACAACCACCGGGGTAGGTGTGTGTCGCGCAGCGCGCGGAACACACCACCCCCTTTTTTTTTATCTCAAAATAATCCAAAGTAGCCCTAAAATAATTGGCTGATGAAGCAGATATATCCATAGTGAATATTTGCCGATTATCATCAGCTTTTTTTCGATGTATACGGGTTTTCGTTTTACAATGGGTTTTCCGCTTGAGTACAGCCAGTTTCCAAGGGCAATGCCGATGAGTACGTACCCTAACCAGGGAATTAGGGCGTAGTGGTCAAATGAGGCAAAACTAGGGGGTAAAATGCCAAATATAAGCCCCAAATATCCATCAGTGTATATGGTTCCTATTGGTATGTATCCTACAAACAGAATGCTTGCTAGCATTATATTTGGCCATTTGAACCGATTCAGGGGTATGCTTATCAAAATAGATAGGCCTAGAAAGTGAAGAATTCCGAACCATATGGTGTTTTCGCGTGCCAGTATGAAGGTAACGAGCGTAATAATTAGCCCCAGACCAATAAGCCTTAGGCCGCGGTAGCTATTCTTTTGTAGGGCTACTGTGTGGTCATTTTTTTGATGAATAAGGCTGCTGACCACGCCAACCAGCACAATGAATATAATGGCAGCTATTCTGCCTTCGTAGTACCAAAAGCCTTCGTGATAACTAAGCTGATCAAATCCAAAGAAGGTTCTTAGGTCAAAAACTATATGAAAAAGAACCATGAGAACAATTGCTATGCCCCTAAGAGCATCAAGTTCCCAAAGCCTTTGAGTCTTTTCTTCCGGTAGCTGTTTCATGCCCAAAATTGACTAGTTTTCGGGGCTATTATATCAGTTGTCCGATGGGTGGGGCAATTACGTCTTCATCATAAATCACGAGAGGGATTATTTCTCGATCTAGCTCTGTTGCCATATCTTCGTGGTAAAGGTAGGCCATGGCTTCATTTTCGATGTTTATACAGCCTCTAGAGCCCTTGCGCTTGGTGTGAAGGACTATATCTGCCCCCATATAGCTTCCTGGATGAGGGTAGAATTCACCGTTTGAATGCTGATTGATCGCTGGTAATTTATTGTACTGATAAGTCGAAATATGCCCCTCTAAAAGGTGAGGTAGTCCATCGTGTGGCATGGGGTAAGAGGTCTTAAAAACGCCAAATTTGTCACCAGATGCATCCCAGCCATTCATTGAGCTACGTGTTGTTCTGTACATGTACCTTACAACGTTTCCGCCCACTGTTTTTAGGTCTCCATATTCGTCTTTTTCACCATCTTTGCGGTAGCTTATGTCGTAGCTGCTCTGCAGCGCATATTCTTCACCTACTTTTTTGTAGATTTCCATATGACCTTTTGCTCCGGCATATTTGACCATTTTTACGGCAAAATTGTGAGGCATTTCAAGGACTCCATAATAGTCCTCAATATAGTTCGCATCAGTGCTTGTTTTTATGATTAGATGTGTGATTCCGCCTGGTTCGAGAGCTGGCACCCAATAGTTTTTATTAGCTAATTTGAACCATTTATAACCATCGGAGTTCTGAATCTCTGAAGGTTTAATATCCATTCCCTTATAAAGGTGGAATGCGGGTTGAGAGTGAATATCTGGCTGGCTATAAACTGTGAGTGTATTACTGCTGATTTCGTAGGTGTTTCCTAGACTCCAGCGACTTTGGTTGGCTTGTGTTTCTGCATTTAGAGGTGCAATGAGTAGTGTGAGCAGTACAAGCAAAAGAAAGGCTTTTCGTAGCATAATAGGGGTAAAAGTTAAATTCAGAGTGATATTCTACCTATATTTTGCTATTTTGTCAATAGTATAATGAAATAGCTTGAAAAAGCCGATCTAGGGTGGGTTGGTGGGCGATGGAGGACTTGAACCTCCGACCTCTACATTATCAGTGTAGCGCTCTAACCAGCTGAGCTAATCGCCCTCGTCGTCCCTTTGCTATAGCTTACGTAAACGCTTTTCATCGCTTACTTCAGCTTCCGCAAGTTCCTCCTCTTCCCCACAAAATCCGTCTCGTCCCACCGAGGTGGGACTGTGATTGAATTTTGCGAGGACCCCGCTTATTCAGACAGCGATTACGATACCCAATAAGAGGTCTTAGAGTCAATGATTTTTTATAATTTGAAGCAAAAGTAGGTAGTGGAGGGTGTGTTTTTTGAGGGTAGTTTTTTTGATGCACAGATCTTGCACAAAGTTTGCACAGATCTTGCACAAACCTTGTGCATCAGAATTCACGTACCTTATGAGGTATATTGTGGGGGTCAGATATTATTCTTGACATATTATAATTACAATATATAATCATAGTATGACTGATGAGTCAAAAGACCCACCAAAGGAAGAAAGAGAAATATATGTTGATCCTCGACATACTGAGCATGCCTTTGATTTGCCGTTTTGGAGGGATAATGAAAAATTATGGGCATTGGATGTCCCGACTGAAGAAATGCAGATCGATGAATTGCGATGGATACTCGATATCCCGTTTTGGGAAAATGAACAGGGTGACATAGTGATTGCACCAAATGAGGTCATTCAGAATGCAGATCAATATCCTGGGCACCGTGACAGGATTAATGGGGGAGATACTTCGTTCCCACTTGATATTATGAAAAATAGGAAGGGGAAATGGCTGACTTTGGACGGCCTTCACAGGCTTGTAAAATTAGTACTAGAAGGTGCAAGTACTGTGCAGGTTAGAAAAATACCACCGGAACTCATTCACCTCACAGCAAGAAATAATGTATAATCAATTCAATAACCCAATTACTAAAGTGCACTCTCAAAAAAATACTGAGTCTTCCAAAGAAATAAGTTTTCATGATTTAGGTCTAGATGCTCCGATTCTGAAGGTACTCGATCGACTCAAATTTCACACACCTACCCCTATTCAGGCCCAGGCTATACCTGATGGACTTAGTGGAGAGGATATTATTGGTGTGGCGCAAACCGGAACCGGTAAAACCCTGGCCTTTAGTTTGCCCATCATTCAACGGCTCATCCGCCATGGTGGAAAGGGGCTTATTATTCTGCCAACCCGCGAATTAGCTTTGCAAGTAGAAGAGACACTTCACAAAGTCGCCAAGTCGTTTGGCCTACGTACAGCCATGATTATTGGTGGCGCTCCTATGAATCGTCAAATCCAAGATCTTCGCAAGAATCCACACGTGATTGTGGGTACACCGGGTCGTATGATTGATCACATCGAGAAAAGAACGATTAAGTTACATGATGTCAGTGTACTTGTGCTAGATGAGGCTGATCGCATGCTGGACATGGGTTTTGCTCCTCAGATCAAAAAGATATTGGTTGTAGTCCCGAAAGATCGCCAAACTATGCTGTTTTCGGCAACCATGCCAAGTAGCATCGTCAAAATAGCCACTCAGTACATGAAGCGGCCTACGCACGTGGAAGTCGCTCGTCAGGGCTCTACAGCCGAAGGAGTGCACCAGGAAATCTATATTGTTACGCGAAATCAAAAAAGGCAGCTACTAGAAACCATGCTGAAGCAGAATCCAGGAACAGTGCTCGTTTTTAGTCGCACAAAACACGGAGCCAAAAAGATTTGTCGTGATTTGAATCGTGGGAGTGTAACCGCTGCAGAAATTCATTCAAATCGCTCACTTGGTCAGCGAAAAGAAGCACTGGCAGGTTTTAAAAGAGGAAAGTACCGTGTGCTCGTTGCTACTGACATCGCTGCTCGTGGAATTGATGTGAAAGATATCGCCATGGTCATAAATTATGACGTACCTGAATATGCTGAAGATTACGTGCATCGAATTGGCCGTACGGGTCGGGCTGGTAAAAAAGGACATGCTATTACCTTTATTATGCCAAGTCAGAGCGACAAACTACGAAAAATCGAACGTTTGATTGAAGCGAAATTGCCACAGGCAAAATTGCCCGGGGGATTACCTGAGCCAGAATACGTAGCGCCAAAGGCCGATAAGGTGAGACGCGGGTCTCGCACGACTTATCGTCGAAAAGGTAGTGGAAGAAGGTAATAGGTTTTATTGCATTTGTTTGCGATTCTCAGCGCCGGCAATCATTTTAGGCATGGCACGTTCTAGAGTGAGCCATCTTACGAATCTCTTAAAGCCAGTATCAAATCGCTGGTCAGCTTTAGTGATGTTTGGATCAGTGCCAAGTCCTTCGAGCGTTGCCCATAGGGCGGCATCTTGAAATTCCTCATTTTTCCTAAGAATAGGGGACATAGCTTTTCTAATAAAGGTTGATGGCTTTTTATCTTCACGACTTGGTCTTCCGATGGGCATTAGCCTTGTGTCACAAAGCAACACTTCTCCCTTTTTTGCGACGAAGCCATTTGATTCTTTTGCATGTTTTGCCCAGTGATCATTCGTTTGAACGTCATCATCTGCAATAAGAAGATTGCCCAGATTGCCAGACATCGATTTTACGCGAGGGTTCAGAGCAGGGAAAACCATTTCAAAGCCCTGACCACCCAGTAGATCAAGGCCACGTCCAAGCTCAGCTTTTATCCTTTCACGTTCTAGTACAAGTTCCAGAAGTATTTTCCTATTTTCCTTAACGTGAAGCAGGTCAGCAAAACTCATGGCATGCGAAGGGCTGATGAGTGGCTGCAATAAAAGGTACCCTACTTGTTTGCGGACCTTTTCTGCTGAGCCACGCCTTTCTTCGATGTATGAAACGGTTTGTGACCCGTAAAGTCGAGTGTCGACCATTGGAATACCGGCTTCATTCATAACATCTAAATCGCTTTCGACGGCTTCTGGGCTCATATCTTGAAAGAATGAATAGGGGCCAGGGAATTTGCTGACAGTACCCTTATTATTATCAATAAAGACCTCGTGCTCGTATCCAGAAAATCTTTCCCCCTCCAATTCTATTGGCTCAGTATTTGCTAGCTCAGTACTTTTCACGTTTATTAGAAAAAATATTAGGGGGCTAGTATGCCATTTTATTCTCTTTCAATCAATAACTCTGACTTTAATAATCCTTTTTTGGTATAATCGTTGTGTTTCACAAAAAACAAAAATGAAAGTACTTGTCGTCTTTGCACATCCTTCGCATGAAAGTTTCAATTACGCTCTTCTAAAGGCCTTTGTTTCTGGTGCTAAAAAGGCTGGGCACGAGGTGGACATCATTGATTTGTATAAAGATAACTTTGATCCGGTTTTGAGGAAGACGCGACATGGTGGAGAGATGAATCCGCAGGCGGTTGCCTATCAAGAAAAAATCAAGCAGACAGACTGGCTTGCCTTTATTTTCCCTATCTTCTGGTATCGCGGGCCGGCCATTTTGGAGGGCTTTTTTGATCAGGTGTTCGATGCTGGCTTTGCTTTCAAATACAAAAAGATACTTGGCGGTCTTATTTCTAAGCCTATTGGGCTTTTACCTGTTAACAAGGCTGTTGTGATTGAGACTTATGGTGGGCCTGGTTGGTTCTATAAGCTCTTCTTCTTTCGAATTCCTTGGGCCAGAGTAAAGAGTGTTCTCAAGTTCTGCGGTATCCGAAAATTCATTCATCATCCCTGCTATTCGGTTTTAAATACACATGAAAAGGCGCTTAAGAAGTGCTTAAATAGTATAGAAAATATTGGAAAACGTCTTAAGTAATTATTAACTATAATAATATGAGTAATTCTTCAAAAATCACTGTTCTATTGCTAAGGCTGGGCTTGGGTTGGCTTATGCTTAACGCTGGTTTAGTTAAGGTGCTTGATCCAACGTGGAGCGCGGCTGGCTATTTAGAAAACGCGCAGACCTTCCATGGCTTTTTTGCCTGGTTCGCTCAGCCCGAAATTCTGCCCATCACCAACTTTGTGAACCAATGGGCACTGACTTTACTGGGGATATCTTTAATACTTGGAATATTCGTGCGCCTTAGTACAAAATTGGGGGCTTCATTGATGTTGCTTTATTACCTGCCAGTACTTGAGTTTCCTTTGATTAAACCCTATTACTTGCTGGTTGATGAACATATTATATACGCGATTGCGCTTCTTGCTGTTGGCTCATTGCATGCTGGTCTTGATGGTAGGATTGATGAGTGGCTTTCTGCTACAAAATTCTTCAAAAAGCATAAGAAGCTTAAGGAGTGGTTGATATAGATGGTGGAGACTAGGAGAGTCGAACTCCTGACCTCCCGCGTGCAAGGCGGGCGCTCTAGCCAACTGAGCTAAGTCCCCACAATTCGTTATCAATTTGCGTAGGGATATTAACGAACCAGCGTTTTTCCGTCAACAAAAAACCACCTACCCAATTTCTCAGGCAGGTGGCTTTTAGGTTTATAGCTTTAGGCTAGGTACACGAGGTAGCTGAGCCAGGCTCCAAGTGCTCCAAAAACAGCACCAGCTGTTTGGTAGTAACACTTGCAGTTGACCATCTTGATCAACGCCTTGAAGTTGTCACCAGGAACCAAGAAGTAGATGACGGCTTTTAAGAAAGCGCCCCAACCTACTAGGGTGATGACCACATAAGGACTCCATTCCCAAACGTTGTGCATGTTTATGACAACAAGGCCAAAAACCAGGTTAAAAACCATCATGCCAAGGATGGCAAAGTGATTCTTTTCCCATTCACTGGCAATTTTGTGCCAAACGCCTGAGTATAATAAAATAGATAGCCCCAGAACAAGGAGCATTGGGCCGATAACAGCGGCCAGAAACATTTGATCACTCATAATTTTTGTTTTTTATTTTATAAGTACCCTGAATTTAGCATGGCCCTTAGCTGAATGCAAGGAATTTTGTATACATTTTTTATTCGGTCTGATACAATACTTTTTGAGGCTTGATGCTTCTTAGATCCGGCATTAAAAATCAAAATCAAAAAAATAGAATTTTAACGTATGCGAATTGTTTTTGGACTTCTCGGAGCTGCTCTAAGTATTGTTCTCGTTGTTTATCGGGAACGTGTTGTTCGTTTTATTGGTTTTATTAATTGGGCTGAGGAGCATTTAGGATCTGGTGGAACCTATACTTTGATGGTTCTTATTGCCCTGCTTATGTTCATTTTCTCGCTGATGTATATGACTAACTCCTTTGACCTTATATTTGGAGGTATTGGAGTGGATTTCTTTCAGAGTGCCGAATAACCTTTAAAAAAGGTTTTCGGCCTTTCCAAAATATCTGTCTTCGCTCGAAGATTTTCTTCGCCCAGCGTCGCAAGCTTCCTTCACCGCACATGTCGCTTCAGGCTCTTGCTTGCGGGCTCGCAAAAATTTCTCACTCAACTATTTTACTCTTCTGTCAACGGATTCTTTGTTTATTATCTATTAGATATAAACAAATGGAAAAAAAGTCGGTTTTTTTCTTGACTTCTACTTATTTCTGCATAAAATAGAGGAGCATTTAGTAAGGAAGACGAATTTATTGTGATTTAAACGACTATTTAAGCCATATTCTCTCAATTCGAGACTACATGTTTGAACTCCATTACAACGCATACTCTTAGGCTCAAAAGCTCACAGTTTTTGATTCCAAGAGTGTGCGCGAGCCGCTCTTTTTTTAACTCTCTTCTTCTCAAGAGGAGTTAGAACGCGTTCAGTCGCAAAGGGGTAGGGGAGCGCATTACTGATCATTTACAGCAACGGGACGATAATTATACTAATAACCGATAATTATCGTTTAATTACATGTATGGATTCCCGACCGACATCGGCGAAATCTATACATTTCAAATGTAATCACCATATATTGAGTAGCGAGGTCGCTACTCATGAATACGAATTTTTAAATCTATTAGCATTAATTGCTAGTTGATCTCATTAAATTCGGTAACAAGTTACAATAAGAGCATATAATGGATGCCCTGACACTTTACTCCGATGAAGGACGTGGAAAACTGCGATAAGCTTCGGCGAGCCGTTATACAGGCTTTGACCCGGAGATCTCCGAATGGGTAAACCCAGCTGGCGTTATGGCCAGTTACCCCCAACTGAATACATAGGTTGGGAAGAGGATACTTGGCGAACTGAAACATCTAAGTAACCAAGGAAAAGAAATCAAACGAGATTCCCCCAGTAGCGGCGAGCGAAGAGGGAATAGCCCAAACCAGCCTTCGGGCTG
>JAJDCF010000067.1 GCA_029260955.1 Patescibacteria group bacterium | reverse complement strand
CCTCGTCGTTATCCAGGTCTTCATCATCGATTGGAACATACTGCCCTCGATCATCCTTCTTGAAGACAGGGGTAGTCGTGTAAACCTTCTCATCCTCCTCAAGATCAAGCTTACGAAGGGTGTACGAATCAGTGTAAATATTTGGGTCAAAAGTAGGGAAGTTAGCCATGGCCAGAATGTCTCCGGAAAAAGGGTTCATTATAATGACCTGGCCACTATCCGCCTTAAAATGTTCGACCTGCTCCTTCAATATTTTCTCGACCTCCATTTGTAGGACACGATCGATGGTAAGAACGATGGTATCACCATCTACGGCGTTTACAATTTTGGTATCACCAACAGTGATTTGACGCCCAAAGGGATCACTTTCCGCGTAAATGGCACCCTTCTTGCCCTCAAGTTCAATATTGAAGTAGCCCTCTACACCATATTGACCAGCATTCTCTCGATTGATAAAGCCGACCAAATGAGGAGCTAACTCGCCTTCAGGATAAAAACGCCAGTGTTCAGGTAGTAAAACTATTCCCTTATGGCCAAGCTCTTTAATAGCGCGCGATGCATCCGGACTTAGCTTGTTCTTTAGGAATACATAACGTACCTGTCTCTTCGTTAATCTTGCCTCAATTGTAGATGGCGGCTCATCAAAATAAGTAGCAAGAGTTTTTGAAATAACAGGCAATTGAGCATCTGGAATCAGCGTTGGATCACCATAAATCATAAAGCGATCTGTATCTACGAATACGCCAGACAATCGCTCATTAATAATATCAGCCATTAGCTCATCGCTAGCATCTCGTCTTAAAACCACAAAGTCCACCTCGGACTTCGAAATCTTCCTCAAAATATCTTCGGATATCTCTTTGAGCATTGCGCTATAGGACTTAAACTCAACCTCTTCCTCTTGAACGTTATCAATCTTTTTTGTGGCGCCAGTTTCAATGTCCCATACGGTGTCTGTGATAATCAAATTCTCCAGACTTTTCTCTTTATCTACATTGTAAAAACAGTCGTCTGGAGTCTCGATACACTCATCATATTCATCTCGGGTAAAAATAATGGGGGTTAGATCAGCCGCTATGGCCTGCTTGCCTTCTGCAACCATGGGGTCTACGTAAAGTAGGTCAAGTGTAGTATTGGTTGCAAGCTTAGAAAGTTCCCCTGAATGAGTGTCTTTTACATAAATATCTCCACGGCGGGCAGGTAGGTCTATGGCTCCAAAGTGTTGATCTTCGGCAATGGCAATGTATGTGTCGTGACGCAATACCTGTAGCTGAAAAAGGCGGACTATGATCACAGAAAATACGAGAAAGACGAAGATCATAAGAATCGTAATACGACTCTTCGTGTGACCACCTTTTAAAGTGCTTTGGTACGAACTGTAAGAAACCTTCCGCATTATATATGTATTTCGGTTAGCGTGCCTCATTCTATCAGAACTTGTTTTATGCGCCTAGGCTATTGTAAAATTGGCGTTTTTCTGCTATAATATTGAGAATCAAAAACAATATGAAATTGCGAATTGGCGTCATGGGTTCTGCACAAGGACCTACCATCAGAGTGCAAGAGAACATTACTAAAGCCATAATGGTCGGGCAAGAAATTGCCAGGGCAGACTGCATACTGGTAAATGGAGCCTGTCCGGGCCTTCCCGACGAGGCGGCTTTTGGAGCCAAGAATGCAGGGGGGCTGACTATGGGTGTTTCGCCTGCCTTTAGCCAAAAAGAGCACACCGAAAGGTACAAGTCACCGGAAGAGAACTACGACATCATTATATATACTGGTATGGGGCTAATGGAAAGGGATATAATCAACATTCGCAGCTCTGACGCCATAGTTATAATTGGCGGTGGAGTGGGCACATTAAATGAGTTCACTGTAGCCTTTGACGAAGAAAAAGTCGTGGGTGTACTGACCGGTACAGGAGGAATATCAGATCACATTCCCGAGGTTCTTGAGCTTTGCGATAGAAAGTTGGAAGAATTTGTTGTATTTGACGATGATCCAAAAAGGCTGATTGAAAAAGTTGTAGATAAGCTTAAGAATGGTTTCCGACCAACGATTGTCGATGATCGTGTTTTTAGGAAGGGGAAGGGGGAATAATAATAAATTAGGCTTGCGCTAAAATCACAAATCTGGTAGGTTGGATCTGCCCGCTTTTTAAGAGTATTCAACAATGATAAGAAAATATATAAGAGACAGTATTGCAGAGCTGCACAATGTTACCTGGCCAACCAGAAAACAGGGAATTCGCATCACTACAATCGTTTTCATTTTTATGATTGTCGCAGCCTCCATTCTAGGATTCCTAGATCAGCTATTCGCCTGGGGCATTCGAGCACTACTAGCCCTATAATTATTTAGTTCCATGGGAAAACAAGCTAAAAACACGGGACGGAATTGGTATGTTCTTCATACCTATTCAGGTTACGAAGATGCGGTAGAAAAAGCTCTCAGGCAGCGTATCGAAGCTCTGAACATGCAGGATTACATCTTTGATATTAAAGTCCCTAAAGAAACTCAGGTTGTAATCAAGAGAGGAGACCCCGTTCAGGAAAAAAAGCGAATTTTTCCAGGTTATGTACTATGCGACATGATTGTAACTGATGATTCATGGTACGTTGTTCGAAATACGCCAAATGTAACAGGTTTTGTAGGCTCCGGTAACATTCCAGTACCTGTAACTCCGGAAGAATTTGGCATCATCCAGAAGAGAGTTGGTGGTGATGATGTAAAATACAAGATCGACTTCAACAAAGGTGATCAGGTTACGATTAACTCTGGTCCGTTTGCTAACTACGATGGAATCATCGATAAGATTGACCCTGAAAAGGGTAAGGTTAAGGTATTGGTCTCCATTTTTGATCGAGAAACACCCATTGAGCTCGATTTTACCCAAGTTAAGAAGAAATAAGGATGAAGAAACTTCAGTTGGCCATATTGATTCTGGTAGTCATCTCCCTGTTCGGTTTTGCGGACTACTTTGTCAATCTACCAGACGGTATTCCAAGTCCTGATTACACGCCATCTGCGGAACAGGTATCAGAAGATGCTGAAGCCGCAAAGGTAGTCCTTCATCCAAATGTAACAATGCAGATACTACAGGATGGTGGCCTGGAGACGCGCTACACAATCGAAAAACGAACTCGTTCTACCGAACTATTTGAGAGCTATGATCTAAGTGACATGGCAAATGTAGGAATCTACAAGAATATTCTCATTGGTGCAGATACGCAGGGGCAATTGCCAATCTACGTTTACGAGATTCACGGACCACCGGCTCAAGGAGCCATCACCTATCTAAATATTAAGCTAGCAATGATCGATCAGATGGGTTCAGAGGCTGGAATAAACGAAACCGGTGACCTTGGATACAACAGCTTGTTCTATAACGACGAAAAGAATCCATCGACTGGATTCGTGCTTACACAGGTGGAAGACATAGTATTTGGATTCAAATATAATAAAAAATCAAGACAAGCCTTTGACTTCATCATGACTTTAGTCAATAATTACATGTCCTCAGTTAGTAATAGTACTTAATACTCAATTAAAGTGGCTCAAAAAGTAATGAAAATCATTAAGTTGCAGATTCCAGCCGGAAAGGCTAATCCAGCACCTCCAGTAGGTTCAGCTCTCGGTCAGCACGGTGTAAACATCCAGGATTTTTGCAATCAATTTAACAGTAAGACCAAGGAACAGGGCGACACACTGATTCCGGTTGTTATCTCTGTTTATGAAGACCGCTCTTTCAGTTTTATAACAAAGATGCCACCAGCCTCTACACTTATCAAAAAGGCTCTGAATCTAAAGAAGGGGAGCGGAATGCCCCAAAAAGATAAGGTGGCAAGCATCACTAAGGCTCAGCTAAAAGAGATTGCTGAGACAAAAATGGTGGATCTGAATGCTAACGATGTTGATCACGCTATGAACATTATTGCAGGAACTGCCCGAAGCATGGGTGTTACCGTCGACTAGTAAACTTTTATATTTAAGTGGGAGGCTATAAAAAAGCCGCTTGAACCACGCAACTACATCATTATGAAAAGAGGTAAAAAATACATTGAGTCAGCCAAGAAACTGACCGAAAAAGAGAGTTATACTTTATCTGAAGCGCTCAAGCTTCTTAAAGAAACCGGAACTACCAAGTTCGACTCAACAGCAGAGTTACATTTTAATCTGAATATCGACCCAACCAAGGCCGAACAGGCAATTCGAGGAACCATAAGTCTTCCCCATGGGTCTGGAAAAAAGGTTCGAATCGCAGCTATTGTAACTGATGACAAGATCAAAGATGCCAAAGCAGCTGGTGCTGACGAGGCAGGACTTGAGGATCTTGTTGCAGAATTCTCAAAGGGAAAAATCAACTACGACGTGATTGTTGCTACACCAGATGTTATGAAGAAGATAGGTAAAGTGGCCAAGACACTTGGTCAAAAAGGGCTTATGCCTAATCCTAAAGCCGGAACAGTCACTGATGATATCGTAAAAACCATCAAAGAGATTAAAGCTGGTCGTTTGGAGTATCGAAACGACAAGGAAGGCAATATTCACACCATTTTTGGAAAACTTTCATTTAAAGATGAAGAACTGGAAAACAATCTAAAGTCTTACCTTAGAGTTATTCGGGATGCAAAGCCATCTGTACTCAAGGGCTCATTCATCAAGTCTATTACGTTGACCAGTACTATGGGTCCAGGTATAAGATTAGACGTAAACGAAGCATTGAAAGAGCTCTAAATCAAGCCATATGAACGTCAAAATTAAGAGAATAGATAAGTCTCTCCCTTTGCCGGTTTACGAAACTGGTGGTTCGGTGGGCTTTGATTTTTTGGCGCGCGAAGATGTAGAAATACAGCCAGACGAGATTTCGCTAATTCCTGCCAACGTAATTGTAGAAGTCCCCAAAGGCTATGCTCTTATTTTGGCTGCCAGAAGCTCTACACCACGAAAACATGGACTGACCAAACCTCATGGAATTGGCGTAATCGATAACGACTATTGTGGTCCTAAAGACGAAATCAAGATTCAGGTAAAGAACTTTCGCACAAAAAGCGTCACTATTAAAAAAGGTGACAAGATAGCCCAGGGTCTTTTTGTAAAAACCGACCAACTTCAGTTTGAGGAAGTAGACGAAATAAAAGCTGAATCCAGAGGAGGATTTGGTTCAACGGGCTAGGTTACTATCTAAACTCCTTACGAATAAAGATAAACGCCAGTCCGATGACTAAAGCGGCTATTAGACTTACAACAGCTCCAAATTTATAGGTCCTTTCAATTTCTACCTGCTCGTAATCAAGGTTGGTCAGCACAAATTCAGTGCGGCTGACCGAATTGTACTGGTCAATCTTTCCCTGAATATGATCTTTAACGGCAATCAATGTATCTTTTTCTACGGGGCTGGCGGAACTGACAGAGAAAATAATGTTTTGACGCTCCTGAATATGTGCAGAAAGCGCTGCATCATCGGCCAAGTCCACATTCTCTCGCATATCAGATAAGAAGTTTGGAAACTTGAGCCAGCCGATCATTGTTTGGCCAAAATAGTGAGCAGCCTCATTGAGTTTGTGCAGGTCCTCCTGCTTGTGCATAACACCAGTCGTTGCATAAATCCGCCCTTCATAGCTAGGCTGTGTGAACCCAGGGCTCATAAAGGCAAACAAGATTTGCCCGACCAGTACAATGGCTACTAATAGTTGGATTTCCTTTTTGTAACTTTTAACAGATTCCATATTGAGGGATTTCAGAGGACTTTATTCCGTAAGTGTTTCACTTAGTAATTCATTGTATGCTTTAGCAGCCATATTGCCAATAGAACCGTTAGCATCCAGATCGTAGGCCTTTTGGAAGGCGTCCAGGGCCATTTGATTGCGGTTCTGGCTACTATAAAGGTTGGCTAGGTTGTAATGAGCTGCGGCTAAGCTAGGCTCAAGTTCAATAGCCTTCAATAAATTTCTCTCAGCTTTGTCATCATCTTTAAGACCCGCGTAACTCCAGCCAAGCAGGTTGAAGCTCATGGCTGATTCGGGGAAGGTCATTACAGCTGCCTCGGCAACTTTCAAAGCCTTCTGCGGCTCCTTGATAAAGTCCAAATAAAGCCAGACAGGGCGAATGAAGGAGTTAATATCATCTTTGCTTACCTCCAGTACCTCTTCGTAAGCCTTGGCAGACTTTTCATAATCCTGGGTCTCAAAATAAAGATCCGCCAGATGCCTGTATATGACCAGCATCGGCTCAAAATCATTAGAAAGAGCCAAATTGAAGTAGGTGATTGACTCATCAAAGCGCTCTAGTTCCTTATGTGTCACACCTAAGAAGTACTGCGTGGTAGGCCACTCAGAATCCAAGCTATAAGCCTTTTCGAAGCCTGTGAGAGCAAACTGGTACTTTTCTAGGTTCAGGTAGGCAAAGCCAAGCAGTATCCATCCATCACGAAGATCTCCGCGTTCTCTGAGCACAGTTTTTAAAAGATGAATGGCCATTTCGTATTCAGTCACCTTATTAAAGCTGCGGGCCAAGAGCTCAGACAGGTAAAGGTCTTCTGCCGCCTGGGTAAAGCTGAATTCCTGATAAGATTCTAGTACAATGCTTATATGAGAACTCAGCTCCAAGTCCGTGGAAGCGACCTGAGCCTGTTTCAGATTCTTCTGGGCCACATCATGATTATGAAAAAGAGCTGCTAAAAGCCCCTGATAATAAAGGACGCGCGCATCAGGAACAGCTGTTGGTGGATAAGCGTCCAAAAGATTCTTTGCCGTATCAAAATCACTGAGCTTTATGTATATACGAACTACGTCAAAGCGAGTCGGTAGGTGGTTTGGATTAATACTTAGTACTATTTCTGCATTAGATAGGGCCTTTTTGTAATTCCGAAGTTCAAAGTGAGTCTTAACAAGCGCCAGATAGGGATCAATCCTACTTGGCTCCAGATTTGCCGCACGAACATATTCATTGGAAGCAAAAGTCAGAAAGCCGCGCTCAAAATAGTAATCACCTTTTTCAAGACGCTCCTCGTAGCTCAGATTCAGTTCCTCCTTTGGCTGTGGCAATTGAGGCTTAGTATCCTCAACCTTTTCGAACAAGCTAAAAATTCCATCCCTGGTAAGTTCAGTGCCTTGCCATGCCAAAACACCGCCCATAATAAGAAGGGCTAGAAGAATAGCAGAAATGATGGCGAGGAATTTGCGCATTTATTATATTGTAGTCTAATTGAGTCTATCAAATTACAGTAGCTGATTCTAGCGATTATGTACCCTTGCCGTCAAGATCGCGATACCGAGTGCATCTGCCGCATCGTGGGGCTTAGGAAGCGTTGTAAGATTCAACAGGCGTTTAACCATCTCTTGAACTTGTCGCTTATCGGCTTGTCCACTGCCACAGATGTTACTTTTAATCTCAGTTGGCTTCATTTCATAAATCGGCAAACCTTTTTGATGAATTTCAGATACGATCACTCCACGCGCATGAGCAACCTTGATGCCATTGGTAACATTCTTCACAAAAAAGAGTTCCTCGATGCCCACAGCAGAGTACTTGTGCATTCCAAGAATCTCTACAAGATCCCTTTTAATTATTGTTAGTCTTTCAGGGAATGAATCTGCAGGCACGGTTTTAATAATGCCACAGTCCACAAATTCAGGGTCTCTATCGGTCACTTTTATGATGCCAAAGCCGACCTCTGATAGACCCGGGTCGATTCCAAGAAAATACATATTACTCAGTTAATAACTGGACCGCAGCCTTAAGGGCAGCAATGTTGTAAGCATAGTCCATTCGGGTGGAACCCAAAATACCCATAACACCATCAAAGCCTTGGTGAAAGTAGGGGATTGCCAGCAAACTACAGCTCTTAAACTCAGGCAGAATATTTTCTTCACCAATATATATTGCTCCTTCTTCTGTAATATCGAGATCCACCAGAACGTTAGCCAAATCATGCTCCAGTATCTCAATCACTTTTGTCGCCTTCTCGGGTTGGGTCATAAATTCTGGCTTTCGAAGAATATTACTGATGCCAATATAAAAGAACTGACCTTTGTCCGGAAGCGTGGCAAAACTGACATTGTCGGTGGCAGTAGCCAGAATTGAGACAGTATCATAAAGCTTCTCCTTCGTCTTTTTAAGGTAGTACTGCTTTCTGATTGCCAGCATATCCTCCTGAGCTCGTTTCATTAGCTTATCTTGCTCCTTCATCTGATTCACCATCATTCGATACGCCCGGCTTGTTGGAATACGACCCGCAGAAGTGTGCGGTTGAGTTATATAGCCACCTCTTTCAAGCTCGGCCATTTCGCTACGAATAGTGGCCGAAGACACATCAAAATTATAGGACTCAGTTAAGTGTTTTGATCCTACGGGTAACGCATGCTGAATAAATGATTCAATGATAGCTTCTAAGATTTTTTGACGCCGTAAATCCATTGGCAGTTGAGACTTGTAAGTGCTAATTGATTCTCGCAAAGAAGCCTTAAGCTGTCAAACTTATAGCTTGCCAAATTTGACAAAAAATGATAGTATTTCATCCTGTTTGCTCCCTATTTTGGGTGGCAATCATGATCCTTAAGACTACTTGCAAATCACTAGCCATGGCTTCCGGCTGATCCCACTCGATCACTCGAAAGCTGTGGCTATTGGTACCACAGTATTTGAAATGCAAATCCATAATGAGAATCTGGAGCGTATCGGATGCATCACATATACAAGTTGCTCGCGCTGGCCATCGTCCTCACTACAATCACTTCCTCGGTCCACGCTGGTGAGCCGAAGGACCTCGAAGTCAAACTAGTTTGCGACTTCGACAGGGCCCTAGAGGCTGGTCATTACGACTGGACTCATGTAGCCTACGAAGACATTACTGTTCCCGACGCGGAGTGCAAAGAGAAGAAGAAGGTCACGCTCAGCTTCATTCAGATAAATGAAGAGGTCATTGCCCTGCATGAGGCAATAGAAGAAATGAAAAACCGCGGCTGTCGACCTGCGACCTGGCCCGAGCTCTTCGCCCTGGGTGCCGATCACCCAGAAATGCAGCGTGACAAGCACATCGTCGCACTTGGTTCGATTTGGACCTACACCCCGAAAGATCCGCGGCTGAAGAAGAGAGTCCAGACCATGGTGTCCTACCTGGACGCCGACACGGTCGACGGCCGAAACCTCGGCTTCGACAACGCCCTGGGTTGGAACAATACTGTGCACTTCCTCGCCGTTTGCTCGTAGCCTAAATAATTTGGACACTATTGGCGTCCTCTCTGACACCCGTCGGAGTCGACCCCTTGTCCTCACGAAGGCCGATCCTCGCTCACGCGTCGATCGGCTCTTCTACCTACCTACTTGCCAAACACTAAAAAAGGTGATATGATTCCATCTTGATTGCTCCCTTTTTTTTGGGTGGCTGTCATGATCTTTAAGACTACTTGCAAATTGTTAGCCATGGCTTCCAGTTGATCCACGCGGTCAATCAGGAGCCCTGGCTTAACTAACTACGGCAAACAACACGGTCGTTCACTCGGCTAAACATCAAACTCTGGAGCCTTTATAGTCATGAACCTCGTATCACGCTTGTTCGTACTCGCGATCGTCCTCGTCAGTCTCACAGCCTCAGCGCACACTGGTGCGCCGTGGGTCAGGGTAACTCTGACCTGTGACTTCAATGTAGCCTTGAAGGCTGGCAAGTACGACTGGGTACACCCCGGCTACAAAAGTGCAACAGTCCCGAAGGGGAAATGCACGGACAAGGCCAAGGTCAAGCTCAAGTTCTTTCAAGTAAACAAGAAAGTTGTCAGCATCAAGGATGGTCTTGACGAGGTCAGCAGTCATACCGGCTGCAGTCCGGCACGGTGGCAACACCTACTCGCACTTGGCGCGCAACACCCCAAGTACCAGCGCCATCGACACATAGTCGCCATCGGTGACATCTGGAGCTACACGACCACAAAGCCAAGAGGAATGAAACTGAAAGCAGTCCCATCGCTATATTGGGACAAAATCGACGGTCGAAACCTCGGGTTCAATGCGACAGCCTTGAGCGCCACGTTCTATATCGCCGCAGTCTGCAAGTAGCTTAAACAACCTGGACACCATTGGCGTCCGCTGACATCCGTCGGCGTCGATGCCTTGTTCTCTCGAAGGCCGGTCCTCGCTCACGCGTCGATCGGCTCTTCTACCTAAGAGTTTTCAGCAAATAGATAGTTGAGCGAGAAATTTTTGCGAGCCCGCGAGGCGGACCCTGAGGCGACATGTGCGGTGAAGGAAGCTGCGAAGCTGGGCGAAGAAAATCTTCGAGCGAAGACAGATATTTTGGAGGTACTGGAACCTTTTTTAAAGGTTTCAGCCTTGTCCGTGACACTTCTTATACTTCTTACCACTTCCACAAGGACAAGGTTCATTGCGGCCGACCTCATCGTGTTTTACAGCCGGCGTAGCAGGTGTGTTGGCAGTCATTTTTTGAACCACGGCATTCTGAGCGGCGGAA
>JAJDCF010000066.1 GCA_029260955.1 Patescibacteria group bacterium | reverse complement strand
GCAACAACTATTTTCAGTAAGCCCTTTTCCTCATATGCTTTAAGGTCCCATCCAAAGGACTTTGCATTTCTAAGAAGCTGATCCTTTGACTCCTCAAATGAGAAATAGATGGCCTTAAGTCCGCTTTCTAAAGAAGAAACCAAAGACTGCAGGGCAAGTAAGGTTTTGCCGCTTCCAGAAGGTCCAGATATCAAAACTGAAGATGCCTCTATGTATCCTCCTTTAGTAATTTTCTCAAATCCTGGTATTCCGGTTGGTATGCGCTTCTGGCCTGCTAAAAAGTTTAGACTTTTATTAGTGCGAACAAAAAACTTAAGCCCATCCTTCGTAATATCGTATGATATAGGTCTAGAATTGAAATCAACTCCACGTAATTTCTTTACTCTTAATGTGCGCGGAAGATTTTTTTCTGGTGTTCCATAGGTTAACCTGATTACTCCATCAGAAATAAATTCCTCGACACCAAATACACTATCTTCATCTTTTTTAGCCTCACTAATAAGTAGAATATTTGACTCAACAGCAGCAAGATATTTACCAAATTTAAAAATGAAGCTACGAATCATAGATTCGTCTTTTAAAAGGTAGGCTACCGCAGTAATTGAATCCAGAACCACCCTTTTTACGTTTGCATGTGAAACAAGTTTAAATAGCGTTTCAACTAATAGGTCCAAATCTTTATCAGTGTATTCGGACTTCATAAGGCCTACTTCCTCCATGATTTGCCTTAAGTCAATCAAGTGCACACCTTTACGCCTGGCAATCTCACTTCCAAAATTAGAAGCATTTAAATCGGAGGATGCCAAATATTCATTACTGTAAAAAGAGTTGTTACCTAAATTCCTGAGCAAGGTAATGGTTGGCTCTGTCATGGTAATGTAAATACCGGACTCACCATATTCCTTATAACCGGCAAATAGCCACTGCATAGCTAATGTGGTTTTCCCTGAGCCTGCATCACCGCTCAACAGAACACTTGCATTATTTGGAAGGCCACCATTCAAAATCGTGTCAAATGCACCTATTCCTGTAGGACGAATTCTTGAATCAGTTACTTGTTCTTTTTGTGTGTCAGAGGTCATTTCAAATATGCTCTAAATTAATCTCATAATTATAGCATATTTTGCAGACAAAAGCCATGACTTACTGCAGTGCGATTACTATCTGAACAGCATCTCCTTCCGCAACTCCTTCCTTCTTTCGAACATCAGCCTTTAAAGGAAGGATATAAGTACCTTTCTTTTGCGGAAAAATACTAGTCTTCCATGTGGTCGAGCCAATAGTCACTTTCACTGGAACAGAGCCGAATCCCCTTCTTGGCATTTCATCAAAGCCCTTGATATCAGCCGATAATCCAGCGGGAATCGTAATAAAATGCCAAGCCGCCTTACCTTGCCATAGCCAAATCTTTGCTTTAAGTGTAAATGTTGGATCCATAGTTTGATTATACCAAAAACACACATTTCCTCTTGAATCAAACAAACAAATACGATAACCTCAAGTCAATATACAATTAACCAAAATACAACATGGAAGATGAAGATAAAAAAATGGAAACAGGATATTGCGTCAAATGTAAGGAAAAGGATAGAAATATGGTAGATGCTGAGGAGGTGAAAATGAAGAATGGCCGCGCCGCTATGAAGGGAAAATGCGAAGTATGTGGATGCGGAATGTACAAGATACTTGGGATGAAAAAAAAGTCTGAATAAGCCAAATATAGATGGCTCCCTTTAAGTAGACGAAGTTCGGACTAGTTTTGTGATGTAATTACACATTCATCTCTAATTCAGCAATTCTATTAGGATAACGACGTTCGTATACTCTTACAGCCCGTGCTAATACCACCGAATAAGAGTTGCGCCCAACATCATAACCAGTCACACGCGTATATGATTTACTGCCATCTTTCTCTAATAGATATCCATCTGGTGTCATTTCACATTTGTATGTGTTATTAAAAGAATCATCTTCATGCTCTTCCATGTATTCCCTAATATGCTCAAGTGCCTCCTCTATTCGGATCTGCTCAAATACTGGATCACCTTTTAATTTTGCGTATATTCTGCTTGCCCTTTCGAATTCTCTCTCTTGTTCAGCATTTTTTACAGCATTTTCTACTTCTTCGCGTTCACGTTGAATAAGATATTGTTTTTTTGCTTCTAAATATCGTTTTGCTTCTGCAGTTAGTGTCTCTTCATTCACTAAACCTGCCTCAGTTGGCGATTGCAAGTAGGAATGGATTTTCATTAACTCCCTTTTTACTCCATCCGGCATATTGGGATCGGTCTCTGAACGTGCTTTATTGATAAAATCATTAATCGAAACCCTTGCTGCACCTGGCATGCCATTCTGTATTTGAAAAAGCAGATGTGACCAAAACGCGCGACCACGATCTTCTGGCTTTACTACCAGAGTTGTAAATCGCAAGAATTCTACCCCTTCCAGATCTGAAGATTGAATGATATTGCCTTTATGAGATATGGTGGGCGGTCCAATTTTTTCGTCAGAATATTTTAAGGCCACTAAGCTACCAGGCGGAATTAGTACGTCGTTCACATAAAATTCCTTTAGTGATATTGCAGAATGATTTTCACCCAAACCAATTTTTTCGATAAATAAAGCATCACCATTTTCGTTGAGGACAATATTCATTTTCTTGTCACCAACAATTGGCCATCCAGTATCATACAAATAATCGAGAAAATACGCTTCAGCCGTGCTACAAGTCCCAATCTTCACTCTTTCCTCTATGGCTGGCAACTGTGTTACACCAGGATTCTTTGGGCGTACATCATGAATATCAGCCAGCAAACCAAAAATAAGCTTGCTCTCAGGCTTCATTCCCCTCGGATCAATTTGCCCCAAAGCTGCTTTATAGTCATCACTAACCTGTATTTTTACTCGATATGACTTACCATGTACCCATTTTGCTAAAAATCGACTTGCCTTACTAAGTCCACAGCCATCTCGACCCCCTTGATATCGAGGGGCCTCATTTAACATATCTTTTAAGTCATGAGGAAGTTCTAATCCAGCACTTTCAAACGCTTCTATAACCTCATTTTTATCTGCTATAAGCTTTTCGCGTTCTTCGTCTAAAATCTGATCAAAAGCATCATACTCTATTGCTCTGGCATGGCCTTGTGCTTCAGCAAGACGTTCTAATAATTCTGTTTTAGGCAAATCAGCTGTTAAGCCCAAAAGCTCCCGAATAACTCTTCTTTGAGCATCGGTGGATTCCTTACCTAGCAATTCGAACTGATCTTCATTTATATCTGAAGCTGAAGCCATAAATTAATAATTAAACAGATAGAGTTATTATAACATAAAAAAGCCACTATGTAAATAGTTGGCTCCTCGGACTGGGTACTCTTACATTCTCGGCTTCGCCTGCGAGGTCGAGGACTCAAATCATCGCTAAGCTCAGTTTTCGTCTCGAACCATGGTTCTCATCTGCGTCCTTCGTCACCATCCCAAAAAAGCTTCACTTTTTTTGTATGGCTCCTCGGACTGGATTCGAACCAGTGACCTACCGGTTAACAGCCGGACGCTCTACCACTGAGCTACCGAGGATTATAACCAAATTGCCTCAACAATTTAGCTGAGCTTTTTGTTTTAATCAAGATGAAGTTGAGTGATATAATGCACACATGCAGACAAAACACCTTACCGTGATGTTCACGGACCTCAAGAACTTTACAGATCGATCCTCAAGGCAGACCAGACAAGAGCTTCTTCGGCTTTTGGAATTGCACGACGACCTGGTGCGACCCATTTTTGAGCAATTCGGAGGGAATATAGTAAAAACTGTGGGCGATGCTTTTTTGGTAACCTTCGAAAGTCCAACCGATGCCGTTCTTTGTGGGATAGAAGTACAAAATAATCTGCGCAAGCACAACGAAGATGTAGAGCATGATGAAAAGATGGAAGTACGAATTGCCATCAATTCAGGCGAAGTAACCATGAAAAACAATGATGTCTTTGGCGAAGCAGTAAACATTACTTCTCGCATCGAAGGAATCGCTGAACCAAACGAAATTTATTTTACAGAAGCCGTTTATTTGGCCATGAATAAGAGTGAAGTTCCCTCTTCCGAAGTAGGACATCGTCATTTAAAAGGCATTCCTCATGAAATCAAGGTCTACAAAGTTTTACGAGAACCAGATGGCAAGAAGAAGTCGAATATAAAGATTAAATCCAAAGCCTTCAGTGCTACTGGCTCCAAAAGCAGAGCATGGCCTATTATCAAGAAATTACTCATAGCAGTAGCTGCCTTTTTAGTTTTTGTAATGGTAGCCAACAATCAATACGGTGAATTCAATGTGCCAATATTGATCGCAACATACATTTATCTGGCCAGCTCATTCAAAGTGATTGCAGACAAAACCAAAACCAACGACAGCTACCTGGCCTGGCTACCAATAATAAATATTTTTTATTGGGTGGATATGGCAAAAAAGCCAAGATGGTGGTATTTGACGTACCTAATTCCCGTAGTGAACTTGATATTTATGGCTTTGACCTGGATGGAAATGACCAACCTGCTAAAGAAATCTAAGTGGCTGGGATTACTCGTGTTCGTACCCGGAGTAAACCTAGTATTTGTGGGCTATTTAGCCTATTCAAGAAAAAATTGAGTGAGGTCTTAAAGCATTGACTCAAACTGTGATGTACGGTATAAGGTTCCTCCTGTGCCTTCCTATTTGGTATTGCTGTTATGCTTGCCATAATTGGTGAAACCTACGAATGCGCACAGATTAAAGTCGGTGTGAAGGATTTTTTAAACCCTTCCACTGCATGATCTTTGACAAGTCGGTAAAGAAACAATTAAGAACGTCATTCTCACACACGTAGGAATCTTCAACGCACAGGGTAGGTTCCTGCTTTTGTGGGAATGACATAGGCTGATTTTAGTTAATCAAAAAACGAATTCCTTCAATAGCTCAACGCCAAGATCGAAAGATATGGGCCGCGAAAAACAATAACGAAATGACCCCTCTCGGGGCGCACCAAGCACCCCGAAATGGGGAGGAGTATTGTCAGTGTTACTGCTAATTGCGGCCGTAGTGGCCATCATCTGCATCGTTCTCACCTCCGTAAAGGTAGAGAACATCGCGATAAAGGGTGGAATCTTCATCCTACTCGGAGCTGCAGCAGGAGCCTTGGTGTGGAACATGGGCGGCCAACACGGTCACCACGAACTGCACCACATCTTCCTGGATGAGTACCCGAAGTTTATCGGGATTCCCCTCATCACGGTCCTCATTGCGTCGATGAATCTATTTGACGTGAAAGTGACCGACGACAAAGCACCGCTGGGCTGGTTTCTGGGCATCATCTGCCCCATCATCGGCAATTTCGCCACCACCTGGGCCGTCGTGCCCGTTTGCCTGGGCTTGGTACCCGTCATCAAAAAGGCCTATCCGAAAAACTGGCTGAAGATCCTGATTATCGTCGCGGTCTTCTCGATGAACTTCCTCGCTCTAGCGACACTACTCGCAGACCCACCTCAAGCTCTCTGGGCTATCCTCGAATCGAGCAAGGGCAATGAGGTTGGCTTCTTCAGACCACTACAGGAGTTCTGGCTCTACATGATCTTCACCTGGGCCCTGTATCTGGTCGCCCTGCACCGTTTGGGCGTACGCTTCGGCGGGGCCAAAAACCTCACCATCGTCCGACCGACCAGCTGGAAGAAGGTGGGAGTAGGTCTGGCACTGGCTGGCTGCATCGCAACAGGACTCATGCACCCCTGGATGACGAAAGGATACAACATCGCCTTCTTCCTGGGCGGCGTGTTCCTACTGGGCTCAGCTTGCCTGTTGGTGAAACGTTTCGGCTTCGATCACGACGCCAAGCACAACACCTTCCACTGGAGCATAGAGACCACCACCATCTTCGTCGCCTTCTTCGCAGTGGCGGCCCTGGCAGGTGTTGGCCTCAAGCAGATGGGTCTCACAGACATGCAGACCATCCCAGTGATCATCGGGAAAACGTGGGGAGCTGACAACGCAGCAGCCTTCCGCGTAGCCTACTCACAGTTCGGGGAAATGGCCAATCAGGACTACATCGTCTGGTTCGGCCTGTTCAACAGCGTGGTCGAAGGAGGCGCGAGCCCCTTTGGCAACGGACCGCAAATCGTGTTCTTCCTGGTAATCCTGGTCGGCATGGGTCTGGTGACGGTCAAGGAGATCCTCATCGGCTGGATGAAGCTCTCGCTCATCTTCGTACCAAACCTGATCGTCTGGGCGCTGGGTATGGCACTCGTCGTGAAGTTCGGAGCACCCGATTGGAGCCGAACCCCCATCCAGTTCATTCTGGGCTTCATTGGGCTCGCCGTGTCCCTGTCGCTCATGGACGCCCACCCGAGCTTCCAGAACTACTACAACCGCAACGGCGAAAGCAGTTCGACAAAGGAGGATGAACCAGCCGAATAACCCAGCGCACAACCGCGCCAAGAGGACGAGTCGGTTGGTGCCCGGCTCGTCCTCTTCGGACCATTTGTTTCTTTACCGCTTGTCTGATTCTTTGATTTATAGCAAAATATACTCACCCCTTAGCCAAGCCTATGCCTTCCGACAAACAAATCAACGGTGAAACCGAAAGACTCTTCAGTAAATTGGAGAAAGTTGGCTGGTCAAAAAGTGACTGCGAGCTCATCGCCCCTTTGACACTCGAAATTAACCAGCTGAAGAAGAAAAAAAACGCCATTATTCTCGCGCACTCGTATCAGACACCCGATATTATGTATGGAGTGGCAGATTTTTTGGGTGATTCCTATGCTCTTAGCCTGAAAGCCAAAGAAACCAAGGCAGATACCATTGTTTTTAGCTCAGTTCATTTTATGGCCGAAACAGCCAAGATCCTGAACCCAAGAAAAACCGTACTTGTTCCTGCCGTAGCTGGATGCTCACTAGCTGAATCGATTACGGCTGATGATGTACGTGGTCTAAAAAAGGCTCACCCAAAGGCTGCAGTTATCTGCTATATCAACACAACCGCCGAGGTAAAAGCGGAATGTGATGTCGTTTGTACATCTAGCAACGCCCTGAAGATAATTGAGAGGGTGCGCCAAAAAGAAATCATCTTTCTGCCTGATGAGTTCATGGCCAAGAACTTGCAACCACTCACCAAAAAAAAGCTGATCGGCTGGAAAGGAAGATGCATTGTACACGAAGAATTCTCTCCAGAAACAATCAAAGAAATCCGCAAAGGACACCCAAAGGCAAAAATCCTCGCCCACTCCGAATGTAGTCCGACCGTAATAAAGGAAGTCGACATGATGGGGAGCACCAAGCAGATGATGGACTATGTAGACACTTCAAAAGCTGAGGAATTCATGCTCGTCACCGAATGTGGCTTGTCCGACCGCGTCCGCACCGAAAAACCGGACAAAAAGATCATCGGTAGCTGCGCCCTATGCCCTTACATGAAGAAAATCATGCTCAAAGATATTTTGGAATGCCTCAAGAACCCTCGCCCAGAACAAATCATAGATTTACCAAGTGAAGTTATACAAAAAGCGAAAAAAAGCCTGAATCGAATGATCAAGCTGTCACAATAGCAGCACTTCCCAAACACACATCGTCATCGTAGAATACTGCAAACTGCCCAGATGCCACACCATGCACTGGTTTTTTCAGCGTAACCTTATCTCCATCAACAGCACATTCATGCAGTGCAACTCCATGTCGAATTTTCACAGCTAAATCACCACTCACCTCTCGCCCTTCAGGACTTATTAAGTGAATCGGGCCAACTTTGAACTCACTCTTGTAAACTTCATCCGGTTCATAACCTTGTGCCAAATAAATGAGGTTTTTTTCGATGTCTTTTTTGACCACAAACCAAGGTCCACCAGATAAACCAAGCCCCTGCCGCTGACCAATCGTGTAAAACCAGTAGCCCAAATGCTCACCCACCTTCTCACCTGTTTCAAAATTCACAAAATCGCCAGGATTCTCACCCAAATGATGCTTCAAAAAATCGCGGAAGGGAATCTTACCCAAAAAGCAGATCCCCTGACTATCTTTACGGTTTTGATTCGGCAAATCAAATTCTTGTGCCAATTCACGAACTTCGACCTTATCATATGAACCAATCGGAAAGAGCGCCCGAGAAAGTTGCTCTTGAGAAATTTGAGCCAAAAAATAGGTCTGATCCTTCACTGGATCTGGTGCTATTTTAAGAACAAAATTTTTGTTCACACCATCATTTCCAACCATCTGATCTTGGCTTACCTGAGCGTAATGTCCAGTCGCCACTTTTTCAAAAGAGTCATCGATAAAATCATAAAATTGACCAAATTTGATTTGCTGATTACAAAGAACATCTGGGTTCGGTGTTCGACCCGCCTTTGCCTCGGCCATGGTGTACTCCACCACACGTTCCCAATATTCCTTTTGCATCGGAACAACTTCTAGGGGCACGCCAATCTCATCACAAATCTGACGAACGTAGGCAAGGTCTTCTTCCCAAGGGCATTCACCCAAATAGGCCAGCTCATCCTCTAGCCAAATTTTCAGATAAAAAGCGGTTAAATCATGCCCCTCTTTGTGTAGCAAGCGAAGCGCCACAGAGCTATCTACTCCCCCTGATGTCAGTACGGCTATTTTCATAGTTTTTTGCCAAAACATAATAGTCTGATAAAATACATAGGCAAATAAAAAAATACATATGGTTGATTTCACAGACTTATTAGTACTCATGGTCGTCATCTGGACGGCTGGTAAGATCTTCAGGGCATTCAATCTGCCTGTCATTTTTGGTGAGCTAGTTGGTGGTATCATCGTCGGCCCTGCCTTGTTGAACCTGGTTGCCATCGACAGCGAACTGATCAAAGTGGTCGCCGAATTCGGAATTTTCTTCCTCATGCTCCATTCCGGCCTAGAAAGTGACCCTGATGAACTTTTAGGAGCAGGTAAAAAATCTATAATGATTGCCATTGGAGGAGCTCTTGTCCCCTTTCTGGGAGGCTACTACACATCGATCCTATTCGGCTACCCCGTCACCACCGCCTTTTTTGTGGGAATGGGTATTTCCATTTCGGCTATTGCCATTAGCGCCAGGCTTTTCAAGGATCATAAAATGCTCAACAGCAAAGTTGCACATTTGTCACTAGGGGCCGCCATCATCGACGACATTATTGCTCTGATTCTATTTTCGCTAGCTCTAAACCTTGCCGAAACAGGAAGCTTCGAGCTCATACCGCTAGCAATTCTTCTTGCCAAAGTAATAGCCTTCTTTGTCATCGTGATTTGGGGTGGAAGCAAAATATCTCCTTATGCCGACAGAATCATTCACTTCAAAAACAAAGGCTTCACCCTCACTTTGATCATCGCTCTATTAATGGGGCTAATCGCGGAAGCCATCGGCCTTCACATGATCATCGGAGCCTTCCTAGCTGGCCTATTTATACGAGAGGAAGTTTTGGATAATAAGGTTTTCGAAAAAATTGAAGATCGCATTTATGGTATGAGTTACAGCTTTTTTGGCCCAATATTCTTTGCAAGCTTGGCATTTCATCTGGACTTTAGCGCCTTCAAAACCGTACCACTATTTATGTTGACGATTTTGATTGTCGCAATACTCGGAAAAATACTGGGCAGCTGGATTGTTACGGGAGGCATACTCAAAATGAAGCGTATGGAATCACTTACCATAGGACTTGCCCTTAATAACCGTGGCGCCGTTGAGCTTATCGTGGCTTCCATTGGCTTAGAACTTGGAATAATAGACGAAAAGATCTTCTCAGTCCTAGTGATAATGGCCTTCGTAACAACCGTGTTCACCATTGTCGCTTTTCAGCCAGTTGCCAAAAGACTCAAAGCATCTAGCTGAAGCGAAAACGAAGAATGTGGCGACCAACAAGCTGATCTTTACGAGCGTACTTTAAGCTGAGATCCTTTTTGAAACCCATTTTCTCAATCCCACGTATCACTTCGTCCAAACTCAGTTCGCCTTCGCGGGTTTTATAAAAGGGTAAACCAATTACCACAGGTCCATTAAAACCACCGGCTTTTAGTGACCTAAAAAACTTACTATAAAGCTCTGATAACTCAGCAATCACAGGATTAAACTCCCTTTTAGACTTAAGCCTGGTTTGCGGTGGCCCCAGATACCCTTCACAGGCGATCGCATCAAAATTCTTAGTGGGAAGCGGCCTGGTGGCATCGTGAACAAACAGATCGGCCCCGGCCTTTGCACTAAATTCTTTTGTGACCCACTGCACATTTCGCTGAGCGCCATGTAGTGTCTTTTCGTTGATGTCTGAACCAAGCATCTCGTGACCCATCAGAAGGCCCTCCATAATAAGGACTCCCCCGCCACAGAAAGGATCCCAAACCGTTCCATCGGAACCTGTCAGGTTGACCATGATTTGAGCCAGCTTAGGCGGAAGCATGCCTACTTTCATATCTCGAAAAGGCTTATCAAAATCCCTGATTGAATAGCCATCTATGTCCTGCACGGCAACCACCCTAGCCAAATGGTAGTCCTCGCCATCTTTACATACAAGCACCTCTTTTTTACCCTTAAGCCCTTTGTATTGAGCCGCCGAAATATTGATAAAATTCTGGTTGGCAAAACGACTGCCAATCCCACGCTTCCTAAATTCCTTTTTTAGATCAAGAAGCAACAACCTTAAATTCCTTTCGGAAAGACCATACACACTAACGCCATAATTGAGTTTACCGGATTCATGATCAGCAGAAAGATTGTCGGCAATACTTGAAATAAGGTCTCTTTTCGTCACCTTGGCAAAAACCTCGCCTGCCTTGATCTGGCCACCAAGATAATTGAACTCTTTTTGGTCAAAAGCCTCATTCAATTCCAGCATAGCAAATTCCCCACCCTTACCAACGGGATTAGATGAGGGGTATCGAGCAGAAAGTTCAGCCACTGAGAGCTCGGAATCCTTGCCAAGAACAAAAATATATGTTGACATAATAAAAAAGCTGCGTTATGCTTGTTTCCAATGTAGCCCCAAAAGCCCCTTCCGACAATATTATTTGTTTGAAGGATTTTTTATATCATGATTAAAAAAGAGCTTATCGGCAGCATTTTATCTGCCACCCTGATCCTTGTCATAGGACTCACCAGCGGATTCAGCCTTGGATATTTTCGATCTGCCCAGGCCGCTTTTCCTGATTTTGT
>JAJDCF010000065.1 GCA_029260955.1 Patescibacteria group bacterium | reverse complement strand
CCTCTTTCAGACGCATCAACTTCTCGATTTCGCCAGCTACAAAACTGGCCTCTTCGCTTTCTGTTCTGGAATGAATAACTTCGATCAAATCCCCACCTTCTTTTTCGGTCCACATCTTTTTAGCCTTCCGCCTTTTGTTCTTTTCGATAACACTATCCGCCGCATCCAAAATAACCTGAGTCGAACGGTAGTTTTGTTCCAGCTTAATAACCTTGGCATCACTGTAATCCTTTTCGAATTCCAGAATATTGGTGATGTCGGCCCCACGAAAACTGTAAATGGACTGATCACTGTCGCCAATCACACATAAATTACGATATTTGGCCGCCAAAAGTTTAGCAAAAGTATACTGAGCACGATTGGTATCCTGATACTCGTCAATCGAGATGTAACGCCAACGTTCCTGGTACTCATCAAGCACATCCGGATGTTCTTGTAAGAGCTTTACCGCTAGTAGAAGCAGATCATCAAAATCCAACGCATTATTTGTCTTAAGCCGTTTTTGGTAGGCAGAAAAGAGTGTCGCCACCTGCCTTTCAAAATGATTGCCTGCTTTTGCCAAAAATTCCTCTGGGCCCTTAAGTTGGTTCTTGAATTTAGAAATCATACCCAGTACCACCTGGTATTTGATCTTTTCATCATCAATTTGATTCTCCTTAATGAGCCTTTTCATCAAACCTTTCTGATCAGTGGCATCGTAAATCACAAAGCTCTTCTCACGACCCAATTTTTCGATGTGTTTTCGTAAAATCCGCACACAAATCGAGTGAAAAGTGCCAATCATAGGCCTATTTTTCTCACTCAGGTCAAAGTTTTCAGTCAAAAGCTCATTCACACGCTTCTGCATCTCGCCAGCCGCCTTATTAGTAAAGGTAACGGCCAGAATCTGCCATGGCTGAGCCATTCCCTGCTCAATCAAATGGGCAATGCGATAGGTCAAAGCACGGGTTTTTCCACTACCAGCTCCCGCAATAATCAAAAGCGGACCACCTAAAGTCTCTGCCGCCTCACGTTGCCGATCATTTAATTCTTCTAGTAAATTCATAATCACTTTTGCCAAACAAGCATACAAGCATGCCCCCATTTTTTCCACTAAGGTTCTGCCCGGGCAGAGATTTTCGTGCGTTTTTTAGCTTAAATAAGCCATCCTGCAATTATTTTTTTGCATCAGCTACAAAATCCTTGCAATACCATGAAAAACCGCTACAATAACCAAGCAATCTTTGCTTTTCACACAAGTGAAAGGCCGCATTTAGTCCATAAAGATATAACATCATGGCAAAGAAAAAAGAAGTCGCACGCGTCGTTGATCCTATCGACAAAAAATATGAGCTTATGCTCGTCCTACAACCAGAATTACTTGAGTCTGCTACCGAAAAGAAGCTCAAGGAATTTGAGAAATACCTTGAAGATAACGGTGGTACCGTAGACATGAAGGATAATTGGGGTAAGCAAAAGCTGGCCTACAAAATTGGCAAATTCAATGCAGGAACTTATGTTGTTTACAACGTCACACTTCCTACAACCTTCAACAGTGAATTAGATGACCATGTAAGAATCGATAAAGACATCATTCGATTTCTTCACATCAGCCTGAAAGATAACTACCAGTACACCAAATTTGAAGAAGAAGTTGTGGTTGAAGAACCTAAAAAGGACGAGAGACCAGCTCCTTCTCGAAGACCTGAAACTACGACTCACAAGGCTGCCCCGAAGGCAAAAGCACCTACCGAGATAAAAGATAAAGGTAAAAAAGCCGACGCTAGCAGTCTTGATGACAAGCTAGATAAGCTTCTTGGAGGCGATGATCTCAAAATTTAATTACGTTAATTAAAGAATAACCATGGCTAAAGTAATTTTTTCCACCAAGCAAAAGCATAATCTCGGTAAGCGTCGTTGCACCTTTTGCACTAATCAAATGAAAGATATCGATTACAAAGATACTGGAACTCTGAAGCACTTTATGAACGGTTTCAAAAAGATTAAGAATCGTTACTACACTGGAGTTTGCCTGCAACACCAGAAGAAACTCTCAAACGCTATCAAAAAAGCAAGACACGTTGCTCTTTTGCCTTTCACTAACTAAAGCGTATGTCCGGTCACAGTAAATGGCATTCTATTAAGCACAAAAAAGGTGCCGCTGATGCAAAGCGCGGTAAGATTTTCACGCGCCACGCCAACTTGATCACCATTGCTGCCCGTAATGGGGGTGATCCGGATATGAACCCCAGTCTAAGGCTGACCATAGACAACGCCAAAAAAGATAATGTTCCCAGTGCCAACATCGATAAAGCCATCAAGCGCGGAACAGGTGAAGATAAGGACGCAGCTCAAATTGAGGAAGTTACTTACGAAGGCTATGGCCCAGGTGGTACAGCTGTTATTGTTGAATGCCTGACTGAAAATACAAACCGCACATACACGAATATGCGCACCATCTTCAATAAGGGTGGTGGGAATTTAGGAAAAACAGGTGTAGTGACATGGATGTTCGACAGAAAAGGTGTCATTACCATTAATTTGGAAAATATCGACTCCGATGAAGCTGAACTCGCTGCCATTGATGCAGGTGCCGAGGATATTCAAAGCGAAGATGGGATAATGGAAATCCACACAAACCCAAGTGACCTCACTGTTGTAGTAGATAAGCTTAAAACAGCTGACCTTGAAACACAACAAGCCGAGGTACAGCTAATTCCCAATCAAACTGTTAAAATCGAAGATGAATCCACAGCCAAAAAGATTCTGAATTTCATGGAAGCTTTGGACGATGATCAGGATGTGAGCAATGTCTCAGCTAACTTCGATATTTCGGATGAACTGATGCAGACAATTGCTAGCTAGCAAACTTGTTGTAGAGCCAGGCAAGCACGTAGCCTCCGATGAAAGCGTCGACAAATCCCCACACAGCTCCGATAACTACACCTACTAGGGTCGCTTCCAGCCCTAGGTAGACTGTTCCAAGTGATGCGATTAACTCTGAGCCATACCCAGTAAATGTGGCTAACAGACCAATAATAAGTACACCGGCTGCCCAAAGAACTCCAAAGGCGAGACCCATGGCCATAGAATCTAGTTTCTTCATTTTGATATTGTTAATTGATACCACCCAGATATTACCATATAATCGAAAACGACATGCCCCAGTAGCTCAGTGGATAGAGCAATAGCCTTCTAAGCTAGAGGTCGTAGGTTCGATTCCTACCTGGGGTACCATTTAAACAACCAACAGAACAAAAGAAAGAATGGCGCCAAATAGAGCGCCAACAACAACTTCCCAATGACTGTGTCCAAGAGACTCCTCAAGTCCGGACTCGTGATGGCTATTAATCGATTCTGCATGCTTACCAGCCTCACTACGAAGAGTAACAGCGTCATACATAACCACCAAAGCTACTACAGCAGCAATCATGAAGGCTGTACTTTCAATCCCCTCTCGATAAGCCACAACAACGACCAAAGAACTGACAAAAGCGGAATGCCCACTTGGCATACCACCAGTTTTAATGAATCTAATTTTGTGACGCTTAGTTAAAAGATCAATGGTTACCTTAGCTATCTCTGCAGCAAGAATAGCTATAAACGGAATGATGATGGGGTACTGATGCAGATAGTTCATGGTCTTTTATTAACAAATTTATTTTAGTATAAAAACCAAGATTATGCTAAAATATCCTCGAATAAAAACAAAAGAATGCGAAATTTCATCAAAAAAACTCTGGCTGTACTGGCGATTGTCATGTTCACCGCTGTTTTGAACGGATGTGGCTCAGACAGCAGTCCAGAAACCAATCTTCAGGCATATGAAGGTGGTCTTTTCACCATAAATATCAACCCTGATTGGAAAATCATCACTCAATCTGAATTTTACCCGGAAGTACCAAAAGAAACTCTGGTTGCCTTCACCACACCAGAGGCTTATGACGGCTTTTTCATAAACGTAAATGTTGTAAAAGAGGATCTAGCCAGCGAAGTATCATCTGTCGATTACGCTAGGGCTAACATCAATTTGGCAGAGCAGAATTTGACCGACTACGAAAAAGTACAGGAAGCTCAGGTGGATATGGGGGGAGTGCCCGCTATGGTTCATATATTCCAGGCACGGCTTAATCCAACTGAAAAACTGATTCGCTTTATTCAGCTATACGTAGCCAAAGGCAAAGACGCTTACATTGTTTCCGGCGGAATGCTGCCAAGCACACCAAAAGACATCCGCGACCAAGTGGGTGCCAGTGTAACGAGTTTTAGATTGAGATAAATTAATATAAAAGATTGATCTCATGGAGCACAATGAAACAGAAAAAAGAAGAGTAGGTATATTTCCTATTTACCTTTTTGGCTTCATCGTAATAGTGATCGCCATAGGGATAAGACTGAATATGGGGGAATCTAATCAAATAAAAGTAGAAAGTCCAAAGGCAGTTGAAAAGCAGGAAAGGGAAATACCAACACCTACTGTAGCCGAAAATCCACTACTAGGCACCTGGCGCGCAGCCAACGACAATGGCAGCTATCAATACATCGATTTTCAGGATGAAAAATACCTGATATTCTACGATGACGAGAGCTACAAAGAAGTTGAATATGAAGTGATCACGAGCACAGCACCAAATCAACTATATATTTACATTCAAACAAGTTCAGGCCTGCAGCGAATCCCTTTCGGCATATATAAAATCCAGGGTGACACATTTATTTGGCGCGATTCTATTGAAGCCTATAGCAACGGTAACGATCTACCCGATTTCGAAATGCCCGACGACTTCAGCCAAGACGTTACAAACTTCAAACGATACGAGTAGAAGTAAGCAATTGGGGTGGAGGTACCGGCGGGACTCGAACCCGCGAATGGAAGTTTTGCAAACTCCTGCGTTAACCAGCTTCGCCACGGTACCAGACTAATCTTTTTTATCAAATTTCCCTTCAAAAAGCAATTCATATATAATCGGATTACTATTTAATCACTACGATTATGAAATTAACGTCCACACAAATTATCGGTTTTATTGTTGCCTTTCTGGTAGGAGTTAGCCTTACGTCCTACGTAATGCGAGATAAAGATGATGTAGACACTACTGAAGACAAAGCTATTGAAGAAGTTATGGAAGAGGCTGAAGAAACAGATGAAGCAGAAGATTCAGAAGAAGGAGGGGAAAATGAGGAGGAAGCTGAAGAAGAAGCAGCCACTCCGGCACCTGTCGCCAAAAAAACAGTAGCCGCTCCGGTCGTAACAACTCCTAAAGCTGTTACCGGTAACTGCAGCACTGGCCTAAGTGCTCGAAAGGACTCAAAACTAAATGCCATTGTCCTCAACTGGGCCTCTTGTGAAAGTGACAACTTCCAGTTTTATAAATTGGTAAAATCCAGCAAGAATGCCAATCCTAGCTTCCCCGCTGATCCAGTTGCCTTCTCTTCATCAAACAAGAATGCATCTAACTTTGTAGACAAAACAGTTGCTGGCAGAACTACCTACTATTACAGAATGTGTGTTGTTCAACGCCTGGGGGCAGTTAACTGTAGCAACGTGGCTTCATCCACCTACTAGAACATTGATTTACGCCTAGCTAACTGATAAGATATCCTCACTTTAAACTTATGGTATTTTCACTATGGATGATGATCTAAACGAAAAAATTGACGCTGCAAAGGCAGACGATGAAGCGCAGCAACAGGCCCAGAATGATGATGAATCGAAAGATGCCAAAATCGAGGAGCTTACTGGGCAAGTGGCCAGAGCTATGGCCGATTTACAGAACTATAAGCGAAGAAGCGAAGAGGAAAAAGGCAGTTTTGTTAAGTTTGCGAACGCAGAACTCCTTAAAATCATCCTGCCTGTTTTGGACAATTTGGATCGAAGTGTTACCCACCTACCAGAAGAGCTTAAAGACAACGAATGGACCAAGGGGATGCTACATATTCATGATGATTTGATCAAAACCTTCGAGAAGCTAGGCATTAGCAAGGTTAAAACAGTAGGCGAAATGCTTGATCCGAATGTACACGAAGCCCTAATGGCTGGCCCCGGTGAAAAGGACATGATTGTAGAGGAGTTTGAACCTGGATACACCCTACAAGGTGATGTAATAAAGGTGGCTAAAGTGAAGGTGGGCGATGGCTCAAAAAAATAATTGACAGATATCATTAGCACTCTATAATGGTGAGTGCCAAATTTAAATAGTAATTAATAAATTAAAATGGGTAAAATTATTGGAATCGACTTAGGTACGACTAACTCCTGCATGGCTGTTATGGAAGGTGGAGAAGCTGTCGTAATCCCGAACGCGGAAGGTAACCGCACCACGCCATCTACCGTTGCCGAAAAAGACGGAGAGAGGCTCGCTGGTGTAATCGCCAAGCGCCAAGCAGTAACCAATCCGACTAATACGATTTTTTCTGCTAAAAGATTCATTGGACACAAGCTTAACGAGGTAGAAAAAGAGGCAAAAATGATGCCTTTTGAAACCAAGTCGGGGAAAAACAGCCAAGTTGAGATTAAAATGGGTGATAAATGGTTCCAACCTGCTGAGATTTCCGCTCGTGTACTTCAAAAACTTAAAGCCGATGCTGAAGCCTATTTAGGCCAACCTGTTACAGAAGCCGTTATTACTGTCCCTGCCTACTTCAACGATTCACAACGTCAGGCAACCAAAGATGCCGGTAAAATTGCCGGACTAGAGGTAAAAAGAATCATCAACGAACCAACTGCTGCCGCTTTGGCCTACGGAATGGATAAGAATAAGAATGATGTGAAGATTGCCGTATTTGATCTGGGAGGAGGTACTTTTGATATCTCTATTCTGGAGCTTGGCGATGGTGTATTCGAGGTTATTTCGACAAACGGTGACACTCATCTTGGTGGTGACGACTTTGATCAGAAGATTATCGATCATCTTGTAGAAGCTTTCAAAAAGTCCGACGGCATTGACCTTTCTAATGATCAAATGGCCCTACAAAGACTCAAAGAAGCTGCTGAAAAGGCTAAGATCGAACTCAGCTCAGCTCAAGAAACGGATATCAACCTGCCTTTTGTTACTGCAGATGCCAGTGGTCCGAAGCACTTTAATATGAAGCTATCCCGTGCCAAACTAGATGAACTGACTCATGATTTGGTAGATGGCACCAAAAAACCATGTGAAAAGGCCCTTAAAGATGCAAAGCTCAAAGCTAGCGACATAGATGAAGTGGTTATGGTAGGAGGAATGACTCGTATGCCTGCTGTACTTAAGATAGCTAAAGAGATTTTCGGAAAAGAACCTCATCAAGGTGTGAATCCCGATGAAGTTGTAGCCATTGGAGCTGCAATTCAGGGTGGAATTTTGATGGGAGATGTAAAAGACCTACTACTTTTGGACGTAAGTCCCCTTTCACTCAGTATCGAGACACTTGGAGGCGTGGCTACCCGCGTAATCGAACGAAACACCACAATTCCTACCTCAAAATCTCAGACTTTCTCAACTGCTGCCGACAATCAACCTAGCGTTGATGTTCATGTAGTGCAGGGGGAACGCGAAATGGCTGCTGACAACAAGTCTTTGGGTCGCTTTATACTAGATGGCATTCCACCAGCTCCTCGAGGTGTTCCTCAGATTGAAGTAACTTTTGATATTGATGCCAACGGAATCTTAAACGTAACAGCCAAAGACAAGGGTACCGGCAAAGAACAGAAGATTACTATTCAGGGTGCCAGTGGACTGAGCGATGAAGAGATCGAGAACATGAAAAAGGATGCCGAAACTCACGCTGAAGAGGACAAAAAGAAGAAAGATAGTGTTGAAGTTCGTAACTAGGCTGATGGTACCGTATTTCAGCTAGAAAAGATGATGCGTGATAACGACGATAAGATCAAAGATGAGCTTAAAAAGCCTGTAAATGAAAAGATCAGTGCCCTAAAAGAGCTTCTAAAAGACGAAAACGCCGACCATGACGCGCTTAAAAAGGCTACCGAAGAACTTGAACAGGAAGCCCAGAAGATCGGCACCGAGATCTACAAAGACGTCGAAAACAAGGAGGCTAACGACGATGCCAAAAAGGACGATGCCAAAAAGGAAGATGCCAAAAAGGAAGATGACGATGTAAAAGTCACCGACAACAATGAGAAGGAAGGCGAGAAGAAAGAGGGCTCAGAGGAAAAAGAAGCTGAAGAAGGTGAAGTAGTTCAGTAAGGATGGTG
>JAJDCF010000064.1 GCA_029260955.1 Patescibacteria group bacterium | reverse complement strand
CAGTGGAATCAACCAACATACCAAGGGCATTTGGCTACATTCACCTGTGTATAATCCGACAATGGTTCGGAAGGGACTGAGGGGGCTTGGGCACATCAGTGATGCGGCGATTATTTATGAAAAAGGTGTTGATCCGGCGTTGGCGGAGGATGGGTTGATGCGAGCGATGGAACAAAATTTTGAACTTTTTCCGAATGCAAAAGTTTCTAGCGAGGTGATGGACGTTTGGAATTTGAAGCAAGAGAAGCGTGAGATTGATTTGAGTGTTGAACGCGTGAATTCGCTGATTGGCACGGAGTTGAGCGAGAAAGAAATTGAGAAAATTTTGACGGATTTAGGCTTTGAAGCCAAAAAAGAAAAGGGTGGTTACAAGATTGGTGTGCCAACTTATAGAATGAACGACGTGAAGCACGAGGCTGATGTGATTGAAGAGATCGCGCGGATTTATGGTTTTAATAATATTCCTTACAAGTCACCTGTGAAGCCGATTGATCCTGTTTCGCCGAGCAAAGATAGGCGACTGAGCAGCCAGATAAAGTGGACACTTACTGGATTTGGTTACGATGAAATTTATACCTTCGCCTTTTTGGGTCCTGAATTGTTGAGCAAGTGTGACATGGAAGTGACGGATGAGATGGTGGAAATCGAAAATCCGATTTCGTCTGATATGTCACATATGCGAACGAGCTTGCTACCAAGAATGATGGATACGATTGCCAGCAATCTTCGTTACAAAGGGAGCTTTAAGCTTTTTGAGCTAAGTACTGTTTACCATCGTAAGTCTGATACGGAGTTGGAGGAACGGCCTGCTCTTATTATGGCCGCAGTGAATGAAGATTTTAGAGTTTTGCAGGGCGCGGTGGAAAGTTTGGACATTAAAATCCTTCCTCCACGATCAAAAGAGAAGAATTCGGCTCATCACCCTGGACGTACGGGCGAATTGGTCGTTCGAGGCCAGATGGTGGGACATATTTATGAAGTTCACCCTCAGATTTTGAAGAATTTTGATATTAAGCCCCGAGTGACGGTGGCCGAGATAGATCTTCAGGCCATTATGGATATGAATATTGATACCCGCAGAAAGTACCAGGAACTTGCCAAATACCCATCGGTGCAGTTGGATGTGAGCATGGTGATTCCTAAGAAGAATATGGCAGGTGACTATTTAAAGACTATTCAGAAAACCGACCAAAAATTGATTACTGATGTTGAACTGATCGATGAATATACCGGTGACAAGATTTCTGCCGATAAACGCGGCCTGACCTATTCAATTACCTACCAGGCTGTTGATAGGACGTTAAAGGATGCGGAAGTAGAAGCAGTTCACAGACAAGTATTGGATAGGCTGAAGAAAAGCGGTGCGGAGATTAGGTAAATTATTGAAAAAATATATACTCGTCATCCAATAATTAATTTTCACTATTATGTCTTCTTTGTCACCTGAGGGAATTGATAGAATACTTCATGCCCCACACCCAAAAACTCCAAATTTAGAGATTGATCGCACCAAAGAGGGGCATCTTGTATGCGAAAAAACACGAGATCGACTTTTTACTGGTGAAATCTCAACTAAAACAAGGCGTTTTTCTGGTGACTCTGAGGAAAGAGCCTTAGGAGATAGCACTGAAAATCCCCCACTTTTGATAGCTTTAGCTCACGTTCTTCGCGATTAATCGGACTGTGCTAGATGGTTCCTTTTGGTGTCATTGATCCACCATTGACCCATCAATGTTGCTCTTTTTCAACCTACCCCACCATACCTCTTTTGGGCAATATTAGCCGGCTAATAGCCCACTAATAGCCCGTTAATAGTGGCTATTTTCGATATAGATCTGTCTGCACTCTTATTCCAACAGTCCCAAGAACTTCGCCTCCTGAACGGTGTCGATTGTACTGGCTTTTATGCCACCTTGCGCGATGCTATAAAGGAAGTCGCCAATATAAACGATACGCTGGATGTTCTTTTCGAAATCGTAGGGAAAGAACTCGTATATGTCGGAGAAATCGTTGTCTGAATAGTGTGTGACGCGGCCGCGCTCCTCGAAGCCTTCTTGTAGGTTGAGGTTGTAGACAACCGCACCAGAGAAGCTTGTTTCGTAACGATCCCAACTGGGGTCTGTGCAGCTACCTAGACCAGAGCAGTCATCTGTGCAAACAGAAATGCCGTTTTCTAAGGTACAAACAGATGGAATACATCGCTTCTGACAAAGGTTTGGACAGGTATCGTAATTGTATTTACCGCATTGAAGATCGGATGAATCAATTTTTTCCTGAATATTGATTGGAAATGCGAGAAGCTCCTTGTCTTTGTCGAAAAGTAGGGCTTTGTGATTGCTCAAAAGCTCAGAATAAGTACCGCGATCACCGATGTGCTCTACGAATTTTTGCTTCGGACTGCTCACGTTGCTCACGTCGAATAGGGCCATCTTAAAGCCGTCGGTCAAAGTGCCACCAAATTCGTTTTCGGTTGTCTCTTGGCCAAATCCGATGATGTGATTCGCGTCATATGGGTGCAGATACTCACTGAAACCGGGAATCTTGAGTTCGCCAAGTACCACTGGCCGAGTTGGATTGGAAAGACCGATGACAAAGAGTGGATCGACCTGTTTGAAGGTGACCATATAGAGCCTGTTGCCCACAAAACGAGTGGAATAGATGCGTTCGCCCTTGGCTAGGCCTTCCAGACTACCTATGGTTTTCATGTTGCCATCAAGAACGTAAACATTGTTCATGGCTGGGTCATCGTCATTCCACATGTTCCCAGTGTTGGTGGCGATTCGGAAGTAACCATTGTATTGATCCATCGAGAACTGATTCAGAATTGCTCCTGGTACTTCGCCACGAGCCTTGAAGTTCATTTCACCACCCTCAAGAGCAAATCGGAAGATGTGAGTCTTGGTATTGTCTCGACTCCAATCCCAGTCGGTGTAACGATCGAAATCGACAGCCCTACTGGCCACATAAAGGTCGCTGAGAGATGAGTAAACGTTATCGCTGGTGCCAAGTAACACATTGCGGTGAATCTCGGAATCAGCGTCATTGATATCAAAAGAAGTAGTGATCAAATACTGCGGAAGACTATAGCCAGGAAAGTACCTGACATCGGAACAGCCAACCATAACTTCGGGGTCGCCATCACCATCGATTAGTAGTGGTAGAAGATCATCACCCACTTCGACATCTTCCCAAATCCACACACTTGGATGGGCGTTGAGCACCATATAAAGCTGATTGTTGATACGCCTTGAGGTCTTATAGAAGCCATCAAAGGTCACCTGCCTGAGTTTTTTTGGATTGGTTTTGTCTTTGATATCGTAAACAAAAACCTTGGTCTGCTCGGCGCTATAAGGTGGCGGAGCAATCATTGCTCTTTTTAATAACGGTATCACGTCGTAATAGTGCGAAGACTGTCCGATGATTGTCATTTTATCGTCCTCTACATAAAGTTCGACCGGGTAAAAGGAGTCATCACCAAAGTCGACTACGGCATCTTCCTGCATTGTGCCAGGAGGAAAGGCTCTAACGATGCGTACCGTGTCGCCCTTTACCATGTAAATATGTGAACCGTCATTCTTGATGATGTCAGCCTCATCAACACCTTCGACTTGTAGGTTGGTTTCGGAGTAGTCGTCTGCCACGGCTGATTTTTGAGAGGCAGCAGCCTCTATTCCACCACCTCTTCCAGGAATTGCGCCAGCAGGTGCTTCAGCAAAATCCATTTCCTCCATCATCATTACTGGCTCGCCGCGGAATATGGGGTAATATTGGCGACTTTTGTATTCTTCAAACTTTTCCATCAGAGCGGGACAAGAGGCGATGGCTGGAAGTGGATCGGTAATTTCTGTGTAAGTTCCGGAAACTTTGTCAGTGCGGTTGTCTTTTAGACGGAAAACAACTTCTGACATTTCTCCACGAGTGATCTCTTTGTCGAAGAATTGAACGGTTGTAGGTATAGCCTTTTTGTTTTCGAGGCCTTTTACGTAACCGGCAAACCATTCGTTGTTGGTGCCAATGGTATCTTCAGTAACATCTTGTGATTCGGCTACAATTTTACTGGCTTCTGCAAAGTTGATGAAGCCGGCAGGCCTAAAAGTGTTGTCTGGGTATCCGCCAACCACGCCATGTAACTTGGCCATGCAGACATAATTACTGAACCATTCGCCAGCAGGTACATCGGGAAAGGAAGCGCTGTCACAAGCCTCAATCTCTTCATCGGAATAAGTGGCTTCTATGATGATCTTGGTAAATTCGGCGCGGTTTATGCGGTTTTCTGGTTTGTAAGTTCCATCGGAGTAACCCTCGACAATCGTGCTGTCTTTTAGAAATTCGATGGCTTCTCCATTAAAATGTTCTGTTTGAACATCGGTAAAAACCTCTGCCCTGGCTGTTGGCACAAAGAAGATTAATGGCAGTAAAAGAAGTATGGCTGCTTTTTTCATACGATGGTATTAATGTGTTTGCGATTATATCATGAAAGACATAATGAAAGGACGATTTGACAAGTCCGAATTGAACGATATAATGGGCTTGTTATGCAATCAAACAACTTCTTCTTCGGATTTTACTATCAAGCCCGCTAAGCGGTCGTTGTTGCATATATTTGTACAAATAACGTCCGCTATATAGCGGATTTTTAATTACATAACTTAAAAAGCCATGATTATTGTAATGCAAAACACCGCTACCAAAGAAATGGTGGACCACATCGTTAAAATGGTAAAAGAACACGGTTTAAAAACAGAGGTCATGCACGGCGAATCCCGAGTTGCCATCGGAGTACTCGGTGATAGAACGAAATTGGAAGAAGGAAATGTGATCCGTTTACCAGGGGTAAAAGAGGTGCTAAAAGTCAGCAAAGCCTACAAGAAAGTGAGTCGTGAATACAAGGTGGATGACACAGTGGTGGAGGTTGCGGGAAGCGTGAAATTTGGAGGAGATAATCCGGCAGTTATCATTGCTGGACCTTGCACCGTAGAAACTCAGGAACAAGTTATTGAAATAGCGCATGGTGTAAAAAAACTTGGTGCACAAATGCTGAGAGGTGGCGCCTTCAAGCCACGAAGTTCGCCTTACAGTTTTCAGGGACATGGGTTGGACGGACTTAAAATGCTCAAAAAAGCAGGTCAAGAAGTTGGCTTACCTGTGATTTCGGAGATTATGTCGACCGATTACCTGGGTGATTTTATGGAGCATGTAGATATGCTTCAGATTGGAGCGAGAAATATGCAGAATTTTGATCTTCTGAAGGCTGTTTCTAAGGTAAAAAAGCCTGTGCTTTTGAAGCGTGGCATGAGCGCTACAGTAGAGGAGTTTTTGCTGGCGGCCGAGTATATTTTGGCTGGCGGAAACGACCAAGTGGTGCTTTGTGAACGCGGAATCAGAACTTTTGAGCAGTCTACAAGAAACATTTTGGATTTGAATTCCTTAGCTTTAGTTAAAGAGATTTCTCATCTGCCAATTATTGCTGATCCATCTCATGCGGCAGGACGTTACGATATTGTACCGGCCCTTGGGCTAGCAGGACTGGCTGTGGGAGCTGACGGACTGATTATTGAGGTGCATAATAAACCGTCTGAAGCCTTGTGTGATGGAAAACAATCACTGACTTTCGAGACACTTGAAAAATTTATGAAGCAGGCGAAGGCTTTCATTTAGCAGAATACTTAGAAGAACCCCGCCCTGCCGAAACAGGGAGGGGACTTATGACTCGCGCGAACCGACCAGCTACTCGTACCATCCCAACGCTTCGACGTTGAACTGGAGGAATGGGCCGATCGAGAACCAATCGAGCTCCTTTCCGGCTATCTCCAGATTTGTCTGGAAGTAGCCCATGGAGACGCCGAACTCGAGTGCGACCGTCTTGTTGGGCACCCAGGACATGCCGACGTCGATTTGGAAACCGGGGTCGAACATGACCATTGGAAGACTGATGGTTTCCACGATCAGCCAGTTGTTGCCAACATAGTTGCCGTGGAAGAATCCAGGCTGTAGGACGAACGAAGCGGCTCCCAGGCCTTCGCCAGTGATCGCGTCGTTGCCGTGAGCGAAGTACAGACCCGCACGCAGCTCAGGGCCAACAAAGCCCGTCACACCTAGGCCCGAGATGTAGGACCAAGCGAACTTGGTGCCGATGGTCGGCATGAACTGCTGACAATCGCTCAGTGCCGCTGGTGTCGCCGCGCCGATTTGATAGCTTGCCTTGGCGTTGACCTCGAGGTACATCCCCTTGGTCCAGAGACCCGTCCTCTTCTTGAACTTGGCCCGGTCCGCGTCGTCCATGTCCTCGGTTTCGAGGACGATTGGGATTTGCGCCTGGGCGGAAGTCGACAGGAGGAGGTTGAGCAGGACTGCGATGAGCGTCGAAATGATATACTTGGCCATTACTGGCTCCTTCCTTGAATGGAAATGATCAAGGCGAGCCTGTTAGGCCGCCGGTTGGTTGCTTGTTGAGTCACAAGTGTCCTCATTCTACACTATTTATGCTTTTTGTCAAGCCTCTAAGGGGGTATTTGCCCCCTTGACTTTAAGGGTGCTGAAAGGTTTTACTAATAAAGCAAAATAACCCATTTTATGACTAAACTTCATCACTGTTTCATCATTCGTTCACCCCATGGAGATTCCCGAATCTGCATGGAGGAAGATGGCTTTTGCAAGCTGAATAAATACATTAATAAGCACCACAAAGACGCGCAGGTTGCCGTGATTACGGATGGCAATGTGGGGCCGATTTTTCATGATCGCATCAAAAAATGCCTACCTGATGCCATGATTATTGCGGTAGAACCAGGCGAGAAATCGAAGACCATGAAGGTGGCTGAAGCTCTGTGCCAAGACTTATTAGACGCGGGGTTTGCGCGTAATTCAGTGGTAATCGGGCTGGGCGGCGGAATGATAACCGATTTGGCTGGTTTTGTGGCCTCGATTTACATGCGAGGTATTCCTTATATTGCTATGCCAACGACTTTACTGGGCATGATCGATGCTTCGGTAGGTGGAAAAACGGGAGTTAACTTAACGGCTAAGAATGTCATTGGAACTTTTTACCCTGCTGAGGTTATTTTGATTGATCTGGATTTTTTGAAGACCTTACCTGAGCGTGAAATGAAGACTGGGG
>JAJDCF010000063.1 GCA_029260955.1 Patescibacteria group bacterium | reverse complement strand
CTAAAAGACACCCAGTCTGGCGAAACCTCTGAGCTAACCCTCGACGGTATGTTCTTGGCCATCGGCCACATTCCAGTCACCGACATCTTCGAGTCAGTCGAAAAAGACGACCTGGGTTATATCGTTCACAAAGAAAACACAATGACCAGTGCTACTGGTGTCTTTGCAGCAGGGGATTGTGTGGACCACCGTTACCGTCAGGCTATCACAGCTGCTGGTATGGGCTGTCAGGCGGCGATTGATGCGGCACGCTGGATGGAAGAGCAGAGCTAGACGGCGTTGGTAGGAGTTCAGGCGTATCTTTTTTGGGTGGTTTGCCAAAATCATTGAGCCACTTGATCACATTCTTGCCGGGACAACCGGTGTAGGCTACTTTATTGTGACCAATTACATCACTAGATGACAGGCCATGTTTATTTCGAACAGCAACAATTAACCTTGAAAGAGCAACTCTTGTTTCAGCTGTCATGTTTTGCTTTTGGTAATTCCCAATAATTGCTATCAAAATGTGACCTTCCGGAGTGTGTGAGCGATTCTGCCCGGGATAATACAGAGTGTTGCTGTCTCCTCGAAAGGCAGGATTGCGAAGCGCGTAAATCCTTCCATCAAGGCCTATGCCATAGTGATAGGCAATGTCACCCCAGCCCTTAAATTTCATGTGAGCCAGCTGGGCACTTCGAAGTCTCATTTTTTCTTGCCCCGGCTTTGTTATACTCCCTTCTCCAGTATGGTGAATAGTAATTTTTTTGGGAGAAGAATTATCGCAGTTTGGCATTGCACCAAGAATAGCGTTATCAGCTGGTTTAGCCCCCCAGGCTTCACGTGGAAGAGTAGTCACTCCAGGCAGGCTTACTTCTTTCGGAAAGCAAACAATGGGCCATCTTGGCGTGACAGGAGCCATTGCAGTCTTGTCAGGTTCTGCCTTGGGTAGGGCTTTAGCTGGCTGAGGCTTGTCATAAAGATCTGCACAACAGCGCGAACCAAGGCTGTAATCGATATAAGGACGTTTATGAGCCGTTTCTTTTTCATCACACCCTTCTTTACTAGGCAAGTTCGAAAAGCCGCCTGTAAAAACTCCATTTTGATCAGCAATCCACTCTTGCAGATTACCAACCATATCGTAAACACCATCGTCACCAAATTTGCTAACACACTTAGCTCGACTACCTGTTTTTTCGATGAACGGTTTTTTAAGAGGAAGTAGAATAAGTCTAGGATCATCAAGGTGAGCCGCCGTTGCACCGTGAAGTATTAGGGGTGCCCAGCCTTTTTGAGCAACATTACATGCCCCATCCTCATACTCATTCCCATAGGGAAACTTTGTATTGTTTTCGCCCTTACAAGCAGTGACCCACTCTTTTTCCGTACAAAGTCTTTTATCGACATTCTCGCAGGCTTTTTCGGCGGCGATTGCAGAGAGATAAGCATTGGGCCGCTGACCTTTAATAGGAAGGGCCTTAACTTTAAAATTACCTTCAAGTTGCCAGGCGGGCGGTTTAGGAATGCCCATCTTGAATTTTGTCTTTGGCGGGCCAGCATCGGCCTCTTTACTACCTTCGGTATAGAACTTAAAACGGTTCTTAACAAAATAATTATGCGGATAGTAATAAGGACTTGCCCGACCTTTGTCATCAACGTCATACAAGCTCGCTTCGTAACGATCAATACAAACAACCCCAGGAACCTTCACCATTTCTGGCGGGCAATATTCTGGTTTTGGAGTGGTGGAAGCCGACGTCGTCGCACTACTTGTGGCAGAGGCGGATGCCTGAGCAGTAGCCGCTACTTTGCTTCGCGTTTCATCAACCTGCTTATTTTCTTTACACCCAATTACGGCAAGTGCTGCCGCTAGGCCAAGTGATGCAACTCTATTTAATTTCATGAAATAATGACATTAAGTGTTGCATTATAACCTAATATCACAAAAAATCAATCTCCGTATGGATCTTCTGGCTCTTTAATAATTCGAATCATAAGATCACGGCAACAGCGTATACCAATACTATAATCAAAATAAGAAGCCGGGTGACTTGAAATACCTTTTTCACAACCCTCTCTTGAATCACGAGCATAAAATCCCCCCACAAATCTTCCTCCCGGGTCGTCCAGCCACTCATCCAAGTTTCCAACCATATCATAGGCAGCATCATCGCCCCACTTACTGGCACTTGATTTGCGTGTACCGGTTTTTTCGAGCAGGGGATGACCCTGTCCATCCTTCACCATGTTAAGCCGTGGGTCATTCAGGGCACTGCTACCTTTCTTATCACCTTTCTTACGAGTAACTTCTTTATGAAGAACTCTGATAGGATGAGTGCCTCGGAAAACATTACATGCACCATATATGTATTTCTCTCCATAGGGAAACTTAGTACCTTTTTCACCCTTGCAAGCCTTTTTCCATTCCACTGGGCTGCAGACTCTTTTGTCATCAGCTTCACAAGCTTCTTTGGCAATTCGAAGATTAGTATGCCCGTTAGGCGTAGCACCACCCTTCGAAACAGCTTTCACCTTAAAAGGGGCGCTCAGCTGCCATAGATCTGGCTTGGGTATAGGCATGGTCAGTCCTTTTGCAGTAGGATGTTTGGCGAATTTAGTTTGCCACAAATTAAAAAGTATCCGTGAATGATATTGGCTGGGATGATAGAAAGGCGATATTCGCTGCTTTCCCGAAAAAATCGAAGCCTCATAACGGTCGATGCAGAACTTATCAGCCACATTCACCATTTCCGGAGGGCATTTGGCAGATAGATCTTTTCGTTTGCTGGGACTTGGATCATGATCCCACGCACTTGGAAGAGCTTTTTTTTGAGAGATTACACGTGCCCATATTTTAGCTGGTTTAGCTCCAGCGTCAGTACTCGCATCACTCCCAGCATCAACTATTACCTGTTTAATAGGAGGCTTTTTGATCGCTGACGGAGCTATGCTTGCTGTTTGCACGGGCTGTCCGGACGTAGCAGTTGAGCGGCCTGCATTACCAGCCACACCATCATCACAGGCACCTAAAAGAAGCAACATAGCAATCAAAGCCCGCTTATTCGAGCCCCTTTCGAAAGCCGATGAAACTTGTTCAGGAAACGTTTCGATAATAGATAAAGGTATTTAAGCCTCAGTCTCTTTATCTTTTTTTGGATCTTCTTTAACTTCAGCCTTCTCTTCCTTTTCCTCCACCTTCTCATCCTTCTTCTTATCCTTTGGCTCATCGTACGCCATCTTAGTTGCTGGTTTAGCCTTGGTTCCAAAGCGCTTTCTTAGCTCATCCAGATCAGCTGGTTCACCCTGTGGTGGAAGGACCTTCTTCACATCTTCCACAATCTGAGCGAACACATCTTCGTGATTAACGGCTAGTTCAGCAAGCATCTTTCGATTAATCTTAATGCCGGCAAGCTCAAGTCCGTAAATGAATCGGCTGTAGCGAAGCTCGTGTCCACGGCAAGCAGCATTAATGCGAAGAATCCACAGTTGGTGGAATGTTCTTTTCTTTATGCGTCTATCACGGTAAGCGTTCATTCCAGCTTTCATAACCGCATTCTTGGCAAGTTTAAACACATTCTTGCGTTTTCCACGATAGCCTTTAGCTAGCTTTAGTACTTTCTTATGTCTTGCGTGAGCTGTAACTCCTCGTTTTACTCTGGGCATTTCTGATCTTAGTTAGGTAGTAGTTTCTTCAAGGTCTTCTTGTATCCAGAAGCTTTAATAGTTCTGCCAGCAAGTCGCTTCTGCCTCTTGGATTTTTGCTGAAGAAGATGGTTGTGAGCGGCTTTCTCATGGGCAAAAGTACCCTTGCCGGTTCTCTTTATGCGCTTCTTAGCGGAGCTGGAAGTCTTCTGTTTTCCTGGTCTTGCTTTTCCTGGCATATTATTTAATTGGATTAATTATCATAGTCATCTGATAGCCTTGTCTCTTAGGGTGTTGCTCGATGACGGCAACATCCTCCAACATCTTAAAGAATTCATCCATCTTAACAAATCCGAGGTCTCCATGAGCCATTTCACGGCCTTTAAACAGTACGACCACCTTCACAATATTCCTATCTGCAAGGAATTTCGTGGCCTGTTTGGCTTTGATCTCAAGATCATGAATGCCGGTACGAATACTAAGGCGAATGGTCTTGGTCTCGGTCTTCTTTTGCCCCTTCTTTTGCTTTTTATCCTTCTTCTTCTGATTGTAAAGGTGGGTACCAAAGTCCATTATCTTGCAGACCGGAGGACTGCTCATGGGGGACACCTCAACAAGATCCAAGCCCTTTTCCTGGGCACGCTTCAAAGCCTCTTCAGTTGTCAGTTCTCCAATTACTTCGCCCTTATCGACGAGAAGTACTTTGGGAGACTTAATGGCCTCATTAACACGTAAGCGCTTAGCTATATGAATCGAATTAGGAATAAATTTGGAGGGAGCTTGCTGATATTAAAAAAGTTGCACCCTAAAGTCAAGCTTTTTCTCTAACAAAAGTCCAAATCGAGGTGCATGTGGTTGTTTTTTTATAGCTAACTAGTTGAGAGGTGACTCTTATGATATTATTTCAGCAGATCATAACAAGTATTAAATATGAACATTTTTCTGCCAAATAGGCTGGTTTTCCGAGGGAAGTCACCAGAAAAGCCAAAGCAAACTACAAAAAAAAGCCCTGAAAAAAAAGAAAAGATCCATTGGGAATATTTGTACGTAAGAAAGGCTAATCTCACTCGCCTTTTAAAATATGGGAAAGGGCAACTAGGGGAAAAATTAAGATCAACTAAAGATCGTGAGACCAAAGAAGAGATAAAAGCTCGGATCAAAAGAATAAGTGCTTACATTAAGCAGGTAGAATCTCTTCCAATATTTGATTCCAATCAAAAGGAGCGAGAAACAGTAAATGTAACTATTAATCACATTGCAAAAATATATAAAGTGTCGGAAAGCGATTTAAATTCTGAGAAACATGTTGATATGATGACGTACAAGTTTAGTGCGGGGCTATCTGGCCTTACAAGTAAATGAAGTGTTTTTAGGGGCATAAGGAGGTTTCAAGCAATTCAAAAAAGTCCAAATCGAGGTGCATGTGGTTGTTTTTGTATAAAACAATTGCTTAGCTTATATCTTCCCCTGATACGGCACTGGCTAGTAGTCTTAAATTATTACCTTCAAATAAAGGTTGTTTACCCCTATCAGCTTCTTCTTTTGCTTGCGTCATAGATAGTCTAATATAATCTGCGCCCATAATTTCAGTTACAACAACAGTAATAGCATCTCCTTCTTTTAGGGTGTCAATTAAATCAGATGGTATTTTTGATTTGTGAGCTAAACCACTAACACCTGGTATAATTTCTACGAAAAATCCAGATTCTACAGCTCTTGTAATACGGCCGTTAAACATTTCACCCACGCCTGGTTGGTGGTAGATAAACTCACTCAATGCCTCCATTTTACCGTCTTCGTGTACTAGCGAAGCCGAAAAGCGCTGGAAGGATGAATCTTCTGTTATCGGCTTTGGATTTGGAACATCATCATTCCATTCAAGGGTAAATAGACGCTTCGCCAATCTAGGATTGATTTTGGCAACAACCACTAGCTGCCTGCATAATTTTTCATTTTCGTCCAGCGCTTGAGTGATATAGATTGGCCTACCGTCATATGTTTCCTCTAGTACATGTAGTAATCCTAGCGGATCTAATTGATTCATTGAGCCAAGCCTTCTACCCTTCGCGCCTAGGAATTTTCGCATATTAGCGACTCCTTGATCGTTAAGCCCCGGGCCATAAACGTAAAAAGCAAAAGGTCGTTGTCGAGTTTCTTCCCGTGCCTGCCTAGGTTTTTGCTTGATTCCCGCAGCATGTTTTAGAATGTCATCTGGTTGTATCAAACCTTCAAAAATTTGTGCAGACTCATTGTGTCGATCACCACCATGCTGCCTAAAAATGGCAGCAAGCCTTTTTCGCCCATCAAAAATTACTTCTCGGCAGCATGTACTTTCTCTTGCCGAATGCAATAATTTTGAGCGGATTGAAAACAATGCAGTAATTTTTCCTTTTGGATCTAAATCTGCAACACTTACTTCAATTTCATCAATATCCAATCCATCTACAGCTTCAAAATTCATTGTGGTTACTTCAAATGATTAGTTAGGCAGCCTTTTCATATGGAATAAATCTATACCCTTGTTTTACCAAAAGCTCTCCATGTACCCCCACTTTGATGGCCATAGCTTCAGCCATAGCCTGTCGTACGCTATGTATTGCCCACTCCCTTCCATCTTCATTACATTTCCACCCACCTTCATGACTCTTCATTGCTCCTTCGAATTGTATTGGATCTACGGCAACGGTCGTACCTTCGATCATTCCCATTGGATTGTCATCACGTTTATCTATATTCATATGTTTTAGATCAAAAATAGGTGAGCATGTTAACACGAAGTTCGATTTCACACAAAAATCAAACAGAGGTGCATGTGGTTGTTTTGAGCTTTATAGTTGACGAGAACGGAATATTTGTTATAATATTAACCTTATTTACAATAGATTTATGAGCAAAAACAACAGAAAGCTTGGCGTATTCATAATGGGGGGCACAATCGATTCACGGAACGCCCCTGAAAGAGACGGGGAAGCGATTCCGCTGCGTAGATCAATGGTGCAACAATATATTGAAGATCTAAGGTGTAACTTCGAAACCGTTTTCAGGCAGATATGTATGAAAGATAGTCGAAGTGTAACAATGGAAGATAGAGATAAGCTAGTTGATGAAATCTTGAAATTGGGAGCCCATCACAACATTGTGACTCATGGAACCTACACCATGAAAGATACTGCTGATTATCTTTTGCAGGGTGAAAAACTGGATGGTCGTGTCGTAACCTTAACTGGAAGTATGGGGACATTGCTTGGTACCGTTAATGAAGAAGGCCACCTAATGCCCTCCGATGGACAGTTCAATTTAGGATATGCCATTGCCCAAACATTCACAGCAGAAAATGGTATATATCAATCCATGAATGGTGAAATGTTTCGCCTGCCGGATGAGTGGTGGCTTCACTCTGAAGAAGGTGTTGCACACAGAAAAGGTGGAGTAGAACGCAAGCTATAAAAATTTCCCTTACAATTCAGCCATCAAACTCATCAGTCCAAGTTGGGCAAAGTCCAAAGCGAAGAAGGCAATAATTGGCGAAAGGTCGATCATGCCGATGGGTGGAATAAGCCCACGGAAAATTCGTAAAACCGGTTCAGTTGCTTGGTGAAGTAAAACTGCCGGACCGCTTCTTGGGTGTGGTGATACCCACGACATCAAAATCCGCGCGATAATGGCGAACTTATAGATCCGAACAACGTTGATGAGAAGTACAAAAACAAAATCCATCTATAGTAGTGTAACAAAAACTCCCATCCTTCCGCTATCTCCATTCCGATAAGACAAGTATCCTGGCTGACATTTGCTGCACTCACCAGCCAGTTCAATCTGATCTTCGGGTACGCCCGCATCAAGGCATTGTTTTGTCGACAAGGCCCAAAAGTCCACATGATTATCCTCTCCAATAAAAGGATGACAAAATTCTGGTAGTTCGTTTTTTGGGTCCGAAAACTCCGCACAACAAGGGCCAAGCGATGGGCTGATAGCCACCCGCATGTCAGAAGGGGATGCGCCGTAAGTTTCAGTCATCTTTTTGATTGTCTTGCCGATAATATTCAGCGTGGAACCACGCCATCCTGAATGAACCGCGCCAACGCTCCGAGTGACAGGATCATAGATCAAAATCCCTTGGCAGTCCGCTACTTCAACCATCAGCGTTAAGTCTTTTTGCTGTGTCATAAAGGCATCAGCTTGTGGCAGAGTTTCATGTTGCTCCGTTACTTCCAAAATGACATCACCATGAACCTGATCAGCCATAACCGCATCAGATATTTCAGATGAATCAAGAACTACTCCATAATCAAGTTCTCCCGAAAATGGCTTCAGGATGTCAAATTCAATCATTTTTAAAGGTTTCAGAGTGTTTTACATCTTCAAAATTGCCGCAGGAATTGCGTAAGCAAGGTCAGCTGCGCGAATATTGGCTTCAAGGTCTTCCAAGTTCTCTGCAAGCAAGCCTAAAATTCGAGTCGCATATTTTCCGGCATCAAATGGGTTGGCACCTTGGGCAATCAGACCGCCAATAAAACCAGACAGAACATCGCCCGTACCGCCGACTGTCATCATTGAATTACCGGTATTGTTGATGGCGATTTCATCATTGTCGGCAATAATATCTTTTGGCCCTTTACAAACAATGGTTGCTTTCAGATTCTTGGACCACTTTTGCACATTCTTAGGAGTTGGATCATCGCCAGTCATATTTAAAAACTCTCCCCGGTGTGGTGTGAGCACGCAGACTTCAGGTAGGTTGTTGGTGTACATCAAAGCGCTGGCATCCACGACTGTTGGAACTTTCAGATGGGCCAAAATAGACTTCACTGCTGTTTTGGTTTTGGTATCTTTTCCCAGGCCAGGGCCAATCACCACACAATCAACTTGCTTGCTAAAACTGAGGATCATCTTCACATCTTTGCTGGTCAAAGTATCTTGCGCAAAGCTATGCAGAATAAAGTTCAGCGAATAAGTTTTGGCCGCTTCTATGTGGCTTGGGGGTAAAAAAGGAAAGACCAAATCGACCCCCGAATGTTCGGCTGCCAGGCTGCAAAGGATGGGTGCCCCATAAAACAT
>JAJDCF010000062.1 GCA_029260955.1 Patescibacteria group bacterium | reverse complement strand
CATTGGTCTCGTGGCGCTCTATTTAACATTTTCTCGCAGTGGCTACCTCGCGTTGATTACGGCTTTGGGCATTCTGACCTTCTTTGCTTCGCGCAAAATGTTGGTGGCCCTTGTGATTGTGGTGATGCTGGCCTTTACTGTTTCGCCCCGTATGCAGGAACGTACGATTGAAGCTGTGGATAGTGCCAAAGGACTGATTGGCTTGGATTCTCAAAAACCCCTCGATCCAACAGCTAAATTGCGAGTTTATTCCTGGCAGTTTGCGCGAGAGATTATTGCCGATTATCCGCTACTTGGGGCTGGTTACGGGCGTTATTCCTATGAGATCAACGCGCGCGGGCATGGCCTCCTTTCTGATCACTCTTCTGGTGGTTCTGATAGCTCACTTCTGACCATTTGGGCACAGACGGGTATTTTTGGCCTGCTCAGCTACCTGGCTATCGGCTTTGTGGCAGCCATTACGGCTATTCGGCGCATTTGGAAGAAAAGCGACTTAAATAGCTACCTGCTACTCGGTCTACTTTCTGGTTTTGCCGGCATGATGGTGCATTCCGTCTTCGTAAACTCTCTGCTGTATGCGCTGATGATGGTGTACTTGTGGATTGGTCTAGCATTGATGGATGAGAAGGATTCTAAAGCTGTTTAACGCGCTCAATCCCATCTATTTTTCTAATATACTCAGCTACTTTTGGACTAAGGTGTTTTTCCCAGCCTAAGCCGCGCACAATTGCACAGCGGATTTTTGTGGCGGATACATCTACCTCATGTTCTACCTCAATTATTTTGGCGTCATCGTGTTTTTCGAATAGTTCTTTTACTAGGCCGTTATTCCCAATAAACACCGTATCAAAAGGGGGTACGATCTCCCGAACATGACCTGTCCATTTGTCATCATCATGGATGTCGGGTACTTCAAATATTTTGCACTTGTCGCTTAGACCTTCTTCTTCGAGGGTCATCTGAATCATCTTGGTACGTTCCTCGGCAGTAAATGGGTTGTATTCTTCGTTATCGTACTGACTGCTGCCGATGGCAATGTAAAGCTTGTCGACTTGCTGTAGTGCTTGCTTAACAGCGGACAAATGCCCGAGGTGGAATGGTTGAAACCTGCCAGTGTAAAGTCCTGTTTTCATGCTCCTATATTACCTCTCTCTAATAATAAGTGGCAAAGTCATATTTTGAATTTCGACAACCTTTACTCCAGCGATTAACGGATCGCGATTGGCCTGGATGGCTCGAGTCAGATTATCCAGCTTTGGAATAAAGAAATCGTAATAACCTTTTATGCCCTCATAGGCACCGATTTTTGCTCGTACTTCTGATTGCTGTTTTTGTAGCCCAATGAAATTGCCCAGTTCTTCTTCGGCGTTTTCACCATCAAAGATATCCAGATTTTGAAAGAACGCATCTTCTGTGATGCCTATCGTTACTTCTTGCGCTTGGAAGTTGCCAGTCAAAAAGTTTACCACTGAAGCCAGGTCTTGGCTGCGAGCCGCTGCCTTTTTGTTCAGCGTATCCAGTAAGTTCAGATAGTTATCCAGTGAGTCAGCACGATTGCTGGATTGATTCAGGTAGGCAAATATATCTACAGCTAAGGTGTTCTTTATTTGACTAAGAAGCCTGGAATCAGTTTGAAGTGTAGAATTTAGACTTATGGTTTTTTCGCCCAGATAGTAAGTAGAAAGCACACTCTTCTGTAGGCTTTTAGCTTGCCTGACCGGAGTCAGGTGGTAGCCCTTGCTCAACTCAGTGCTCAGCATGATGCTGGCTATAAAAGAATCCTGACGGGCTTCGGCTACCTCTTCCTGTGCTTCGCCTACGGCTTGTGCTGCTTCGAGGCCTTTTGCATAACCTCCTCCGGGAATCTGGCGAATGTATCTGATGTACTGGTCGGCGGTTTGTCCGTTGATTTGGTAAGTGGCCAATATTCCTGACTGAAATCCGTGAATAGTCCTGATTGTCTCTTCTTGATTGACGATTTCTGTTTCAGTTTCAACCTCTACTTCAGATCCTGTAAAGAAGCCTGTGATATTGCCCCAATTCAAAAAGAATACAATGCTGACGATCGTTACTACGAATGTTCCCACAAAGATATCCCATACTTTTTCGGTATGAAATGCGCGACTCAGAAGCTCTTTCAGTCTCAGATGAGCTTCAACGTGTTTCTTCGCGTGATGCCGTACATGTTTTATGTGCTTTCTAGTCACTGGCTTTTAGGTATATTTATTCTCCTTATTATACCAAATTTTTGGCTTACTTTCAATGAAAAGTGTGATATAACGGAGTAGAATTAAAATAATAATTATGAAAATCGGAATTGATGCCCGTATGCATGGAGCTTCTTTCACTGGAATTGGCCGATATACGGCGGAGCTTATTGAGCATTTGGCCAAGCAGGACAGCGAGCACGAGTATGTGCTTTTTATGCGAAAAGAGCCATTTGAAAGCTTTAAATGCCCCAATGAACGTTTTAAAAAAGTGTTAGCTGATTTTCCTCACTATTCCCTTGGAGAACAGTTTGGTTTTAATAGTGTTTTAAAAAAGGAAAATCTGGACCTGATGCATTTCACTCATTTTAATGCGCCTATTTTTTACAATAGACCCTTTGTGGTCACTATTCATGACCTGACACTGTCCTTTTTTCCGGGCAAGAAGATGAATCATATCTTCCAGCGTATGGCTTATCATAAAGTGATTCGCAGTGTTACCGGCAAAGCCAAAAAGATTATTGCGGTTTCCAATCATACTAAAAAAGACCTAATAGAGACGCTTAAAGTGCCTGAAGATAAGGTTGCCATGATTTACAATGGGGTAAGCGCAAA
>JAJDCF010000061.1 GCA_029260955.1 Patescibacteria group bacterium | reverse complement strand
GTGCTTAATAATGTTAAGTAAAAATAGTAGAATCTCAAATCAGCGACTCATCGAAAAGCTTAATAGAGAAGGTAAAGCATATAAGACGTCTCACTTCGTTTTTAAATTCTTACCCTCTCATTCAGAGGATTCAAAATTCGCGCCTGTTGTTAGCAAAAAAATCAGCCTAAAAGCCGTCAATCGAAACAAACTTCGCAGACAGATCACCGAGAGCCTCAGAATAAACATAAATACTCTGAAAAAGCCCATTGTCTGCATTGCGATCCTAAAGAAAGGAAGTCCCGAAAGCCTTGAATACGATACGATAGATTCTCAGATAAAAGAATTCTTTAATCAATTTTCTGCCGATGTCTAAATTCAATCGAATCATTCTACCTGCTCTCGTTTTTCTTCTTGCATGGTCTTTTCTGAACCAAAAAACCAACGATCAAATAACTGATGATGTAACTCTTGAGGCAAAATCAAAAATTGCCATCGGCAAATCAGTTGCTATTACTGTAAAGAACAATGGTCAGGGTGATCTAGTTATTCCAGCAAATTGCCCAAAGAACCCACTGACAGTAGAGCATTATACGAATGGCGAATGGACCTTAATTGAGGCAGAAAGTAGCTCATGCGAATCTGAAGAGGTCGTGATCGCCTCTGGCAAGAAGCATGTAATCAACTATGCACCTTGGAACCAAGAGCTTTTTGACGAGAAAGGACGATATAAGATTTCATTGGAACAGACAATCGAAGAAAAGGCCAAAGTCTACACCAAAGAAATTGAAGTGACCTCACCCGGTATTTTCCGCACTGTATGGCTGGAAGGGCTTTATAAGCCTATATTCAACACGCTTATATTCCTGATTTCATCTATTCCAAATCACAGCCTAGGATGGGCCATTATTCTACTAACATTCATTATTAAGCTTGCCTTGCTAGCTCCTAATCAAAAAGCATTAAAAGCTCAGAAAGCTATGCAAAAAGTGCAACCTCAGCTTGATGCCATGAAGAAAAAACATAAGGACAATCCGCAAAAACTTGCCGAAGAGACCATGCTGATCTGGAAGAAGCACAAAGTCAGCCCAATGGGCAGCTGCTTGCCAATGTTGATTCAGTTCCCAATTCTTATTGCGCTTTTTTACGTGGTAAAAGACGGCCTGGATTTCATAAACCCACAACTACTGTACGGAAGTCTTCAAAACTTTGATGCCTCACTGATTCAACCAATATTCTTGGGCATTATTGATCTGACCAAAGTAAATATTATAGCCTTACCTATTACTATTGGCCTATTACAATTCGGCCAAATGCGCCTAACACTAGGTAAAGTTGCAAAAAATGCATCAGCTGACAGCCCAATGCCAATGATGAATAAGACAATGATGTACGTTATGCCACTTATGATCGCTTTTTTCACAGCAAGTCTTCCTGCAGCTGTAGGATTTTATTGGGGAACTTCCACGCTATTCGGCATCGCCCAACAAATTGTGGTCAACAAATCAAAAGACTAGGGAGCACTGCAAAGGTAGTAGATACAAGGCGAAACTTGAATTTTGACCGCAGTGTGCTGACTGTACATGAGGATCGAGATTCAAGTTTCAACGCAGTAGATGAGGCGTTTGCAGTGTTTCCATTAATGATTTGCGAGTACAAATAATTCAATGTAAACTAACTTTTGTATGGAACTAGTCATCAAAGAAACCTTAGAAAGAATCCTGGAGGTCATGCAAGTGCCCTTCTCAGGTGTAAAAGTAGATAAAGAAGGCGAAAATAGCTTCTATGTATCGATCGAAACCTCTAGTTCGAATCTACTTATTGGTTGGCATGGAGAAACCATTGCTGCGATTCAGCACATGCTTAAGTGTATTTTATGGAAGCAGAAGATCGGCAATGATATGCAGCTTATTGTAGATGTAGACGGCTACAAGAAAAGACAGGAAGAAAGCGTGGTTCGCCTAGCCGAAAGAAAAGCTGAGTATGTGATTGAAACCCAAAAGGAGATTAAGCTACCTCCTATGAATCCATACTTCCGCCGAATAGTTCACCTACACCTGGCTGCCTCAGATAAATACAAAGACAAGGTCACCACCGAAAGTACTGGTGAAGACAAAGAACGTGCCATCAAGATCATTCCTAAGTAAACTTTTTTAAAGGGTCCCAGGAGATTAAAATTACCATTTTAATCTCTTAAGCGCGTCTTCAGCAGCCTGTTGTTCAGCGATTTGTTTGCTGCCGCCCTTCCCCTTCCCTACCATTCGCTTGCCTATGTAGGCCGCCATGGTAAAGATTTTGTCATGATCAGGTCCTTCTGAATGCTGAAGTTCATATGCAGGAGTCTCACCGACTTTTTCCTGAGCAATTTCTTGTAAATGAGATTTTGCATCAATATGTTCCCCTTTTACCAGAATGTCTTCCAGATGAACCAAAAGGAACTTGCTGATAAAAACCCTAGCCATATCATAACCAAGTTCAAGATAAATCACTCCGATCAAAGCCTCAAAGGTATTGGCCAAAAGGTAATCCTTTTTGCGACCGCCAGATTTTTCTTCTCCGTGGCTCAAAAATAGGTATTCTCCAAGCTTAAGTTCGGTAGCAATCTTAGCTAGCATCTCACCTTTTACAAGCGCTGAACGCCAGTTGGTGAGATCACCTTCAGGATTAGGGTAATTCAGATAAAGATACTCAGTCACTACTAATTCCAGCACTGCATCCCCTAAGAATTCGAGACGCTCATTGCTCTCGTGTTTGCTATCACGATGCTCATTTAAATACGAGCGATGCACAAAAGCATTACGAAGCAGATGATAATCTTTGAACTTCAGACCTATTTGTTCCTCAAGTTTTTTGTACATTCCAAATTACTTTTTACTGACTGCATCTTTGTCGTGAGCCACAGCATTGAGCACACCATTTATAAACTTGCTACTGTTATCGTCTCCATAGGTCTTAGCTAGCTCAATGGCCTCATTAATGGCCACATTCACCGGCACATCCTTTTCAGGGTCAATAAGCTCACAAATACCAAGTACAAGAATAGCACGTTCTACGGGGTCCATTTTATCGACAGGCCATTCTGGAGCATGCTTCATAATGAGACCACGAATTCTAGCAAAATTCTCATCAATTTTCCTCCCAAGATTCTCTGCATAGTCTCTTTCAGATATCTTTTCACCGTATTCATCCAAGTTGTATGCCAAAATCTCCACAAGGTCGCCTGCACGTGCTTCGTATTCAAAGAAGCTTTGCATGACAATTACTCTGGATAAATGTCGCCAACTGGCCATAATATAATGTTAAGCCTTCACCTTGGTGATTTTGTCCATTGCTTTGGACTTATCGATGACTACCCTTCCCTTGTAATAACCACAAGAACCGCAGGCAGTGTGCGATAACCTTGCTTCACCACACTTATCACATTTTGAAAGAGCGGTGGTTGCTAAAAGCCTTTTTCTAGCCTTATTTCTAAAATCTTTATAACGGCGAGACGATTGACTGTTAGCCTGTTGTTTCTTGGGAGTTGATCTTTTAGCCATAGCTTCGGTTAGTTCTTGAATTGAGCTTGGGAATTCTAAACTATTTCAGTTCTTATTGCAAATCTTTTTTGAGCAAGTAAAATAAAAGTAATTATGCAAAAAATAGACAAAAATAAAGTATTAAAAGTATTAAAGGCGATCGCACCATGGGCCACATTTTTTGTGCTACTGCTTTTTACCCTAAAAGTAGCCCATGCTCAAAGCTATTTAGGCGGTGATTGGGACAAATATATAGGTGGTGTTGATGATTTTACTAAAACCAGTAAATCAGGTGAGGATCTGGCAATAAGCTTCGCGTATAGCATCGTTCATATTGTCAGAAACGTTATAGGAGGCGTTGCGCTGATAATGGGGGTACTTTATGGCGTCAGATTAGTTATTTCACGGGGGCAAGAAGAAGCTATAACAAAGCAAAAGACTAATTTTCTCTACGCCATGTTGGGCTTCATAGTTTTGATCGTCTCAGAGAATATCGCCAAGATCTTTAATCCAGAACTTGCTACAGCAGATCAACTGGTTGACTTTAATGCTGCCCGGGATCAGCTACGAGACGTTGTCGATTATATGAAATGGATGCTAGGATCAATTGCCGTACTGATGTTTACCGTTAGCTCGGTCAGACTTGTCACAGCGCAAGGCGAAGATGAAGAAGTGACCAAGCAGAAGAGGAACATTACATGGAGCATACTAGGTCTTTTAACTATTCTTTTGGCCAGCAATATCGTAAACGCGGTCTACATAGTAAGAGCACCAGACGAAACAGTTGCTGCCGCTCCAACAACAGCCATCGAAGAAATCGCTGGTGTCGTAAGATTAATCCTTGTCTTCCTGGGGCCAGTCGCTATCGGGTTTACCATATACGCGGGCTTCATGTTCTTAAGCGCTTTGGATAACGAAGAACGCGCTACCAAGGCCAAACGAATGATTACCGAAGGTGTGGTAGCAATCGTAATCATTTACGGTGCCTACGCCATGGCCAACACCGTAACTTCAGCTAATCTGGGCTTTATTAATACACTGATGGCATAGCATGAAACTAATCCAAAAAATCACTGGTTCGCTACTGACCATAGGAATGCTCACGATTATTTTTGCGCCTACAGCATATGCTCAGTCTGCATTTGATAACTCCGTGTTGGATGACATAAAAGGGAAACTAGAAGGCGAAGGAATTGCCGTAGTAGACTATTCCACACCGGAAGGTTCGTGGGGCTCAATTCCTTCTGAGTGGCAGTCTTATTTTATTGCGGTCAGCATTCCAAATATAGCTGAAATAGCCAATAGACTTGAAGACTTATACATAGGTGATACAGGATTAACAGCCCTACGCAGAGAATTGGCTAGGTTCGAATCGGAAAAAACCGTCTTAACCATTCAATCAGAAATTGATGACAAGGAAAATGCCATTAAATTGTCAAAATTAACCATAAAACTTGCGGAGGACGACATCAGGGATGCAATTGTGTCAGATCCACTCAGCGTAGTAAAGCAGTACAACAAAGATCATTTTACCTTTCTTGAAGTCAACGATACCATCATAAATCTAGTCTTCCATGAAGTTGATTTTTACTTTAACTACAACAAATGGGGCCGTCTTCCAACAAGGATCATAAAAATCTTGGAAGAGGCCAGAGAAGATGATCCATATGAAAGCCTGGATAAGATAGTAGAGGAAGTTGGACTAGAGAATCTCGAATCAATGCTATCTGGAATGATAGACATGAATTCAAAACCAAGACTGAGCGCTGACGATGTGGATCTTATTATAGATAGCGTGGGGCTATTATCAAAAAGTGGCGAAAGGCAAATCACTGAAGTAACGAGAGCCGTGGTAAATACAATAAAAAATCTTATAGCTGGAATAGCGGTTATATGGATTGTGTACGCAGGCGCCAGAATGATGTTTGCACAGGGAGACGAGAATGTCATTACCGAGCAAAAGAGGTCTATTATTTATGGTTTGATAGGCCTCGTCACCATCTTGTTGGCCGGTCGTGGAATTGATTACCTATACGGACCTGCAGGAGCTATTCGAACCGAATTAACGGCAGACCAAGGATTCACAAACGAAATCTACGGACTAGTTCTGTTCATCAAAGCTCTTATTGGAACTATTGCTATACTCTTCATCATTGTTAGTGGGGGCAAAATGCTTTTTGCCGCAGGTGAAGAGCAAGAAATCTCAAAGCAAAAAAAGTCCCTACTTTGGATTGGAATAGGTCTAATTCTGATTGCCATCGACCAGATTATTGTAGAACAAATATTCATCATTCCTACGCAACAAAGTGACCAGATTAAAAGCAATAACATAGTATCGCTTATCAACACAGTCGGTAGTGTATTCCAGTTCCTCCTAGGCTTTGTAGGGCTGATCGCTTTTGGCGCTCTCATTTACGGCGCGGCTACCATGATCATGAACTACGGAAACGATGAAATGGTAGAAAAGTCTAAAAAAATCATCAAAAATGCCATTATCGGAATTCTGGTCATTCTCAGTGCATACACAATCGTCGCCACACTGGTCGTCTTCAAATAATTTTGGTACACTAATGGCCTAATCGATTTTGTATGTCTGGTAATTTATTTGGAAGCGTTTTTCGTATCACCACTTGGGGCGAGTCACACGGCCCCGCTTTAGGAGTGGTCATTGATGGCTGCCCTTCCGGGTTGAAGATTTCGGAAAAAGACATTCAGAAAGAACTGAATCGCCGTAAGCCAGGCCAAAGCAATATAACAACCTCGCGCAAGGAAGATGACAAGCTCGAGATTTTGTCGGGCATCTTCGAGGGACATACCACTGGCACACCAATCAGCTTGATAATTAAGAATAAAGATCATGCTAGCAAGGATTACAGCGAACTAGCAGACAAATACCGACCATCTCATGCCGACTACACCTACGACGTTAAATACGGCTTCCGGGATCATCGTGGAGGTGGCAGAGCCAGCGCCCGGGAAACCGCCGGACGGGTTGCCGCAGGGGCAATTGCCAAAAAGTTTTTGAAAACCAGTGCAAAAGTCGAAATTCTAGCCTACGTAAAGCAAATCCGTGAAATCAGATCAGATGTAAAACTGGAAAAGCTCAAGGCCAGCCAAATTGAAAGCAATGCTGTTCGCTGTCCAGATGCCAAAGCAGCCAAAAAAATGATCGCCCTCATCGAAAAAATGAAGAAAACAGGCGATAGTGTTGGTGGAATCATTGAATGTGTCATCCGCAACGTCCCAGCAGGCCTGGGAAGCCCTGTTTTTAACAAGCTCGATGCAAGACTAGGTCAGGCCATGCTCAGCATACCAGCCACTAAGGGCTTTGAAATTGGCAGTGGTTTTGATGCAATTTTGATGACAGGCTCACAGCACAACGACCCATTGCTAAAAAAAGGACGAAAAGTAGTGACCAAAAGCAACAATGCTGGTGGTGTGGTAGGTGGAATCAGCAATGGAATGGATATTGTCTTCCGAGTTGCCTTCAAGCCCACGGCTACCATATTTAAAAGCCAAAAGACACTTACGAAAGGCGGAAAAGCCACAAAACTCAAGATGTCCGGCAGGCACGATCCATGCGTTTTGCCCCGAGCTGTACCGATTGTGGAAGCAATGGCTGCCTTGGTACTAACGGATGAGCACTTGATTCAAAAAACCGTAAAAATTTAATTATTAACTTTAATTATGATGCATATATTTAAAGATTTTGATTGGTCCGCCAAATCCATTGCTAAAGTCGTTGGCGCAGTCTTTCTGGGAATCGTGGCCATTGCTATTGCTATTGCCCTTATCAGCTTCTCTTTTAGAACAATCTTCAGTGTCGGCCAACCTCAGTATGATTACGGAAGAGGTGGTGGAGGATTTGCGTTAGAATCTATGGATGAAGGCTTCTATGCCAAAGATATGGCCATGGCAACAAGTAGCTTCATGCCACCAATAGTCCCCTCTCCTGGCTACAGCACAGGAACCGATGCGGAGGACTTTGAAGTAACAAATTATTCCGGCACGATCAAAACCAGAAAACTTGATAAAACTTGCGACACCATCTCTGACCTGAAAGTAAAAAAGTATGTCATCTTTGAGGATTCCAACAAGAATGATGATTCATGCTACTACAGCTTTAAGGTGGACAAAGACAAGGCAGAAGAAATTGTGAAGGTTATCGAAGGTCTGGATCCTGAAATTTTGAATGTTAGCGTTCAGAGCATCAAAGGACGTGTTGAAGGTGTGCAAGACGAACTGGAAATACTAAAAAAGAAGTTGGCATCGATTGAAGAAACTTTGGAGGGAGCCCAAGAGGCCTACGACGAAATCAGCGACTTGGCTACTCGTCAGCGGGATGCCGAAACTTTGGCTAAGATCATTGATTCAAAACTTAATCTGATCGAACGTCTTAGCAATCAAAGACTTCAGACCAAAGAGCAAATTGATCGCTACAACGAAATGAAATCCGATCAACTCGATCGTCTAAACTTTACATTCTTTAGTATTAACGTCTATAAAGATTTGATTCTTGATTGGAAGGAGATCAAGGACAGCTGGAAGTTCGAAACCAAAGAGCTAGTCCGCAACCTCAACGACGTATTTCAAGCCATTACCCTAAACCTGGTAACCTACCTCGTCCGCTTCGCTCAGGTCGTCCTATACCTATTCATCTCCGTCTTACTGCTAAAGTTTGTATGGATTGGCATAAGGCGAATCTGGAAAGGAGATTTTAAGAGGAAGAAATAATGAATCCTAAAAAGAGGCCCTGCGCCTAAGGGGTACCGCAAAATTCAATCGCAAGAACGAAGTGATGAGAAGGATTTTGTGGGGAAGAGGAGGAGTTTACGCAAGCTGTAGGTTCAGTGGAAGCACTGAACTGAAAGCTGAAGTAAAACGAGGACGAGGGGTCTCTTTTATTGCAATCAACAATAATTTAGGGTAACTTTCTTTAGCAAAGAAGTGTGTCACCATAGCTCAGTTGGTTAGAGCGCAGGACTCATAAGCCTGAGGTCGCTGGTTCAATTCCAGCTGGTGACACCACTAGTACTCAGCTTTGATCGCTTTGTAGGCTTCCCTAAAGCTTTTTCCTTTATTCACAAGATCATAAACCTTGTCAGTGGCATACAAGTCCTCAGTCATTGCCTTTTCAAGCGCTACTTTGTTGAACTCGAGATTATTTATCACCTCTACATTCAGTTCCATTGTACTTTTACAAAGCTCAACACCCAAAATCAGAGGTTCTTTTGTCAGCTGTAGGTCTCGGTGATAACCAGAGCCCAAACCAGAAACAATTTGCTGAATTCTAATTTGGTAAGAATGAAAAACTTGTGCATTCCCTCTCATGATCTCAAAAAGATCATAATTCCTTTTTTGAGGCATGATGGACGAACCAGTGGTGAAGGCTTCTGGCAAAGAGAAGAAGTTAAATTCCTGCGTCGTAAAAAGCATCATGTCTGTGGCGAATCTTCCAAAAATAATCATGATTCCCGACAAAGCCTGCAAGACCAGATTCTCGAAGTAACCTCTCGAAAAAGCGCAGTACATAGGGTTTTCCTGAACCCGATCGAAACCAAGTTTCTTGGTGGTTAGCTCTCGGTCGATGGGAAAATTACTGATGCCAAACCCCGAGGCTGAACCCAAAGGATTTTGGCCAATCAGCTTCTGAGTCGCCTTCAAATAGAGTTGAAAATCCTTTATGGCCGACAGGTATGAATCCAGCCAAACAGCCACCGTCGTTGGCATGGCTTTTTGCATATGCGTATAACCGGGCATAGGTAAATCCCCTGCCTCGGCAATCTTCTTTTCAAGGCTTTCGACCAATTGCTCACTAATAACCTCGATCTGAGAGAGCTGATCTTTCATATAAAGTCGAATCATAACCAGAGATTGATCATTTCGACTTCTTCCCGTGTGGATTTTTTTGCCCACTTCACCAGCCTGTTCGGTCAAAAATTGCTCGATGGCCGTGTGGCAATCCTCTTGGTCTGCCGTAATCTT
>JAJDCF010000007.1 GCA_029260955.1 Patescibacteria group bacterium | reverse complement strand
CATGAATATCAATGACGGTCAGATACACTACCTTATCCCCAATCGTCAAATATTCATAAATCAACGGATTTTCACGCTCATCAAAAATATCTTCCTCGAATTCCCACAAAAAGCTAAGCACATCTCCATCAGTATCAAAGCTATTTGCACCCGTAACATTAAGCTTCATATAAGCAGTATCTTGCTGAATATCAATCACCGCCACAGGTAAATCATTTGGTTCAATCACATTAACTGATCCTGGTGTAGGGGTTTTAAATATCATCCATTCTTCAATATATTCTGGGCTCCTACCCCACGAAAGGCCAGCGCCCGGAGACTCGAACACATATGAATCGATTTCATTCCCATTGGCATCAAGAAGAATAACTGAATCAGTGTCATTGTTTAGAGTTATGTGTGTCTCAGGTCTAAAAAGGACCAAATAAGAATTTGGCTGCAAAACATAATCAAGTGAATCGTTCAAAAAGAAATACGATCCGTCATCAACCTTCGTATCATCCAATTGCCAACCACGAAGATCAACTGATTCAGTTCCAGCATTATAGATTTCTATAAATTCATTCTCAGCATCCTTCTCTTTAGGGTCAGCAAGAATTTCATTAATAAATACTACAGGCGACTGCGGTTCGGGTTCGGGTTCGGGTTCGGGTTCGGGTTCGGGTTCGGGTTCGGGTTCGGGTTCGGGTTCGGGTTCGGGTTCGGGTTCGGGTTCGGGTTCGGGTTCGGGTTCGGGTTCGGGTTCGGGTTCGGGAATTGGCTCTTCAGGAGGAGATTCTTCAATCAACACAGGCTCCGGTTCCACTGGCAACTGCTCAACAGCTTCCTCTACAACAGGAACGGACTCCTCAATTGGCAACTCTTGAGCAAAAACCACCAAATTCGCCTGACTGAGGACTAATAGGAAGGAAATAATAATTGCAGCTACTCTTTTCATATTTCATATCGGGAGGGGTTTACCGATACAAAAACGCCCCAAGATAACTTCTATTTTTACATAGAAAGGCAACTTGGGGGAGATCCCGTAATACAAAACTATTAATCTGTCGATACAGGAGTAGGCAATAATAATATATAATTTAAGCTTTGTCAATATTATATCAATAATACGGCAAATCCTTCCAACTTAACACTTATTAGTATTGATTTCCCCCCTTATTTAAGGTATACTTGGAAGATAACAAAAAAACTAATGAGTCAAAAAAACTATTCCCTAATGGAATTTCTCGATCTGATTGAGCGAGAAGGCAATAGAGGGATTATCAGCAAAGAGTCAGTTATTGAAGCAATGATGACCAAGGGTATTCCAAGGCTTATTAATGACATTCGTGGCGCATTAAGACTTACTGTAGATAAGAATGGTGCAAACTTCTCAGTCACACAGCACCACACAGAACTTGCCGCAGAATCCATCGGAGCGATCTATCCCACAGCCATACCAGCCAACGACAATGACATAAGAATACCTGATACAGCTGCCTAAGCTGGATTAAGTAATTTATTAAGACCCTCCTGGGTCTTTTTTTTATGCAAAAAGATTTCGGGACGCTAAAAAACCCCAGGAGAATCTACCGAAGTAGAATCAACACCAGAGTTTTTTAGTCCAATCACCGAATCAAAAGCTAAATCTTAACAACCACAACACATACCGAAGTAAATGCAGTGACTACTAAGCTCCAACAAAACCCATAACCTGAACTAAATCAGGAACATTATGTAAACCATTCACTAACCTAGGGGGCTAGGCAGTAAAAAAGAAAACTTTTATTTCTGTTTCGTTAGTAAATTAACAATATTCATCAGTGAGAGGAACCTGCCCAAGATAATCTAATAATATTCACATTAATAATTTCGAAAATTATTAAAGCCGTAAATATAATTAGAAAATAAAAAATGAATTTTATTTTTGTTTCTAAGACAGGTTTCTCTCACTCAGATCTAATTTTTAAGGAACATCTTTTCTTACGTTTCATATCATTATACCAAAATTATCTCAACATAGCAAGGGGTTTTATAGAAAAAAGACAAAGACTGAGGGGGTTAAACTAGTGCTTAAAAAAGCTAAATGGCTTAAAATAGCCAAACAAATATTGTTTGACAATTAATTAGGTGATTCTATAATACTGATATACATTTCTGTTAATCTCGGGCTAAAGAAGCAAAAAAAGAGCTATGAATCAGATAAAATACGAGCGTTAATCTGAGCAACTACTCCATCTGAAAATTGTTTATTCAACTGTTAAAGTAAAAAATCATTACCTTGCCTAGGCAGGGAGAAACAACAAGCTGCTCAATCAAACTTTTATTAGCTTTGAGGTTAACCATTAACCTTATTATTTATTATGAACACCATCATTTACATACTAGTCGGTATGATTGCTGGGGTTGCTGGGGTTTATCTTTATTTCAAATCTGAAGGCAATAAACATCTGAAAAAGATTGAGGACGCCAATGAAAAAAAGATATCTCACGCTCAAAAGAAACTTGTAGAGATTGAGCAAAAAGCTTCCGTAGCAGAGAGCAAGCTCAGGGAAAAAATCCTTGATGCAAAAAAACGCGCCCTAGAAATCGTCGAAGAGACGAAGAAGGAAGGGCAAGCCATGAGACGTCAACTTGAGAAGCAAGAAGAACGCCTTATTTCTAAAGAAGATCTTCTGGAAAAGAAGACAACAGAGATAGAAAAGACCAAGCTAAATTATGAAAAAAGAGGGGAAGATCTAAGAGTAGATGAAGAAAAGTTGGAAGCGATTTACAAACAGCAGGAAGAAAAGCTAGCCAATATCACCAAGCTCACCAAAGATGAAGCAAGGCAAATGCTTCTGAATAACATGGAACGTGATTACAAAGATGAGCTGGTCAGCCACTACAAAAAAATGAATGAGGAAGTTAAGGAAGGTGCCCAAAAGGAAGCTACAAATGTATTAGCTCAGGCCATTCAAAAACTTGCTTCAGATGTAACTTCTGAATCCACACAAACCATTGTCGAACTACCTAGTGACGACATTAAGGGTCGTGTGATCGGTAAAGAAGGTCGCAATATTAATGCCTTTGAGCATCTTACAGGCGTTGATGTGATTGTAGATGACACGCCAAACGCAATTATGATTTCTGGTTTTGATTTGGTGCGTCGCTACGTTGCTAAAAGAGCGCTGACTAAATTAGTAGAAGACGGACGTATTCACCCAGCTAGAATTGAAACCGTGGTCGAAGAAACCAAGGAGCAAGTACATCAAATGATGAAAGAATTCGGCGAAAAAGCCGCTTTCGAAATGGGTATTACGGGGCTACATCCTGATTTGATTAAGATTATTGGAAGACTTCGCTTTAGAACCAGTTATGGTCAGAATGTGATAAAGCACAGTATGGAGGTAGGTATTTTGGCTGGTCATCTGGCAGCCAGTATTGGAGCTGACCCACATGTGGCCAAGGTAGCAGGATTCCTGCACGACATTGGTAAGGCTGTCGATCACGAAATAGAAGGTAGTCATGCTCTAATCGGAGCTGACATCCTTAGGAAATATGGCCTTCCAGAAGCAGTGGTTCACGCAGTAGAGGCTCATCATGAGGAAATTTCACTCAACACCGCTGAGGCATTTGTAATCATGGCAGCTGACGCTATTTCAGCATCCAGACCAGGAGCTCGAAGTGAGAATGTAGAAAACTACATCAAGCGTCTTAGGGAACTGGAAAACCTTACAACCTCATTTGACGGTGTAGATAAGGCATACGCTATTCAGGCTGGTCGTGAAGTACGTGTATTCGTACGACCCGAAAAAGTAGACGACATGGCTGCCATCAAGCTTTCTCATGAAATTGCCAGAAAGATTGAAGCGGAGCTGGCCTACCCAGGCACCATCAAAGTTCAGGTAATAAGAGAAACAAGGGCCACGGATATGGCAAAATAGACCAAGATACAAAAAAAGGCCCTGCTAATCGCGGGGCCTTTTTTAATTATCTGATTTAGAGATGATCACTTACTTCTTTAAGTGCCTCAATGAAGACTGGAACATCTTCTGCATCCATCATAATCGTACTCTTACGACCATGGCTCTTTTCGCTAATTTTGATAAATTTGCCATTGGAGCTCTCTTTCAAATCAATAAAGAAAGTACGGAATTTAGCCTTGATTTGCTTTGAGAATAATTCAGCAGCATAACCGTTTCCACCACCAGTATTACCTCCACTTCCAGCACTTGCTGTACTAGCAACAGGGTCAGCAGCAGGTTCAGCTACTGGCTCTGACACGGGGTCAGTAGTAGTAGCACTACTCTCTTCAGTTTTTGTCTCACTCACTTCCTTAGCGTCTAAAGCAGAATCTAAGTCATCAAATTGATAATCATCAGCCATTTATTTTGTAGTTAAAAAATTATTACTAGCCTATTATAATGATGAGTGCCAGAATGGCAAACCTAATTAGTCTTATGATTTACATTGACGCGTCCCGCTACTCAAACACTGGAAGAAAAACCGGAGTCGAAAACTACTCTTATTATTTGATCAATGAACTAGTTAAGCAACACGGTGAAAATATCACCCTAATCAGCCCAAGAAAAATCGAATTAGATGTAAAGCAAATAGTCATACCGTTTCCCAGACTATGGACACTAATTCGACTGAGTTGGGAGATTTTTAAAAGCAAAAAAATAGATAATCTATTTGTGCCTTCACACGTTCTTCCGCTTATCTACCCTAAAAAATCCACTATCACAATTCACGATGTGGTGTTTAAGTATTCACCGGAAAGCTATGGAATTTTTTCACGGATCTACCTAGATTGGGCTACCAAATTTGCCGTAAAGAACGCAAAAAGAATCATCACCCCCTCTGAGGCAACCAAGCAGGACCTAATCAAATTTTATGGGGCAGATTCCAATAAAATCTCAGTCATTCCTCTTGGCTTCACACCTACCAAGGCAGAGATCATGGACGAAGAAGAAATATTGGGGAAATTCTCTCTTAAGCCAAAAAAATACTTCTTATTCATCGGCCGCATCGAATATAAAAAGAACACTGACACGCTAATTAAAGCTTTTGGTGAATTTGCCCAGGATAATGAAGATATTCAACTTGTATTAGCTGGCTTCCCAGGGCATGGCGGTGAAAAAATAATAAAAGATATTCCCGCCGAACTAAAACATCGAATCACTTTTACTGGCTATATTGGCGAAACAGAAAAAGCTGTACTTCTGAAAAATACCCTTAGCTTCATCTTTCCTTCTCGCTTTGAGGGCTTCGGAATTCCGCTACTGGAAGCCATGGATGCAAACGTAACAATAATCGCATCAGATATTCCAAGCTCAAAAGAAGTTGCTGGTGAAAGCGCCCTATTTTTTGAAAAAGAAGATGCTCAGGCACTTGCAAAACTGATGAAGCAAATTGCAGACAATCCGGATTCAAATAAAGAATTGATAAGCACGTATTCAAGACAGCTCGAAAAATACTCCTGGGAGAAATGTGCAGAGGAAGTTTATCGGTTAATAACAAATGTATGAAACTCATCATAACAAGACACGGCGAAACTGAAGAGAATAGAGCTGGTATTTTGCAAGGGCATTTGCCAGGAAAACTTTCTGCAACCGGAGTAGATCAGGCTAAAAAAGTAGCCCTAAGATTAAAGGATGAAGAAATTGATTTCATTTATTCAAGTGATCTGGCCAGAGCTTCTGATACTGCAAAAGAAATTGCGAAATTACACCCAAAAACCCCAATTAAATTCGTAGAGGATTTACGGGAAAGAAATTTAGGAGAATTTCAAGGAAAGAAAAAAAGCGATTTTGGCTGGAATGCAAAAGATTCCAAAGTAACGCAAATTCAACCAAAAAAGGGTGAAGATATGGAAATGCTATATCGCAGGGTAGAAAGATTTCTCCATGAGACAATCGCAAAGCATCATGACGAAACTGTATTGTTAGTTGGGCACAATGGCATTAATAAGGCACTGATAGCTGTAATATCAAACAAAAAGCATGAAGATATTCAAGATGTTGACAATCAACACAATACCAGCGTTAATATATTTGAAATTGATGAAGATAAAAATCACAAAATAGTGTGCTCCAACTGCACTAAGCACCTTGATTAACGTTCAAAGCCCTACCTTAGCTCCAGTCCCACTTTTTGCTCTTCGCAGCACCCTCTTCATCAGCCTTACTAACCGTAAGTTTCACTTTTTGAGAAGCAAAATCTTTACCCATGTACTTGATCACAATCATTGTGATGTCGTCTATTTGAACATATTCCTCCACAAAATCTGAGAAATCCTTGGTCAGACCATCAAAAACAGCGTCAACAGATGGCTTGTAGCCATTTTTCTTCAAGGCCTTTTTCAGCCTTTCTAATTCATACATTTCACCAGTATGGTTTTTTGCCTCGGTAATACCATCGGTATACAAAACAAGGCAATCACCTATCTCTAAAGAAACCGGTTTCTCCTGGGCAATCTTACTCACATCAGGAATCATTCCCAAAGCAATTCCGCCCGATGCGATTGACTCAACCTCTTCTGTTTTTTTGCGGTAAATCAGAATGTGCTCATGACCGGCTCCCGTGTAATACATCTGCTGATTTGACTTGTCCCACCTGAGCATTACAGAAGTCATAAACAGACGTGAGGCAATGCGTGGGTGTAGAAGGAAATTGGTATGAGTAACAAGCTTCTGCCCACTCGCAACACCCTGATAAACCATGGCTTCCACAATTGTATCAACCATCATCATAATAAGTCCAGATGGCACACCATGGCCTGTAACATCACCGATGTAGATAAAAACCTGGCTACCATCAGCTGAGGTCAAAAAGTCGAAAGTATCACCCCCAACCTCCGCCGCCGAACGGGTTTTAGCCATTACATCAAGACCTGGAGCCTCTGGGGCTTCCTTTGGCAGTACATCGCGCTGAATGTTGGATGCAATATCCAATTCGGAAGACATACGACGCCTTTCTTTCACATCGTAAGAAATCTTTTCAAGATCCTGAGTAATCTCGTTGAAAAAGTGAGTAAATACACCGACTTCGTCAATAGTTGTTGGAGTAATTCGCTTATATTCCTTACCCGTTAGCAAGCTGGTAACCTGCTTAGTTACTTTAGAAATTGGAATAAAAATATCCCACACAAAGACCATGAAAATTAGAAGCAAGACTCCAATCATTCCATACAAAACCCAATCAGATGGAAGCTCCGTCATGCCGTTGTTGCGCAAGTAGACGCTACCACCTACAATTCCTCCCAATAGTACAATGAGAAAGAAAATGGCTTTTCCGATGATGCTTTTTCGAATAAATCGCATACTTAGGATTCCAAATAAACTACTTTGCTAATTCCGACCAAATCGAGCACTTCTCGAATTTGTTCATTCGTATTTTTTAGTACCAAATGGCCTTGTTTTGCCTGAAGCTCGTTGAGCCAGCCAGCCATGTGTCCAATAACAGTTGAATTGATATAAACGAGGTCTGCACAGTCCAACACAAGCGTGCTTCCGACCGGCAAAGCTGTAACCTTTTCACTGACAGGCTTCACCTTCTCCTCAAGATTAGCAGCATCAATTTCACCCGAAAGTTTCATTTCCTCTTTTGCACCTTGTGGAGCTGTAGGAACAGCAGATTCCAGTTCAACTGCCTTCATTGGTGGAGGTGGTGGTGGTGCGTCAACAGAAATTTTCTTTGTAAAAGTAATGGCAATTCCGCCATGCTCACTATCTTCTATCGTCATACCATCGGTCCACAAATTAGAAATCAGAGCAAGGCCTCTACCGCTTGTTTTAGTCACATCAGTCACCTCACCAGTATTTTTGTTTATCAATTTTTTTAGATCCTCTGCGTTCGTTTTTCTTTCCCCCTTTCCTTCATCTTCAATTCGAAAACTAATTTCACTTTCATCAAAGGTAAAGAGAAGATAAATCTTGTCATCATCCGTCGTGGAGCCATATCGAGCAGCATTCATATAAAGTTCATCAACCACAAGTTTGAGGCGACCAGCCCATTCTTTGTTAAAGCCAACATGATGAAATACTTCCTCAGAAATTCGCCGCACAAGAGCGGAGAACTTTAGATCAGACGGTAATGTGAATTCAATTTTGTGTTTTGGCACTTTTATTTTTTCAGAGGTATCACTTATCAAACTAACACAGCTCAAAATATAATATTCATATCGCTTAAGCTATTACTTTGGTGTTGTAATGGTAATTCCGCCACTATCATTCGCTTCGGCATCTATCCCACAAGCAATATTACCCAACTTCAATAGCCCCCGCTCTGAATAAGCACCACTCCTTTCACCGTCGCTATATACTAGATGTTCTACACCGGGAAAATTTGGATCATTCAAGAGGCCATTTATGAAATCCGTCCCAGCCATTTTAAGCTTAGCATAGACCATTTTCAAATCTTTCTCACGAACAGCTCCTTCATTTTTGTATTCATCTATTAGATCCTTAACTTCAGGGTCATTCATTACGTGCTTTACTGCGCCAGTTAGTTTCTTGCCTAACATATCTCGCGCCTTCTTTTGAAGTGCCTCATTCTGCTCCTTGTCCTCCGCCCCACCTGAAGTTCCCTCAGCCTTCTTTTCAGGCATGAATCCCCCCATTTTTTGAATATTAACATCTTCTTGGCTTAACACCTCTGGTTGTGATTCTGGTCCAGCCATAATTAATTATTACTAAAATAAAATTATTTCCTATTATTTTAGCATAAAACAGAGCTTTTTTCAAGCTATTCGACTGCAATATTGTTGATTCTAAGCACCTCAATAGTCTTATCAACCACCTCTCGGGGACTGTGATGTGATTTTATAAGGTATGCATCTATATTTTCGAGCTGCGATTCCCTGGCAAAATCATTAGCATCCAGATTCGTAAGCATAATCACCGGAGTGTACTCATTCACGTCCTTTCGCACTTCGCTTAACACCTTATAGCCATCAACATGAGGCATCATGATGTCCAGCAAAATGATATCAGGCTTCTTGTTCTGGTACTTTTGTATAGCGCTCCGACCATCGGGAGCTGTGTAAACTGTAAAACCTCGACGCATAAAAGTAACCGCATACATTTCACAGATATTCGCGTTATCTTCAACGATCAGCACCTTAACATTTTTTGAAGTTTTAGCCATGAGCTACAGTATTAATCGGTTAAAGGCAAATGAATTGATATGGTGGTTCCTCCATCGATATTCTTAACGGCTTTAATTTGCCCCTTGTGCAATTCAACAATTCTCTTAGCAATAAAAAGTCCCAATCCAACACCACCTTTGTACTTCGTATGAGTGTTTTTGACCTGCATAAACTTATCAAAAATCTGATCCAATTTAGCCTTAGGTATTCCAACACCTTGGTCAGCAACAGAAATACAAAGACCCTTGCCTTTAGCTTGATACTTGATTGAAACTTTAATTTTTTTGCCCCTTTTAGTGAACTTAATGGAATTATCAAGAATGTTTCTGAAAACTTGAGACATACGAATCGAATCGATAGAGATAATGAGCTGATTCTGGCCAGTGCAATTATCAAATTCAAGTTCAAGTCGCTTTTCACTCATTTGAAAAGAAAGACTTTCCAAAATATTACAGGTGAGCTTAATGATGTCAGTATCCTGCCTTTGCAGTTGAAAACGGCCCATATCCAAGCGAGAAACATCAAGGATATTGTTGATCAGATAGTTTAGAGAATCGGTTGTGCTATAGGCTCGAATCAAATATTCCCGATAGGGATCAGAAATCTGCTCGATGGATTCTTCCTCAACCAAAAAAGAGAGATACCCCCGTATCGAAGTAAGAGGCGAACGAAGTTCGTGAGAAGTAATGGCAATAAACTCATCCTTAAGCTGATTGATAGACTGAAGTCTCTTATTTGCCTCCTCCAAATGAAGCGTCTTTTCTTTCACTGTTTTTTGCAGCTCTTGATTAAAGCCGCTCAACCTTGCCTGAGCTTTCTTCAGTGCAGAAATATCGTTAACACGAATTAGAGTGGAAGGCTTACCATGATAGCTAATGCGCTGCGTAATCATCGCCAAATCAATGTTTTCCCCGGTTAAACGTTTGCCAATACACTCTCGCACCCTCCTATCCATCCCACACTGAGAAGTGCAATTCGGCAAGAACTTCCGAATCTTCTCACCAATTGCCTGGTCTTCTTTGCACTTGAACATCCTATAAAACTTAGGATTTACGTAGGCAATTTTTTTGTCATTAACAATGATAATGGCGGTAAAAGCCTTTTGAATAATCACTCTATGACGATCTAGAACTCCGCGAGCATACATATGCTTGCAAAGAATTTTAGCTACATTCTTAACCAGCTTTTTCTCCTCTTTCAAGGAATCCTCGCCAACTATATTGGGCAAAACTTTATTATAACCAACTTGCAACACCCCTCTTTTAATGCCCACGATCTCTAGTGGAACCTCAATTTTTTTAACAAAACTCTTAAGCTTTTTTGGATATGTGTAAGTCTTCTGATCAAAAACAAGCTTGGCTTGAACATGCTTGGCAGAAGGAAGGGCCTGACACACTTCTTGTGTAATTCCATTGAGCACCACACCCAAGGGCTTAACCATTCTTGCGTGCTCATAAACTTTATAAAGAGTATCGATTTGTCGGACTTTTCTCTTAAGCTTAACCTCCATTACCCTCTTTTCCGTCAAATCTGCATAAACTCCCATGGAGCCAATAAATTCTCGCGAAGGACCATACATGGGACTAGCAGAAAGCCAAAAATACTTTTTACTTCCGTCTCGATGAAACATCACTACTTCATAACGTGATTTCTTACCCATTTTCCGCTTCTCTGTCTCCTTCTTCATCATTGTGGCCGACGCTTTTGTGGAAAGGCTAAAGAGAGTACGACCAACAAGCTCATTCACCTTATAGCCCAAGCTCTTAGCAAATTGCTTATTAACAAAAGTCAGATTGTCATCCGGATCAACCATAGTGATCCCCTCATGCGCCATTTCAACCAAATCCCGGTACATTTCTTGCGAAGCAGCCATACATGTATGAGTACCTTGAACCTTCTCTAAACAAGTCTCACTATGAGGCTTCTTAAGCTTTAGCTTAGCCTTAACTATTTTCTTGCCTTTGATATGAGAAATTGAAGACATAAAAATGTAATTTATGGCTTGTTTTTCTTTTTATTTCCAAGTGCAACTACAGGCTAAATTGTACCAGATTCGCATAAAAAGACAAGTACTACCGCCCAAAAAAAACGGGCTCCCCGCAAAATTCAATCGCAGGACGAACAAAGTGAGGACGAGAAGGATTTTACGGGGTGGGACCCAGAACTGAACGTATGCCGAAGAAAGAGCCTTACCAGAGGTTCATTCGTAGGCAGTAGTTCAGTGATGGGTGGTGGGCGGTAGAGGAGTCGAACCTCTGACCTCAGCAACGTCAATGCCGCGCTCTAGCCAACTGAGCTAACCGCCCCCTTGTAGTCTTGCCTACAACCTCTTTTTTGGTAGGCAAATTATAGGTTATTTCTCTTTGGTGATAAAGGCCAATTTTGATACACTGTAAAATGGCAAAAAATGTCTTAAGTAAAACAAAAAATAGCAAAAATAAAACGTCTAATCGCCGGACTTCTGGTACTTGTAACTTTGGGAAATTACCTAGACTATTTGCCATTTCAGGATTTTGTCGTACAAAAAGCACTTGCACAAGCCGAAATTGAGGATGTGCAAATACCTGTACAGACCATAAATCCAGCCGAAAATGAAGATCTGAACAAATTAGGCCTTATAGCCATTCTTGTCGAAGACGGATTGATGGATGATTTTGACATGCGAGGAAGGATCATGACTTACGCGAACAGCGCACAAAAAAGGACACCTCATTCCAAGTCTTTTGTTTTGGAGGTCGACAAAAACGAATCCACCTTCCGAATTGCCAGCATGCTGGAAAAACTCTATTTCGAAGGCATAGATACTGATCAAATTGACGGCAACCCGCTCAACAATAACTCCAAAAAGGAGGATAACAATCAATTACTTGGTGTGGTGCTAATCGGGGATGTGCCAATTCCAGTCGTACACGAAGATGATGGAATGACGGCTCCAAGTATTTACCCCTACACTGATTTTTACCGGAAAGCATATATTTACAATCATGAAACAGGTCAGTTTGAAGCAAATGCAGACGTTAGTGCACCAACACCCGAAGTTTGGCATGGCCTAATTGTGCCACCAAGTAAGGACCCAAGCACCGCTAAACAAGAATTAATAGCCTATTTTGATAAGAATTATGAATTCAGTACAGGCAATCCGATATTTGCTGATTTTGAGAAACGAATGCTGTACGCCAACTTTCCAGAAATGGAAAAACAGATGAATTACATCGATTACAGTAATTACGGTCGCTATATAAAATACATGGAGGAGTTAGTCATGAATCGTTTCAACAAACATCTGCTCAAAGAAATGGTGAAAGATGTGAGTACAGACTTGGGAAGTCCCGACAGTCCAATTATGGATGATAGCACCATCGACAACATGTTTGATGTTCATACTGAGAATATATTCAAGAAATACGCCTACAACTTTGCCGAAGCCCTCAAAATTTATAGAAGCGGCATTAACGAAAGCATTGAAAGAACTGGGCGCTGGAGCCCTGCCGAAGTGGATTCTCCCGAATCTCTTATTACCATGCGCGACGAATACGGCAAATATCAGATCAAACGTAAGCAATTGATTTTGGAAAAGGAAACTGATGAGTTCATCCAGAATAATGTCAGCTTTGGAGCAAGACAAGAAAATATATTCACCAAAGCCAAGCTAAAAGTAGAAATGAGTATTTTGGGAATTGAGATAGACAGTAATACATTTGATTTTGACGGCTATTTTGATGGTCAAAAGGCCAGTGATATCTTGGTTTCTCCACAATGTGGCATAAAAGTTGGGCAGCAAAGGCAGGAAGGACAATCCGTTTTAGAAAATAATTCCGTGATGGTCAATGCCAACCGCATGTACAATCCGGATACTCTTTTGACACCACCGGATGACGATGATGAATGGGAATTAGCAGAGTCAGAAACGTACAAAAAATATGCAGGCTGTGTTTTTAACAACAGTATGACGATAGAGGAAACTGGTAGCAGTCCAAACAAGTGTCAGCCAACATTGGCAGCCGGATCTATTTACGACATTCTCGGTTCCATAGAAGCACAAGCGGAAGACGCGGTAGATTTAGCAGGCCGATGCGACATTCAGAAAATGACTTTTAGATTGCCGAACATACTTCAGTACTTTTCTGTAGCCGCCTCAGGACTGGTAGTGCCAATAAGCCTAGACACCACCCTCACCGAAGTAATCGATGAGGCGTATGAGGATTTACATGGAAATTTTCCCAATGCCGACCCAATTACGAAGGGATCTTTTGTGGTACAAAGATTGATTGCTAGCGGACAAGAACTTAGCTATTCACCTATACCATCGGTGGAAATTGATATAAGCGTAACGACTGAAAAAAAGAACATCGACACACTTTACGCTCACGTTGAACCAACGAACGAAACCATCAAAGCCATCAAACATATTGGAGAACCACGGATGGACCCCCTAACTGGACAAGTTAAATTCCCGCAACTCACCACCCCAAGCATTCCTGCTGACGGAATTAGATATATTTCTTTTGCTAAAAATGGGCTAAAGCAAGCCTTTGAATACCTAAATCTTTTTAGAGTAGATGGGGACAATCAAGAGGAAATAACTAAGAACTTGCTCAGTCAAATAGCTAAAAAACAGCAAGAACTCAACACAAAAACAACTGCACAAAGCAATCTTTTTGAGGATTTCTTTGTTGATAATGCCGAAATCATCGAGCCCGTCATCTGGAGAGCTGCCAGCATCGACCAAAAACTGGCTGACATCATTCCCAAATATGTAGACAGAGACAGTGTCATGCCAACCCCATTTTACAACCCAAGAAAATCACCACAAAACAAACCAGAGGGGTACGAAGTGCTGCATATTGTGGCCGACGGTGATGCGCAAGGGTACCAATTTGGACTTAACAGAGCCATGCAAGCTCAGGCACCTAGTTCCGCCAGCGATGAGAGTGATGGCGATGGGACAGGGACGGGTGGTCCCGACGCTGATGATGATGGCGGAGATGGAACTGGAGATGGAGAGGGAGATGGTAACTATCTTTGTGGAGACCCAGCCGGTGTAGAAATTTGGGAATGGTTCGAGGCCCTTCAGTGTTGGATTGAAGAAGAAATTTTGCCAGCAGAAGAACTTTTTAAACTTGATAACAGCTGTAGTGCAGCTCCTCTTCCACCCGAAGAGGAAGAAGAGTCAGAAGATATCTTTGATCAAATACTCTCTACTGCTGCTACCTTTGATGTGCAGATGAAACGAAAAAGCTTGGTTCCGGGACAAGAGGAATTAATCAAAATCTCGGCCCTGAACGAAAAAGGTGAACCTGTACTCGGATACATCGACATGCCTATAAAACTTGTGTTAGATGATCCAAGCCTGGGGACATTCTCAAACAAAGGCAAAGATGTTTATATCTACACTGGCGAAAGAGAAATTAAATTCACCGCCAAAAAAACCGGCTCCAGCAAACTGAAAATCACCATGGATGGCCTGCCGGAAAATAAGAAACATCGTGAAATCACTATTAATGTTTACGACAGCGTTGATATCGGATGGGGAGCGACAGAAGAGATTAAAGCAGGGCGATCAGAATTCACAATTTCGGTAACCTTAAAAAAACCAGACGGCAGCCACATAACTAATATCAACGATACCCTTGCAATTGGTCCAGAGCAGCCAGCCGATGGTGGATTTGAAAATGGCGGACAAGTAAAGCTATTGAACGGAAAAGGTACAATCAAATTCATTCCAACACCAGGCAAAAAAACTATAACACTGATTAGCAAAGACAAAACTCCTGGTATTACCGGAGAACCATTTGTGATTCATCCAACAGGCGCTGCCGCTACTCAAATAATCTTGAGGGCCCCACCATACATTCCCATTGGAAAAGAAGTAGAAATGGAAGTGCTTGCAGCCGACAATTTTGGTTTTCCGGGAGAAGATTTCAACGGAACTATAAGCGTTCAACTCGATGAAAAATCTGCGGAGTTTGCAAGCTTGGTCAGTCCATATGTCGTCATGATCAAAGGAGTTGGAACTGCAATAATTAAGGGTGGAAAAGAAACCGCCGACATAAAACTAATTGCCACTCATGATGACCTGAGAGGGGCACAAGTGGATATACCACTGCTAGCCAGAGTGGATTCAGCCGACTGGGAAAAAACCTACCCACAAAACTTGTTTGCGTCTTTTGTTGGATTCCCGGCAGGTGACTTTACCCAAGAAAACTACTTTGGTGGCACTCATCTTTTTGGAGGAAAAACTGAAGCAGTTTACTCATTCTTGAGTGCACCAACCCCAGAAACAACAGTGAGCATTGCTCCTAATCATCTGATCACCACCACGGGACAAAGCCAAATCGTTTATGTGGAATTCCCAAATAATGAACTATTGCTACAGGCCTTCGATCAAAAAACCATGCAGACTTTGATCAGTAAAAAAGTGGCCTTGAATTTTGATGCTGTTGAAAAATACGAGAACACCCCACCTGAAATTGGCAAGATGTACGTGGATATTTTGGATACTGACTATGTGACTCTGAAGAACAATAATGGACTGCAAATAAGGAATCTTTACAATGAAGTCATTGCCAACCTGCAACCAAATGGCGCCTACATTAACGACAGTAATTTCACGTGGGAATATGAATCTCAACCTGAATACAACGTTATTGAACTGAAATTAACAAATGGCCTAGTGACTCCGGCAAGAGTACTGATAAGTCTGAATCCTGAGACAATTGAACCAGGAGATTTTGGTGATATAAATCCTGGCCTAAAGTGGAACACAACCTATGGTGGCACCAGCACGAATGACCCAACTGGGTTAACCTTCTTCGCTCAAAACGCAGAGGTGCCAGAGGTGATTCGGAATGAATTTTACGGCCTTGAAGATAAACAGAAATACTTGTCACTCTTTGCCAGCGGAACGAATGCAGGTGATGCAGTTAAGTTCAATATGCCGGCCAATGCCATTTTGCTGGGCGACCCAACAATCAAACTAAAAACCAAAAGCACATCGAGCCTAAATTACAACAGAGCCACCGGTCAACAGATTTACGAAGACGCGGAGAGTAAGCAAATTGCTTCGATCAATCATTTCAATTTTAACAACGATGGCAATCAAGATATCGCACTACTTACCGAAGATGGGCGCGTGAGACTACTGGAAGGTGGTGCCACAGAGCCGCCCTATAAGGACAAAGGAAACATCGCATTCTTGGTAGATGGAGGCGTAGCACTGGAATCTTTTGACTTTGATAAAGACAACTACGAAGATCTGCTGGTCGCTACAGATGCAGGCAGATTGGCGATTTTGCACAATGATAAAGAAGTGATCACGCGAAGTGATCACAAGCTGAACATCGGCAAAAAGATGTACAAGATTCTGAAGGGCGACATGGACCAGGATGGCTACGGAGATTTAGTGATTCTGGATAGTCGCGGAGATATTTATATTTTTTACTACGACCCAGCAAAAGGAAAATTCCCGGAAAATGGAAAATGGATAGCCAACTACGGATACAGCCTAAAGCTGGATGCCAACTTAAACACCGACCTTGATATTCGCTATACCGGCATGTCTGAACCTAGCGAACCTGGTCAGGAACCCGGAAATGAAGTCGTACCACCTGGTGGCAAACCACCTTTGGAAGGCTATGAAATTGGTGGAAATGTTCCCGATTTCTTAACACTACCCTTCATACAAGGGCAAACAGATGCCACCAAGGCAGCAGCCGAAAATCCCGTCGCTGCAGCGCAAAACAGTGGAGGAGTACCCAAGCTACCATGGCCAGAAGGTGATGAAACCGAAACATATTTTGCTCCAATTGAGTCCGTCGGCTCACTGAGCGTGAGCAAAAAAGTGAGCAACAAAGATCGCCCGGATTCCGAGAATGTGGATTTGGAGGAAACCCTAACATACACCATTACAATTAACTCGGGAGCGAATCTAAACAATGTAATCATTGCCGACACAGTGCCAGACTCTTTGGCTTTCGACAAAAACAGCGTTACTTGTTTACAAGGAGGATGCCAAAGCATGGAAGCCAAAAAGAATTCTATTAAAGCCTTCTTTAGCGGACTTAATTTAAGTGCCGGCCAAACAACCATAATTAGTTACGACGTTTTTGTTGCGCACACGCCAGAAGCTGATGTACTGCTTCAAAGAATCAATGAACCAAATGAAAATCTACCAAATCCAAACTCAATCATTGATGAATATTTGGACATTCTGGCGTCCCCACCTTACAACAACACCGGGAAGCTACTGCTGCACTATACGACTGGACCAAGGAGCTACGCAACCACCGAAAGCAATGACCCTGAGCCACCTGAATCAAGCGATGCACTGAATGATTTTGGAGATTTGATGAATCAAATGAAGGCTCATTCAGGCGGGAATTTTAGTAAAGATTTCCCACCACCAGAACCCAAGATTGGTGCCAGCTATGGGGATGTCCTTGATGAAATAACGGGCAATAACGACTGTTTTGAGGATGTTAGCAACTTCGGTGATGATATCACCAGTGTCGGTTGTGCAGAGGAAGTACTGGATGACATTGGAGAAGCCATTGCTGACTTCTCGTGTATGGGTGGTGGGTGTTTCCCCATGCCATTCAATAGGGCATTCCTAGTGCCACCTGATTTTGCAATGCCAATTTTTGCCTTTCCCACTACTCTGCCAACTCCAATTGGACCAATGCCATTTTTCGATGTGTTTCATGCCATAACACCCATTGGTGCTGCCAGCATTCCAGGGCCAATAATGTCCGCAATTCGCCTGTATCTTTCACCCACTTTAACAGGAGGAATAGGCATAGCAATGTGTTGGGGGCCGTATCCACAAGCTCCAGCTGTACCGCCACCTGTGTGGCCTATTCCGTATCCACCTCCAGTGGGAAATTGCATGGTAACCGCCTTACCAGTAGATGACCTATTTGCCGGTGCATGTTCCACCCTTCGAGATGAAGTCTTTATTCCGCTGATGGATTTAATCAGTTCCGGAATCAACAAAGTCAATTCCACAGTCAACGACATTAATAACAATCCCAACATACCCGGTAGCATTGAACAGGGCGGCCCCGACCAGGGTGCAGGCGGGCTAGAAATCAGTCTTGCAGTGAACTTGGGAGAATCCATGAAATTCGACCCCCCTGCCAAAGCCTTCTCAAATACTCATATTCCAACATTTGACTCTATTGGCGGCGTGATTTCGGGTTGGTTCGACAGACAAACAATGGAAATCAAGAACAAGCTACTGACCTTGCCCACGTTTAGCATCTTCCTACCAGACGTAAAATCACTCTTCACATCAGACTTTCAAAAGACTGAAAAAGAATTTGAAAGTTGGAAAAATACGATGTCAGGCTCAATGTCGGAAACGCTAAATGCCATTGATAAAATCAGTCAGAGTAAAGACGAATCGAATACTTCAAGCAGTAAAACAGTGATACAGAATATTAAGAGTGGAATGCAAGACGTGAGCGGCAGCAAAGTCCTTCAATACGTTGATGCTATAGAAACTCAGGCATCAATCTACAACCTGAACGCTCTAGAAGGCTTGTACGATGTAGCCAGCACCTTGCCACTTGTCAGACTTACAGAAAAGCCAATTCAATTCGACATTCCGTGGTTATCCGCCGCCGAAATTCAGGCTTGGATAATGGAGGCTCAAAACTGGGTTGTTTATTACGAGCGAGAATATGCCCGTGTGAAAGACAAATGGGAAGCGCTCACCTGTGACGATAAACCCGACGTAGTGGACGGTGGCAGCCTGTCAGAAAACAGTGCAGAATGCGTGGGTAGGCATTTGGCAGATGCCTTTGGTCTAAATCTTGACCCACTGATCAACAGCGTAAAAGAGAATATTGAAGTACTTCAGTCATACTTGGCATTCCCCAAACAGCTAGTTAAATTCAAACAACAACTAGCTGATTACATCAGGCAAGTCGCTTGTCATTTAGATGTGGTTGCCCAAATGATGGGTGGATGGATGGCCACCATTCAACAACAAATGGTCTCGTGGGCAGAGCTCATTCTGACCATCGTTGCAATCATAGATAATATTGAAGAGTTGTTTGATTTGTTCACCAATTTTGATGCCAACTGTGACATATGCACAAATGAACGTTACGCGAATTTTGGCTGGTGGATGTTGCTCGGAATCGTGCTGCCGGAAATTCCCATAATTCAGTTCCCAAAGATACCAGACATAGTACTAGATATGTCGAACATGGACGCACTCATAGATATTGAACTGCCAGTACTCAATATTCGGACAAAGCCTATTCCACTTCCGCCTTTGCCATACATAACCCTACCGGACTTGCCAAGCATCAGCATTTTGCTAACACTGCCACCACTTCCAATTCTTCCAAGACTACCTGAGCTACCTGATTTACCACCGCTTCCGCCAATTCCAACCATTGATTTACCAACCCTGCCAGTTCCACCAAAATTGCCAGATGTAGCGCAAGCTTTTGAAGCCATTATTCCAATTATCGAAAAAGTTCTGGAGATTTGGTGCATCATGAAAAAATCCTTCGCACCTGTCCCCGAGCAAATGTTAAACGATCAAATTACCTTGCTGACTAATAGACCGGCATACCTGATTCCACTGGATCTTTTGAAAATTCAACTGCCCGATATAGCCTTGTTCGACATTGGCTTTAACGAACTGAGAATAGAAACCATAGTCTATTTGGGACTGAGGCTAAACGTAGCATCCAAACCGTTGGAAAAGCTATCTGAAGACTGGAATGGATGGATAGCAGAAATACCAATTGCCATGAACAAGGCTTACTCTGAATATATTGAAGTCATAGAAAAAGATTTTCAGGCTTTGCTCGATGACGTTGAGGAAGGTATGGCAAAAATTGCGGATACAATTAGCGAAGGATGTATAGAGTACGATTGGGAAGCGGATGAATGTGTGCAAACCCTGCAAGGAGCAATTGATGACTCACTCGGAAAGAAATTGGAAGAAGCTGACAAATGGCTAAGAGATAAAGAAGGTGAATGGCAGGCATTCGCTGATGAAATTGGAAGCGATCTGAGCTATGAGGAGTACTACAAAGCCATAAATAGTGCCAACGAAACCGTTAACAAGTGGAGCGGTGAAGCCGCAGACAAATTAAAAAAATGGTTTGCTGAAAATGCAGATTGGATTGGCTGGATAACTCCAATGGCAAAGATATTTGAGTACATAGATGAAGGTACTCCGGCTGATGAACTACAAGAAATACTTGATTTAGTGGCTGAAAAGATTAATGAGTCATTAGTCGCTGGGCCAACGGTATTAACAAGGCTAAGCATATGCTTACATGCTTGGCCAGATTGTAAAAACAACAAAGAGGCCTACTTTGGTGACGATAAAGAAGCTAGCGCCACAATCAATCCTGAATTGCCAAAGGAGAATAAGCTAATTGCTCAAGTGCCACCAATTCAATCACAACCAGTTACAAGTCCACAGATTTCGGAAGAAGAATATGCAAAGCAAATTCTCAATACTCCACAAGGACATGAAATACGGTCTTTGCTAACCAAAATGACAGAGGCTATCGATGAGGTAAACGAAAACGAGATGGTGGATTACAAGGTGCTGAAAGAAAAATTTGGTGTACCGGATTACAAACCGCTGCCGCGCAAAACCACAGTGGACAAGCTTAGATTAATGGAGCAAGAACTCATAAAGCACAGTGACCAACTAATGGCAGAGGCAGTGGGTCAAAAGCACATAACCGACCTGAATGCCATTGCCGGAAAACCACCAAGAAGCGCACTCCCATATGAGTTAGCAGAGGCAACACTGAATCCAGAAAATAATGAAATAAAAGTTTTCACCAGCGCCCTACCACCAAAGGCATTGGCTAAAAGCGATGAGAATCCAGTCAGCAAAGCATTTATGAAATTAGAGGAGCGTGTCGAAAGAACTGTAGGGCAGATTTCAGGATCAGAAGGTGAAGCTCCAGCTGGAGGCTTGAGTGGAGGATGCCCTGCCGCGGTTTGTCTACCGGACACAATTACAAAGAAGCCAGTCCCTGTTATTCCACACATTGACTTGATAGGTAGTTCAGAAACGCTCTTTATGCCAAATGGCCACCTGGCCTACAGTGACGGAACAGGACTTTACTTAAAACGTGACCTAACACTTGTTGACGACGATAAAAACACTGATACCGGCAATCCAAAACGCTATGAATTTGATGAGATTGCGTCTCAGCTTCACATCAGCGAACAGCCAATGGAAGCAGTGAATATGCTACAGACCACATTCACCGAAAACGGTGCATCTACCTTTACCTGGAAACCAACCGCCCATTCGGATATTTACGGTTATGGCATTGAGCTGGAACGAACGATTAGCGGTTATGACAGCAATAAACAGAATAATCAATTAGCCGACACCAAGATTATTTTACTCCCTGCTGATGATGAAGGGGAGACACCAGCAGTAACAGCTGACGATCAGCCTATTAGCTTTGGAACCTTGGTCACCAGCCTGACCAACAAGGAGGAAGCAGCCAAGAAATTTGGCGTTTCTCCAAGAAACATTGTGACAGGTGTGAGTGAAGTAAGATTCCCCACCGTCAGTAACGCCCTGATTAACGTCAGTGAAAATAAGGCTGTTTATTTCGACCAACTAACAGGATCTTCGTACAACATGAGTATGGAGAATGGTTACTACCAAATAAAAATGACATGGTTTGACCAGTATGCGAATATAGCAAGTTACAACCAAAATGAAATACTGGCACCGCAAATATACGCAAGTTCTGCCGATCCAATCGACGTGAGCCAAACAGACACATACTACATGCCAATCTTCAAGGACAAGGAGATTAGAGCCAGTGAGATTTTTGTAGATCTGGCAGGTGATTATAATTACTACTGGTTCCTTAATCCCGAAACCAACACTCTGACTCCAGAGGTCGGTAATACGTTAAACATAGCCGGACAGAACGAGGAAAAGAAGTTCAAAGTAAAGCTAGTTGCCACACAAAATATTGAAGACAACAGTTTTGAAACCTTCGAAAAAACCTTTACGGTAATAGTTTATATACCAACCATTAATCTAGACCCTGAACAGTTAGGCGAAGGTATTATTGCGGGCGATATGGAGCCTATTCAGCGAGCAGCAGGTGATGATCTTTCTGATATTCCATTCAGTGTATTCAGAAAGAGACTTGGCACCTGGAAGAACATCGGTATTTTGCGCGCAGAAGACACCGACAAAACCGCAACCAGCCCTGCCCTGGACACTGAGCAGCATTACTTTTCCGTCGCCTCAGACGGTTCATATAACATTGAAGGCTTTGAGCTTTTAGACCCAAGTCCAATTCTTCTGAAAGACCATGAAGGGAATGTAGTGGCAGAAGTGGAGCCAGACAGCGGGCTGATTAATCTGAATGACCCTAGCTTTGATATTAAAGCTGTACCAGGTGGCACAGAATACCCTACACATATTGCAATCATAAAGAGAGAGACTGAAGAACTTTTAGGTAACGTTTATTACATCGCCGACACAACCAACAATGTCACCATCAAAGACTCATCACTCACCTTGAGCAATGTGGAAAGTAGTGGAGTAACTGTAGGTGATGCAAATGCCAGTGATGACGTTGTAGCCGCTGTAATTCCAGTAAATGGACCTAGCTTCCCAGGCGGTGTGGCAATTTTTGAAGACGGAGCTCAGGAAAATGTAGCCTTGGTAGACAAAGATGGCACGATTCGCATGATGAAAGCTGGTTACGAATTAAGAATTAAGAACAAAACGTCGGGGGATGGAAAATACATATTCCAAATCGTAACGAGTGGTGGCAGCCCTATTTATGACATATTTATTCAGGCGAATTTTGACAATCTCCAGGTGGATAATTCCACCGACATGGACAGCTTGAATACGCAAATTGGATTCCTGAAGCCAGTAGATACAGCCTTTGCACAATCTACCCCAGAAACATCTACCGAAATAGACACTACACCTGTTCCAGGGTTCCAATTCGAAATAGAAGAACCACGTGAAGTTGAGGGAAATCCATTCCCCGATGTTGATGAAAGCCATCCTTTCTTCAGCCAAATATTAGAATTGTACAAGAGCCGGGTGATCAGTGGATACGGTGATGGCAGCTTTAAACCAGATCAAAAACTAACTCGCGCCGAATTCATAAAGATTGCCCTTGGAGTAACAAATTGTGTGGACTGTACCACTCCAAATGCCGCCGTTAAAGAAAAATACACCAGTAATCCGTTCCCTGATGTCAGCTTGCCATCGTGGTACTTCTACTGTATTTCGATAGCCAAAGAACTGGGCATGATCACCGGTTATGGTGACGGATTCTTCCGCCCAGAACGCAACATTAGCCGCGCAGAGGCCGCAGCCGTTCTGCTGAGACAATCAGGCATCGAGATAGTGGAAGCTCCTGAGAATGCCTTTGTAGATGTGCCTGAATACGCCTGGTACGTGGACTATGTTTACACAGCGGTAGAAATTGGACTGATTCAATCAAATTTTGGTGTGGTTGGCCCAGATGTAGAAATTACTCGCGGCGAATTCGCATTTATGGCTGCCGGAGTCAAAGATCTGAGTGAATGTCGTATTGTAGATACCGATGACGATGGAGTGCCCGACTGGTGGGAAATGACCCATGACATGGATATATTTACACCCGATGCTGATCGGGCTTGTCCATGCTACGACAGCCCGTGGACATTGGACACGGACGGTGATGGGAAGAAGGACGTCTGTGACCTGGACATCGATAACGACGGCGTACTGAACCCACTTTGTATATTTACCGACACAGGTGAAATCGACCCCAAAAAACTGGCCGAAGGAGTTCTTACTTTAGGGTCACCATTAGATAATTGCATATTTGATCCGAATGAAGATCAGGTAGACTTCGATACCAATACCATCGGAAATATTTGTGAAGAAGAGCCGATTCTACCAATTGAACCAATTGAACTCTGTGAATGTAGCGATAACCCCAACATGAACGACACAGATGAGGATGGTATTCGAGATGTATGTGACGATGACATAGATAGTGATGGAATCCTCAATCCAATTTGTATTTTTGATGAAAGTGGCTTACTTGATCCATCCAAACTAGCAGTTGAAAGTGCAGAAGGTGCTGAAGGTGTGGAAATTGTTGAAATTGATAATTGTATTTTTGTAGCCAACTCTGATCAAGTTGCGAGTGCTTGTGAAGCCACCGACTTGTGCCCAACTATTCCGGAAGACATTGATGGAGTGGATGATGAAGATGGATGCCCTGAATTAAACGATAACTTCCCAGCAAAAGATCCTGGGGTTTATGTGGGCCCAGGAGAGTTATGTGGCTTTGTTGACTTTACGACAGGATTTATGGCTGAAGATCGCTTTATGACGGCCATTACAGACTTGGAAACACACGAGATATTGTTAAGTGAAAGTACAGAAGTAATATTTAGCAAATAAACATGAAAAAATCTTACATCACATTAGCGGCCATTATTTTGTGCATAGGATATGGCGTTCTGAGCTGGGATATTGCCACCCATTCACAAGAACCCGAGCCCTCAAAATACGCACAAGCATGTAAAGATGAAGTTGGGACAAGCAACGCATGTTGCATTGACTATAATGGAGCATTAGACGCCGCCAATAAAGATTGGCAAAACAGTTTACAGAACCTTATTGACCAGGAAAAACCTGCCAGCGAAATGGTAGGTGAAGGATATGAAAGTCTAAGAACCTATAACTGTTGGCTGGAGTACATATGTCGCGCAGTTGAATTCAGCGGTCATGCGCCCATCGAAAGCGCCTATGGAACAGGCCTGCGCAGTGAGCATTTGGGAACTGTACCCGGTTGCCAAGCTCCGGAAGATCTAAGAATGGAAAGTGAATACAACCTACTCATACAAACTTTTAAAGAAATTCCAGTCGTTGGTGTTGCTGCGGATACAATCGACAAAGCATTCGTTGATAATAAGATCAATTACTTCCCACGATGTATGACGGGTTCCAACGACAATGAATTTCCAAACGTAGTGCAGGCCAGATCAAATTATAGCGGCTGTAAAATCGCCTTAGAAAAGCAGTTTGGCTGCCCCGCAGAAGTTGCCGAAGCCAACGATGGAATTTGCCCGGAAACTTCAAATGCCTTTGTTACTTTAGAAAACGTATTAAAAAAATCCCACGCCGACCAAAAGGCAAGTGCCATGGAGAGGAAATTAGCAACTATTGTTACCAAGCTGAGTGTTATGGAAGAACATGTCGGATATTTACAAGGCTTTTTGAACAAACTAGATAGCCGATTCTCGTGTTATGCAGCTAAATGTGATTAAAAATATGAAATACACCAAAAAAATCATTGGCCTAACAATTATTCTCTCTTTAGTATCAAATGCTGGTGCACCAATAAGCTACGCCCAAGAAGCAGCCCTAACTAAACCAGAAATTGCCTGCAAAGCTAAAAAGAAAATACTCGACAAAGCGTATGAACTGGAAGCCTGGGGAAAGGCTGACCCCAAAGACCAGAGTGACTACAAAATAGCCTTCGAAGAAATGCAAGAAGCCCATCATGATTATGTGGGGTGCATATTTGATTTTGCTGAAAAAGAGATAATGAAAAGTGATGGTGCAGACAGCGGAGGAAGCATGGCCGCGAATCTAACTAGCCTAAGTGCTGTTCCAGTTCTTGGAAGTGCAATTGACTGGATGGCGTCTGACCAGGCATGTCTGACAAATGAAGAACTGAAAGAGATTATTCAAAACACTGAACCCAGCCAAATGCTTAAACCTATTTTGGATGCTCATAATGCCTACAAAGAAAATCTAAACGAAATAGGCAAAGATTTTTATTTAGCAAGTACCATAACTAATGAAAAAGGTGAACCTCTCACTGGCATACAATTACTGACAGCTAAAAGTGCAAGTACCATAGAAAGACAACGACAAATGGAAATCGATAGCTCACTTATGGCCATCGATTTGATGTTCCACTCATTAAAAGAACTACGACTGGCCTTTGTGATGCATGTTCATTTTCAATGCACCCTCAAATTTCTGGATCAATACAGAAGAGCTTTGGAAAACCTAAGAAATGTCATTGAACCACTTCCGATTCAGCTGGAAGATGCCAGCATCAGCTAATAACAACAATGAAGAATTGTAAACGCTTCATCACAGGAGTTCTGATAATTGCAGCCATCATACTGCCAAATCATGATGCCCAAGCAAACGTGTGCAATCAGAATAATACAGATACTCACTACGAAAACATCTATTGTAACATTCGGATATTTGACAATGAAACTGCTGACAAAGAAATTGTGGAAATTTTAGCTACTCAATTTGGCATGAGCGGAGATCAGATTAAGGAAGTTCTGGCCGACAACATTTGTGAATCAATTGTGGAGTACAGTGATAGTGAAAGAGCTAAGCTACCACAATCCATACAAGATGCATGCTTGCCTGCTGGAAGCTCGGTAGGAGAAACCTTGCGAAACTGGGATGTATTTGAAAACATTCGAAATGCTTACAACAAAGAAAAAAAGATTCAGCAAAAAAGTGCCAGTCTTGCCTTTAAGTTCAAAGTCTCTGAACAATATTGGGATGGAGAGATTAAAACCATATTGCCTGATGCCCCTTTTGATTTAATAGTGGATCTAAACTTGATTGAGATCGTTCTTTTTGGCTCTCAAGCAACATGGATGGACGAAGTTTATTCTTTTCCTGCCAAGAAAGAAGAAGCGGCTGATGGAGAAGAGGGTGATACCCCACTCGACGAACTATTGCCCGATGAAGAAGATGAGGAAACAACAGATGAAGGCTTTGAAGACACTGAAGATCCAGGCATAGCAGTGACCAAGTCAGGTGAAGGAGGATTACCGCCAGACTGCGTTTTACCAGATGACCCAGATGCTGATCTTGGAGATGGACCAGGCAGTGGTTATGAAAATACGCTTTGTGGAAATGGAGTAATCGATATTTTGGTGGCCGAACAGTGTGACGACGGAAATGATCAGTCAGGCGACGGTTGTAACCAATACTGCCAAACGGAAGCCAGTGGCTCGAGTGACCAATGTATGGACCCAGAAGCAGTCACCTTTAAAAAACCCAAAGACAATGCAGGCACTGACGATGAAAACGATGATGGCAGTGCCAACGAATGTCCAGAGGGAATGTTCCCAAAAAGTGGAACAGGTTTTGAGGGTGAAGAAGCCGGACCACCACAAGAAGCTCCACAAAGCCCCGAATATCCAGGTCCATTTTTAGGGGGTACAATGAAGCAATTCCCAGCAAGCAACAAACCACCATGTCCAACAGGGTTTTTTAATGCCAGTGCAACCGAGGGGGGAGCTTCCGCCACAGCTAAGGGTGAGGAAACATTAGGAATAAATATAGCTGGCGAACAATATGATATTCCTCAATGCCTACCAACTGAATTTTGTGCAGATTTCAAGGATGCTCAAGACTTCTTGTTTGGTGAAGGTTGGATAGAGGATGAAGCTGTTGCGGAAATCGCACCTGCTATCCAAGCCCTATTTTGCGTCAACATAAAAAAAGAGAACCGTCCTCAATCAACTTATACTGAAGATGAAGGCTGTGTGGACTGTCACATTACAGCCATGGTAGATGCAGTTGAAGGTGCCCTAGAAACCAACGTAACACCTCTGAAAAATACCACTTCGTCTTTCAGCACCAGCAGTCCTTATGGCGTCAACTTCTCATTTAATCTGAATACTGCTACCAAAAGTAAGTTAAAATATAAGTACACTGGAACAGCCCAAAACAGTGTAGGTAAAGCCAATCAAAGTAAGGCAGCTTCCGAAAATAAGGCAGCACCAGTTACAACCAGCCAAGAAAAATCTAAGACTACCTGGCAGTCACTCAGCGACACAGCAAAACAAAGTGAGGCATCATTGGATAAAACTCTGAGAGACACCTACGTATCTCAATTGACCAATGAAGTTATTAGCGATCAAGAAGTCGGCGGTAGAATAAATCCACTGCTTTTACAGATGAAAGGGAGTTTTGAAAGAATAGAATCAAAATTTGAACAAATGGTTTTCGAAACTAGCCTAGACACAAAAGAACAATGCCCAAAAAATTAAAGCACCTCATCATTGGCATGACCCTTCTGATTGGACTCACCGTCCAGGCAAGCAACGTGCACGCACTTTATTCACCAAGGCTGTCACAGACAGTATCAATTATTAAGGAGCACGTACAAAGTTCGCAGGCGCAGAATGGTTCGAAAACTATTTTGGAAGAGATTGAGAACTTTAAAGCCTTCGACAAAGCTAAGCGAGATGAAGGCAGGGAAACCGGAATATCCGGCGATGCCAGAGTCGCTCAAGATCTTATTTTCAATACTACTATCAATTTCTTCACCCTATTCCCCCTCGATTCAATCATGATGATCTTCAACTTCAACGCGACTAATGGAGAGTGGCTAAGCAATTGTCTGAGAGACGAAATATGGAACCTGGAAACTCTTAGGGACTTTGTGGGATCAGAGATGGTAAAAGCCTATATGCTGCGCGATACCTACCACGGAGAAATATTAATGGTGGACTACATTTATCTGAGTGTTCACCTGGATTTATTGCGCAAATATGGCTCAGACCCGACAGCAATGATTCAAACCACCGAAGGTGAATATAGTTCTAACAATTACTTTTTTGGCGAAAAGCCTCAAGGCCCGAATCCTCTTAATTATTATTCAAACGTAGGTATTTTTGACTCATCTGACCCTACAGGTTGTCCGGAAGGCGAATTCGAAGCAGCCTTCGATCAAGTTCTTCGCAGCTTTGAAGTTCTAAAAGTGCTCGGTTCAGGCCAAGGAGTGGAATGGGGTGACATATGGACCATGGCCGAAGCCAACGCCCGCATAAGAGCAAGAGAGTGGATTCGAGACAATCAGATCTCACTTACCATAGGTGGCGAGGAAGGTGGCAGCACAGAAAGCCTGGTTAAAGGTGGTGGCTGGGACAAGTTTGTAGGCAGTGTAAAAACACAGCTAGAAATCGCCAAAAATATGGTGGGTCCGGTCACGGCTATTATTGACTATGCCAATAGTGATAAATTAGAAAATGTGGAAAAGTTTCAAGACCAAGTGGAAAAAGAGTGTATACTTTTTGATCCTGAAAAGGGAAAAGAAGGTGAATTTAGAAATTGCAAAATCCCTGTGGAAAGCGACATGTATAGAAGATGTAAGGAAGGTAAAGAGCCAGAACAAGGTGATGTTCGCTGTGATCGCTTCCGCAATAGAGATCAAAGCTTTTCTGTAACGCATTTTCTACACAACCAAATAGAGCTTATAGAAGAAAATGCCAAAGCTAAGAAAGAAGTAGAGACCGCCTTTATTTACAGCATTACGATGGATAGTGTAGCGGAGAACGGTGTTTATTTTATGGGAGACCTTCTATGGGATATGAACTCGCAAATCAAACGAGGCTATGAAGATGTTCACGAAGATGCGGGCGAGAGCATTCCAACTTTGACCCGCGAAGTTGCAGCGCTTTCTGCCAGACAATGCCAAAATAAACCTAAAAAATAAAAGGCAGCAGAAATACCCTAGCGAGCGATATGTCTAGGGTATTCCTACATATTTTTGTTTTATTTTCCAACTTTATGTTGAAAATTTAACTAGTCATCCCATCTTCCAAGAATTTTTGGAGACCTGTCTCTGTAACACGATAAACTCGGCCTAATTTAACGGCTCGCAGCTTACCTGAATTAATGTACTTTAATACAGTAAGGGGATGGATTTGGAGGAGTTTGGCAACTTGTTCAGTGGTGTAAAGTCGATCAACCACGGGCATTTTTATTTTTGTATTAAAAGTGACTTAATTTAAATTAACTTATTTCAATTTAATTAAGTTCTTTTTATATTAATTTATTTTAATTAACTTTTGTTAGCTTTTGTTTAATTTAATTAACTCTTTTTTAACTAAATTAAATCTTTTTAACTTGAGCACAGTCTAGTTAAAGGTAACTAGTCTTGTCAATGTTCATTATACTTTATTATATTTAACTAAATCCTATTTATGTCGTAATCACATATTATTTAGGTTATAATTCCCCCATGAAGATTCAAATAAAAACACCAGTTGCCATCCTCGGTTTTGGCGTGGAAGGGCAAGCTGCTTTAGATTTCCTGCAAGCCCAGAATATTTCTGACATCACTATTTGTGATGAAAAAGAATCAGTCGAGCTACCAGGTGAAATAAAATCCCAACTTGGTGAAAATGCCTTCGTAAATCTTACTGAATTCAAAACCATCATCCGAAGTCCTGGAGTTCATTATGATTTACCAGGAATCAAACAGGCCAAGGAATCAGGATCAACAATCACCTCGATGACCGAGCTAACCCTAGAGGTTGCCGAGGACAGAATTACGGCCATTACGGGGAGCAATGGGAAAACAACCACTGTAGCTATGCTGGAAAAGATCCTGAAAGCTCACTACAAGGACAAGATAATCGTAGGGGGCAACGACAGAAAGCCGGTATTGCAAGAGGCCATCAAGCGCTCAGATGAGCCGATTTTGATGGAGGTTTCGAGCTTTCAGTTCGCAGACATCCAACAATCTCCACATATTTCTGCAGTCCTAAACATAACTCCTAATCATTTGGACTGGCATGAGAATCTGGAAGACTATGCCCATGCAAAAACGAATCTCATCGCTCATCAAAGCCATACTGATTGGTGTATTTTGAATGCAAACGATGAAAGCAGTGCAAAACTTGGCAGCAAAACACCCAGCAAAATCTTCTGGCTTGGCAAAAAAGGTGGTCATGATTGGGCTACCTGGGAAAGCAAAGATCTGATCGCTCAATTTGAGGGCAAAGAGATGAAGATTCTAAGCAAAGACGACCTCACTCTCAAAACTCATCCAGATAACATTTTATGCGCCATCGCCGTAAGCCTTATTCATAAAGTCGATCCCACCCTGATCAAAAAGGAGCTATCAGAATTTAAGGGTGCAGAGCATCGACTTGAATTTGTGAAGGAAGTTGAGGGCGTAAAGTTTTACAACGACTCAGCTTGCACCACTCCGGAGTCAGCCAAGGTCGCCATCAACCAATTCCCAGAAGGCAAACTAATCTTACTTCTCGGTGGTAGCTCAAAAGATTCCGATTTCTCCTTCTTGGCTCACCATATTGTAGAAAACCGAGTCCGAGTCTACCTGTACGGAAAAGAAGGCCCTCGTATTGAAGAAGCCATTAAAGCTGAAGATCCCAATTATTCCATCATGGCCCTAGACGAGTCTGCCGACTTCCCAGAGATCATCATTCGTGCTCACCAAATGGCCCAACCCGGAGACAACATTGTGCTATCCCCTGCCTGCGCCAGCTTTGACATGTTTAAAAATGCCAAAGAACGTGGGAAGCATTTTAAGGAAATTACAAATAGCCTGACTTAACCCTTTCCAAATCCTCACGTCTAATCAGAAGAGCTACCATTATACAAGCGAAGCATTTCATTTAACTCAATACTTCCAGCAACTGGATTCAATGCTTGCATATAAAGACCGGCCATTTCCATATTGGATTTTGCATATTGACCAGCTAGCCCTCTTTTCCCTTCCTCCCTTTCTTTTCGTTTTGCCTCTTCAAAAGCACTTCGCAAAGCAGCTCGTCGCCCCTCATAAAACTTCCACTCCGGATCAATCAGGTCATTTTTTATTTGATCTTCAGGACTACCAATAGTATCAACAAGTTGCTGTTTGGTAGCACCAAAAATAGGAACCATTTTAATATCTTTTCCAACAGGTTGTACAATACTCAAGCGAATGTTAGTGACAATCTCATGCATTTTCTCCACTTTATTTCTTGGGCCAAAATCTTGATAAAAACTATCTGGACCGAAAACATTACCAGCCAAATAAGCAAGGCGCACTGCTTCCTCTAAAGCATGTAATTCATAAAGATCTTCCCTAAAGGGATGGAGGGGTTCTATGCCATCATAAACCAATATTTTATCAACAATAAGCGGATAACCTTTTTTGTACAAATGCAAACGTCCTTGGCTACAGCTCACAAGCCAGGGAATGCAACCAGTACGCGTCATTGTACGCTTCATCATCTCACGATACGCATCAGGGGACACAAGTTCACGCTTTTGCATGAATTCCTGAACACGCTCTTTTGATTGTTCATTCAACTGTTCCGATGTTTCAGCGTGCAGTGACATTAAGGGCTATTTACGTCGTGTAATCATTCTAAGTTCTGGAATCTTCAAAATATAAGCTGCCAGAAAGTAGCTAATCATACCAATTAACGTCAAAAGTGCAAGCCCACCCATTCGATCAATCAATCGTGCCCCATAGTTCACATAATCACCAACCACATACAAGACGCCATACATAAATGCCCCAGATATGATTATTTTAAACACATTTAGCCAGTCAAAAATCCATTCCTTACATTTGTTGGACATAAGGATATAGAGCAAAACAAAGTTCAAAATAGCCCCGGCCGAAAAAGCGATACCAATACCGACGACTCCCATGCCATACACAATGGCCAACAGATAACTTCCAACAATGCTAACCAGTGAACCTAATACAGCCGTAGCAACAGGTGTTTTTGTATTGTGATAAGCGTAAAACCCCCGGCTAAACAGCGGAATAAGCGACTGGGCGAAGAGTGAGATAAGCAAGAAACCAAGTACAGCCTCCAAAATGGCCGCATCAGAAGCGGTAAACTTCCCCGCTACCAAAATCACATCAATGATCTTCGCGCGTAAAAAGAACATGCCTAATGTCGCCGGAATAATAAGGAAAAGTACTTGATGGGCCACCCGACTGATCTCCGTTACAAATCCTTTCGACGTTTTTTCCATCGCCAATTCCGAAAGAGTTGCAAAAGAAGCAATAGCAAACGAAATACCGATGATACCTAGTGGCACTGCCTGCAGGTTGTCTGCAAAATAGAAGATGGTGATCGATCCTGTTACCAGAAAACTGGCAATCAAGGTATTGATAATCAAAGTTATCTGCGTGAGGGAAAGGCCAACCACTCGAGGCACAATCAGCTTGAAGGCCTTTCGTACGTCTGACCGGGCAGAATCAAGTAGCCAAACATGCTTGTAGCCAACTGTTTTGAGCGCAGGAAGCTGGACGATAAGCTGCATAAGGGCGCCAATGATTACCCCCCAAGTTACTCCAACCACACCAAAGTCCTGAGCAAAATAAATGACGCCAAAGATGATTCCCAAATTATAAAAAAGCGGTGCAAGACTCCTCCAAAAAAAGACTTTAAAGCTATCTTGGATGCTGATGAAAATAGCAGAAAAGGAAAAGATGATAGGGGAAAGGAGCATGATTCGCATGAGCCGAACAGTAAGATCAAAGGCTTCACCCTCAAATCCACCTGCCACCAAAAGCGCAAGCTGAGGCGCAAAAAGATAGGCTACACCAGACACAATCAGAATGAATATGAGCATTAGATGCATCATATTACTGGCAAACTCCCATGCTTTTTTTAGTTCATCTGACTTTTTATACTGCGTAAAAATCGGAATGAACGCTGCCGAAATCGCGCCAAAAATTAGCAAGTTATAAAGTAAATCAGGAATTCTGAAAGCAGCATAATAAGCGTCCAAATTATAAATTCCCTCACCTGAACTCGCACCAAAACTGCGAGCCAACAAGTGATCTCGGATAAGCCCAAGCAAGCGACTAAGTAGCGCTGACACGGCCAAGATTAATGTTGCTGGGATGCGTTTAAGCATGTTACAATGGAAAAAACAAAAAATTAATTATGCTCGAACTATATTCTACACCATTGGACATCCTTTATCTTGTCCTATCAATTGCGATCGCGTTCTTTGCGCTCTTTCTTGTACTTGCGCTTTATCATCTGATCAAAATACTATCCAACATTAACAATGTTACTGCCAAGGCTAAGGATACGATGGATTTGGTCAATCATTATCTGTGGCAACCTATAAAATTTGCCATGACAATTATTGAAAAGAGTAAATCTGCTGCTGCAAAGCAAGCTAAGAAGGCAAAAAAATAGTGAGGAATAATTAGTCAATCAAGCTCTCACCAGTCATCTCTTCCGGCTTAGGCAAGCCAAGAATTTTTAGTAGTGTAGGCGCCACATCGGCAAGCCCCCCGTCTTTTACCTTGGTGATCTTTTTTTCAGAATCAGCAATCATCAAGATGACCGGGTTCATGGAATGTGCAGGACGCTGTGAGCCATCGGGATAAAGCATGTCATCAGCGTTACCGTGATCGCCCGTCAGCATAAAGGTATAACCTGCCTCCATAGCTTTTTTTTGAATCTGCCCTACGCAGTCATCAATCACTTCCACGGCCTTGATAGAGGCCTGTAAATCACCAGAATGCCCAACCAAATCACAGTTCGCATAATTAACGATGATCACTTCATGCTCTGCGGATTCCAAAGAATTCAGAACTGTATGAGTGACTTCAGAGGCCGACATTTCGGGTTTCTGCGCATAGCTTGGCACCTTAGGTGAAGCGATCATAACGCGATCCTCATTCTCTACCTTGTGTTCAATTTGCGAATTGAAGAAGAAAGTCACATGCGCGTATTTCTCGGTCTCAGCCACACGTAATTGCTTAATACCATTATCAGAAAGATAGTGAGCCAAATTATTTTTGATTTCCGGCACATTGAAAGCAATAGGGGCAAAATCTGAATAAGGCCCCATGCAAACAAAGTGTACATCGCCAATCAACTTTTTAAAGCCGGCAAAAGTAGGATGCACAAAAGCTGCCGTAAGCTGACGAGTACGATCGGTTCGGTAATTGAAAAAAATCACTGCATCTCCCTCTTTAATCAGACCTTCGTCGTTGATAAGCATGGCAGGCAAATAATAATCTGTAATCTTGGCATCTGCTTCGTAAAAATGTTCAACAGCCGCCATAGGGTCATCAAGTGCTAAACCTTCCCCCTGCGTGATCAGCTTGTAGCCGACTTCGGTACGATCCCAGTTTTTGTCGCGATCCATGGAGTAATAACGACCGATAACTGTAGCAATCTTACCCACACCCAGCTCATCGATTTTGTCTTGAAGTTGTTTAAGATAGGTTTTAATACTTCGCTCCTTAACGTCACGACCGTCGCCGATGCAGTGGACATAAACATCCGTCATCCCTTCCTTTTTAGCCCACTCAAGCAAGGCAAACAAATGATCGATATGAGAATGAACCCCCTTGTTTGAAATCATTCCCATTAAATGAAGGGGCTTATTTTTCGTCTTCGCATAATCATAAGCCGCCTTGAGTTCCTTGTTCTCAAAAAAGGAACCATCTTTGACTGCTCGATTGATCTCCAACAGAAATTGAGGGGTAATTCGCCCTGAACCAATGGTAAAATGGCCAACTTCAGAACCGCCCATACTCCCTTCGGTCAAACCAACAGCCTCACCAGATGCCTGGAGGATACTAAATGGATATTCTTCCCGAAGTTTATCGAGATTGGGTGTGTTAGCAGTGGCAATTGCATTCCCCGGCCCAGCAGGTGCTTCACCAAATCCATCTAAAATTGTAAGGATAACTTTGTTCATTTTTCGACTTTTAGATTGCCCTTATTCTACTCATAAATTTGCTTCAAGACCAGTTCTTTAGTAAGATAAAAGGCAATCACTAACGAATTCACAACTGAAAAAAGCCACGATCAATGATCTAATCAAGGGCGCCAAAGAGTACTTGCCACATGTAGATGAGGAAAGGATTTTAAGGGCTTACGAATACGCCAAAAAAGCCCATGAAGGAATGACAAGAGAAAGTGGGGAGCCTTACATACAACACCCCTTAGAAACGGCTAAGATTCTTCTGGATCTAAAACCCGACGAAGATTCGATTATTGCTGCCTTGCTTCATGATGTTCTGGAAGATACAGAAATAACTGCCGATGAAATTCGAGAAAATTTTGACGAGCGCATCATTCCGCTTTTAAAAGGTCTGGAAAAATTAGGTAAGATCTACTACCAAGGAAGGGAAAGACAAGTAGAAAATTTAAGAAAAATGTTCCTGGCCATGGCCAAAGATATTCGTGTAATTTTGGTAAAGCTTTGTGACCGGCTGCACAACATGAGAACGCTGGATCATGTAAAACCCGATAAACAAAAGCGAATAGCAGAAGAAACACTGTCGGTTTATTCCCCTATCGCATCCAGACTGGGTATCTTTCATATTAAGAATGAAATGGATGATCTGTGTTTCAAGTACTTGCATCCAAAAGACAATGAACGGCTTCGCAAAGACATGGCAGAAACTACTGGACTTCAGAAGAACATCATTAAAAAGGGTACGATTATTCTGAAAAAAGTCCTCAAAAAGAATAATATGCAGGCAGAGATTGAGGGTAGGGTGAAACACTTCTACAGCATTCACCGAAAACTGAAACGCAAAGATAAAAACTACATTTCTGAACTTTATGACATCTTCGCCCTGCGCATTATCGTCGATTCAGAAGCAGAATGTTATCAGGCATTGGGCATAATTCACAAAAACTGGACCCCTTTAACAAGGCGTTTTAAGGACTATATTGCCAACAAGAAAAGTAATGATTATCAGAGTTTGCATACAACCATTGTAGGCCTGGTGCCAAGTCTGAATAACCAACCTATTGAAATTCAGATACGTACACATGATATGAATAACGTGGCCAAGTACGGTATTGCGGCACACTGGGAATACAAGGAAAAAGCAGGCTACTCTATTGCCGTTCCAGAGGACAAATTGAACTGGGTACAAAATCTTGTTGCCCTTCATGATAATCTGAAAAGTAACTCAGAATTTATCGAAAATCTAAACATGGATATCTTCCATGATCGCATTTTTGTAGTAACACCCAAAGGAGATGTGAAGGATTTACCACGCGACGCCACTCCCGTTGATTTTGCCTATTCCATTCATACCGATGTAGGTAACAAATGCAAAGGGGCCAAAGTAGATGGCAAAATAGTACCCCTTGATTACAAACTGAAGAACAATGAAGTAGTAGAAATCCTAACCAGCAACACACCCTCTCCAAATCGCTACTGGCTTTCATTTACCATTACATCTCATGCCAAAAGCAGCATTAAGCACTGGTTCAACGCCCAAGAAAAGGAGAATTTGGTTAAGATGGGTAAAGACCTCCTAAACAAACACTTAAAACGCCTGGGAATGCCGCCCTTAAGTGGCGAATTGGGACTGTTAAAAAAGTATTCAGACAAAAGATTGACTGTAAGAGAGCGTGAAGAAGTTCTGGAAAAAGTAGGAAATGGTTCGGTTGAAGCCGTCAGCGTGATCAAAAAAATCGTGCCAAAAGATATTCTTGCAAGCAAACAGATCGAACCCACTGTAAATAAAAAGGTGCTCACCGACAGCATTAAGCTAGAAAAGAAAAATGAAGTGTTGATCACGGGACAAAAGGGCTACAAAACTCAACTTGCCACTTGCTGTAAGCCTACAATTGAGAATGAAATCATAGGCTACATCACACGAGGACGAGGTGTTACAATTCATAGATCTTATTGCAAAGTCCTGATGGGACACGACAGAAATAGGTTTGTAAAAGCTTCGTGGGGAATTAAGAATAAACCCGCCTACAACGTTAGATTGGGCATAGAAAAGAAATCTCGTGTTGGCCTGCTAAGAGATATAGCAGAAATTTTTACAAGAAATAATCTTTCCATCCTTGATCTAAAAATAGGCAAAGCCCTTACCATAGATACCGTCGTGCACAGCGTAGGAGCTTTAGACAAACTGGTACATGAACTGGAAACCGTTCCTGACGTATTCAAAGTAAAGGAGATCCGAAAATAACCTTTTTAAAGTTTTCAGACAACAAACATATTGATTAGCTTGTCGGCTGACATATTGTTTTTGAGCGCCCTATAAGCCTCTGAATCCTTTTTGTAGTACTCAAGTACCTTCTCCTTCTGTTCTGCTGGATAATTAGCAGCTATCTCTTGAACACGCTTGTCCACATCGGCAACATCCGCTTCAACCTTTTCCTCTTTAATAATCTGATTTACTCCCAAACGAGCTATAAGTCTTTCTTCGGCAGGTTTTTGGTGGTCTTTGGCAAAATCCTCGTCAGATTTCTTGATGTGCTGAAGATATTGTTCCCAAGTAAGCCCCTGCTTAGTGACAGCCTGTTTTCTCTCTTCCTTGAGCAGGTTGATCTCATCTTCAATCAAAGACTGAGGGAGTTCGACTGTGGTAATTTTGATGATTTCCTGCACAACTTTATTGTCGACCTCTGTCTGAGCACGTTGCTCCATTTCACGCGTCAGATCCTCCTTAACACGCTTTTTAAAGTCATCGACTGATTGCTTTTGACCCGTAGCCTTTTCAACCATAGCCTCATTAAGCTCCTGATCAAGCTTCTCCTCTACACGGTTAACTTTGGCCTTAAAAGACACCTTTTTCCCCTGCATATCTTTGGCGTGATACTCTTTTGGGAAATCAATATCAAACTCTTTTTCTTCATCTGCCTTCATACCAACAATGGCTTCTTCGAATCCAGGAATCATTGCTTTAGAACCAAGAATTACAGGATGATTCTTGCTGGCTGTATTTGGAAGGGTTTTACCATCCTTATCAAAACCCTCAAAATCAACATCCACTCGATCACCCATTTTTGCAGCACGCTCAACATTCTTCCATTCAGCAAAACGACTTGTGATCATTTCGAGAGTTTCATTTAACTCTTTGTCAGTCACTTTAACCTCTTCTTTTTTCACTTTGATCTTTTTGTAGTTACCCAGTTTTACTTCTGGCATAACGGATACAACCGCTGTATAAACAAAGTCGTCCCCCTCTTTTGCAACGTGACTTTTGATGTCCACTTGTGGCTGAGCAATGACCATAACATCATTCTCTTTAACCGCAGCTGAATAGGAAATGGGGATGATATTTTCAAGAGTAAAGGATTGAATAGTTTCTGGCCCGGCCTTTTCACGCACCACATCCTCTGGGATATTGCCTGAACGAAAGCCATCAACCTTCATTTCTTTGCTAATTTGCTCGATAGCCTGCTTTTCAGCCTTGGCATAGTCAGCATAAGGAACAGTAATAGTAAGTTCAACTTGAGATTTTGGAAGTTTCTTGATTTCAGCTTTCATAAAAAAACATATAAATAAATAAGCTAAGTTAGCCTACATTAAAAGGTATTAAATGACAACCTTTAGCCATTCGCATTAGCTTTCTCGGCCTCACGGAGCTTCTTGATGGCCCGTTGAGTTTGCTCATCTGTCTTATTAAACTCTAGCTGCCAAGCATTAAAATATTTTTCAGCCAGTTTACGCTCACCAGCCTTTATATAAGCCCAGGTAATATCGTAAAGATAGTCGTGATCGAAATATTCATCGTTAAGACGCTGGTACATGACTACGGCCTTATCATATTGCTCGGTACTTTCATAAAGGCGACCCAAATTATTAAGAATGGACTGCGTTGTATGGCCATCTTCCAAAACATCCTCGTACACCTTTATGGCTTTACCGATTTCACCCAGCTTTTTGTAAGCCCTAGCCAAATCTATGGTCTGAGCCCAAGCGATTTCTCCTTCGTCTTTAGCAACGTAGTTATCAAGTTTAACTTTCAAAGATTCAATATCAGCTTTGATATTCTTAATTTCATCCGACGACAAATCCACATCAATTTTATAGCTATTGCAACCTGCCAAAAGCAGTGCAGAGAATCCGATGATGAACAACCTACTAATTTTCATAATATTGATTATTAGGTGATCATTGTAATAAAGCTGAGGGATCTAATCAAGAAAATAACTGATTCGATCCAACGCCTTCCCCAAGGCAGGGCAATAACCAGCCGGTGTTGCAGCGGTTATACAATTGTCTTCGTAGCGCATTTCAGGCCATTTGCGGCGAGTTTCCATCAACTCCAAATCACGGGTAGAAAGAGCAAGGTCTGCAACCTTTTCATCACCGGTACGATCTTGAGCGTACACAAGGTCAATACGTGCCCATAGACAGGCGCTATTGTTTTCTGCGACAGCAAGTCCGGAAGGCATACATTTGATGCTGTAACGGACGTTATAATAGTTTAAAAGTCGACTTAGTTCATCAACCTCATCTTCAGGGGCAGCAGGCTCAGGAATAGGCTCCTCAATAACTGGCTCCTCAACAACCGGTTCTTCATCAAGTACGATTGGATCTACAACAAGTGTTACTGGATCACCTTGGTTGCCACCGCTGTCTTTGCTAACTAAAGAGTAGGTCGCAGATGTTACATCCTTTAAATCTGTATCAGTAAAAGAGGCCGCAAAATCATTGTAGACAGTAGATTCCATAGGGAAACCATTCTTAATTCGAACACGGTTAATAATTGTAGCATCATAGTCGAAATCAATTGGGGGATCCCACGTAAAGCTAACAGTGCCATCATCATTACGAACATAATCTGCATTCAAAACAGGAAAAGGAGGTGTATAGTCCACCTTCGTAGACTGACCCACACGATACGTATTAATATCGCTCACATCTGCAATTCCATCTCCATCGAGATCAAGGCCTAAAAATTTATCATTGGTGTATTCGTAGTAGCTACGCACTTTCACCCCCTGAATACTAAGCCAATCTGCAGCTTCAAAATCCTGCATAACAGGAATATAAAACGATTTGTAGTCTGGGGCATATTCTGGCTGTACATTCAAATCTACTTTGCCGTTGTCTTTAGCCGTACCTGAGATATACAGCTCCGCATCATCCAACAGCAACATGATTTCGGGGTCTAGCATGATTCGAATACCATGTTCTGAAGTAATGTCACCATCACTGGTCGAAGTTATAAGCATAGGGGCCATTTCACCTATATCGTTCTGAAACACAACCGTTTGCCATTCCGAAACAATAGTGGCCGCCAAAGCACTTGGAACCAAAAACAGAAATAAAAGAAGGAAAATAGCTGTTTTTTTCATGGGAAAAATGTAAAGAATTACTACCCATATTTTAACAGAATGAAGTAGAAACTTATATATCAAAAAACCCCTCCGGCCCGAAGGCCAACGGGGTTTTTCGTGACTCAACCTAAGTCTCGTCTTATCAGGAACTAAGATTAGTTCTTGCTAAGAGTTTGAGATTGTAGGCTAGTGATATCTAGAAGATATCCATTTGTAAAGTCATATGTACCAGAAGCAACAGTTACTGATCCTGCTCCACTCACAGTTGGGTAAAGGTGAGAGTCAGCAGATTTGTCAGACCAGATAACGTTACATGCTGTACCAGTTTCATCAGCAAAGCCAGTGGCAGCTGAATCAGTAGTAGCACACTGAGTAGAAGCATCACCAAACAATGCAATATTGTCTGTATTAGCAGCTGAAACTCTACCAGTATTAGCATTACCATTATTAGTGGTAAGACCAGTAATTGGAACGCTTTCGTCACCAATAGCAATCTTGGTGTCGATTGTGTCATTGGTAGCTGAAGCGATGACTGTAGCCTTTAGGCTATAAGTCTGGCTTGTAGCAGCAGGAATAGTTTCTTCCTGTTCGAAGCTAACAATAACAGTATCTGTACCACCACCAGGGGCGGCATTCAATGGTGAAGCAGCAGAAGCAACATAGTCTGCATCTGCCTGAGCAGTACCATCAAATATTCCAACATTAGTCAGCAATGTAGAACCTCTGTAGAATTTGAAGTCTGAAAGATCAAGATTAGCTGTAGCAGCATCAGATCTTACGATTTCAAAGGCTAGACGTCCCATAGCAACAGCACCCTGGCTATCAGCAGTAACACTGAAGCTCATAAGAGTTCTTTCACCATCGGATAGAGTTGTAGAGGTACTAACATTAGCAAATGTAGGTACAGATTTGCGAACAACAAATCCATTTACACTAGCAGCGTTAGTAATGGTAGGAGCACTTACATTGGTAGAAGAAGACTGACCAATAGCTTCGAAGCTAGTAATTGTATTACCAGTGTCTTGCATACCAAGACGGAAGGTTTGACCAGAAATAGATTCACCAACAGCAGACTTGGTATTTACATCAGCGTAAATCTCAAGAGTAGCTTGTTCACCAGCAGGAACAAAGAGTTCAAGACCGGCAAATGTAGCAGTACCACCAGATAAAGAGCTAGTAGCGCTCTGTTGAACACCGTTCACATCTGGATACTTGATAGTTACGTTAGCAACAGAAGCTGTAGTAACAGCAGTACCAAATGGTCCAGTAACATCGTTCATTACAGTCAATTTCTTAACATTGAAATCTTCGTCTAGCGCACTGAACACGTACTTAGAAGCAAGTTGTTCAGTTACACCAGCAACAGCAATGTCTGCATCTGGGTTACCTTCAGAAGAAGCAGTCAAAGTACCAGATGTAAGAACAGTGATTAATGGAACGTGAGCACCAGCAAGGTTAAGCTGACCTCCAGTAGCTGTGATGGTATTAGCATCAGAATCCTCAACAAGGATATCAGCAGATGGAAGTACATCAACAGCGATGTAACTTTGTACAGTAGCTGTGTTAAGAAGGTTTACCTTAGCAGTTAGAGTCTTTGTAGCACCCTTAGTGATGACCATGTTGATGTCATCAAACTGAGCTCGATAGTAGTCAGCAGTGTCAGCGACAAAGCCAGCAACGTTAGTATCAACTAGGCTAATACTCTTAGGACCTGCTACAACATCGTTACCATCGTAAAGAGTTACGCTAGAAACAAGTGTATTAGCAGCAGTATCACCTTCACCAGGACCAGTACCACCAAAGACAGTACCAGAATCAGCGTAAACACGAACTGTTAGACGCTTTAGAGTTACATCTCCAGCATCACCGGCTGTAAGTGCAACACCCAAAGAAGGAACATCTGTATCACCCTTCACATAACTTTGTGAAGTAGGAGTAGAAGCAAGAGCAACAGCTAGGCTGTTCTGAGCAGTAGTCATGAAATTACCAGCAAGTGCAGTAGTACCAGCACCGATAATTGCAGAACTAGCTACAAACTCGTTAGCAGCGTCATCCTTGATGTAAGAAGTAGTTCCACCATCAGAGAATCTAACGCGAGCACGTATCTGGTAACCAGAAGCCATGTTTAGGTTTAGATCTGACTGAACAGAAAGATGACGAGTTTCACCACCGGTGAATTCGTAATCCTCGGTGTGAACTCTGCTGTAAGATTCAGCAGTTGCAAAACCAGTACTCTGGTTAGGAACCAAAGTTGCACCTGTATTAGCATCAGTCAAAGGACCAGCCAAAGTAGTAGTAGCATCAAGATCAACCAATTTTAGATTCCTAACGTAATCGTAAGGATCAACTTCAGTAACAGTAGAGCCATCAGCAACGGCATCACCTGCAGCTAAATTGGTCTGGATTTCAGTATTTGCACCAGCACCACAAGTTCCAGAGTTAGTAATAGCATCAACAATTCCATAAACAGTACCAGAAGTAGCTGTCATCTGAATCATGTCACCAAGTGCAAAGGTTGCAGCTGGAGCATCAAGCATACAGAATATAGAACTATCATCAGCAAAACCACCATCACCAGTAGCAACAACACCAGTACCAGTTACAGGTAGAGTTGGACCATTACCAGCAGCATCTTGGATGTCTAGCTGGATGAAAGTATCACGTACAGTTAGGTCTCTAGCAGTAGTAACAGAGAAGTTCAAAAGTTCGATGTTGGTAGCATTCTGAGCAATTTGAGTTGCAGCAGGACCGTTATCAACAACAGTTACATCACCACCTTCAAGTGCAACGGTATTAGCGTTAACACGAGCAAATGTGTTAGTGACAGAAGCACCGAAACCATATTGCTGATCAACAGCAATCAGATCAGTGTTTTCGTCAAGATACATGATGATGTTGTCAGTGGTTCGACCACCGTCAATATCTGCACGAACATAGAAAGTCTTAGTTTGACCATCCTGAATTACATAAGGAGTGTCGAGTACAAAAGTAACAACATCACCTACAAATCCATCAGCAGTAGCTACCTCGTCAGTTCCACGAAGAAGTCGTAGATTGACCATTTTAGCAGAAGAAAGAGATCCTCCGTTAGTGAAAGCAAACTGATGAACAGCGATATCGTTAGTAGAACCAGCAGCAAGACGAACGCTAGCAATCTCAGCATCCTGCTCACCAATAGTTACAATTGGAGGAGCAGTTCCAGCAGTAACAGTAACAGAGTTAACAACTGTGTTGGCACCACCCATTGTGAAGGTGTTACCAGCTACAGGGAAGTCACCAGCAACAGATTGAGCGTTGCTTGTTACGTTAGCAGCAGAAGCTACATAGAAGTAGTGTTGACTTGAAGCACCAGCAGTAGAAGAAACGTCACCAACTAGAGTAACAGTTGTAGTAGTACCAGCCTCTACAGTCAATTTGAGAGGGAAGGTAGCTGTGTTAGTGTCGTTATTAACAGTACGACCAGTGGTCAAACGTTGAGAACCATCGTAAACGTAAAGATTCTGCCAGTCAGCAGCTTGACCTACACCACCACGAGTAAGAACGAGGTTAGAAACATAAACGTCGTCTTGATCAGCAGTGAAATCAAAAGATGCTACAGCTACACCGTTAGCACTTAGAGAAAGTGTAGAAGAAGAGGCTGTATCATCGTTTAGAGAAACCTCAAGGTCTCCCTCAGATGATGGCTCACCTTCGCCTTCGCCTTCGCCTTCGCCTTCACCAGAAACCATTCTTTCTACAGGGTTCTGAGAGTTGACGACAAGTTTTGCAACTTGAGCGCGGGTAACAGCATCAGCTGGGCCAAAGTATCCATTGTCATAACCATCTAGAACAGATTGGTTATAAGCGGTAAGAACGTAATCATGGAACCAGTCAGCAGACATTACGTCTGGAAAAACAGAAGCTGGGTCTAGATCAGTTGGAACGCTAAATGCATTAACAAGGATCTTTGTAGAAGCAGCACGGTTTACCATGTCGCCAGGGCCGAAGAAACCAGTAAGGTTTCCGTTAGCGTCGGTATAACCGTTAACAATGCCAAGCTGTACACCGGCCTCGATATAATCGAAGAACCAAGCATCAGCAGGTACATCGTCAAAAGTAGGAGTAGCAGGAGCTTCGTATCCAGCTAGTCCGTCGATTGCAGTAATAGCAATCTTTACAAGTTCCGCACGGTTGAGTGCGTCAGCAGGTCGGTATGTGTCAGCAACATCGATGACACCATCGCCTACTAGTTGTTCAACGTAATCGTAGTACCATGCATCGGTACCAACGTCGTTGAATGTCTGAGCCATAGCAATACCGGCAGATGATGCAAAAAGTGCACCAGCAGCAACAGTAGCTACAACTCTTTTCAACCTAAGAGCAATATCCATAATTTGTATGGGTATAAAATAAATAAAAGTTCTTATAAATCGCGAAATCTATATTATTTGGTGGCTTTCCATTGCCATTAACAAAGGAGCCTAAGTGACCTCGCTATATATAATAGGTATAAGTCCGAGTTTTATATCGAACCTAAGTGACCAATAATATTGGCCAAGATTTGGATAAGAAAAATTAATTCTTATTTTTATAATGTTTAGATAGACATTAGATCCCGTGTCTACCTCCTATGCTGTTAATGATCAGCGCCTCATACAAACCCATTTGTCTTAGCCAAAGCTAGACGTAGGGATAGCATGACTCGCAGGCACGACGCCACCATTTTAGAAGATGGGGCCATGTCTACTTTCCATGTCTGCAGGGCTTATACTAAGCCTTTTCCTAACTTTTAATTACTCTCCGAAAGATTATCAGAATTCCTTCATGTTCGCCATATATAACTGTATTAATAGACATTTGTTTCACATTTAGACTTGCACAAAAAACAAAATGTTATGCAGGACATTCTGTCCAATAATAAAGCTTAAACTATGTCAAGCTAGACAGGTCGTCAAATTTGACAATCCGCAGAAGCTTTTTGTCGTTTTTGTTTGATTTCAAACCGCAAATCCGTATAATCCCTTTGCGGGGTAGAGCAGTGGTAGCTCGTCGGGCTCATAACCCGGAGGTCGTAGGTTCAAATCCTACCCCCGCAACCATACACCCCTTGATGGCCAAGGCCATATTGGGCGAATAGCACAAGGGATGACACCAACTTAATAGGGTAGAATGCCACCTTGTCGATTAGATCAGCGAAGCTGTAAAAGGTGACACCAGTTTTAGGATGGGTAGATGGCCAAGGCCATATTGGGCGAATAGCATACACCCCTAATGATAGACTAGACCGAGTAGGAGCGAAGCAGGTTGAATGACACCAACCTAATGAGGGGTAGATGACTCAGCTCTCAATAGGCTCAGACTCTTCAGGCTCAAAGAAGCGATTAGGAACATTATTGGTTGTAGTATCAACTGACAAGGTTTGCCCAAAAAAGTACCCCCACCATTGTTGATTATTCGGCTTGTTTAAAACAGAATTAGGCGACAGTATGTCAGTCATTAATTCAACTGGACCTTGTTCCACATTCTGCTTTGGGTCCGGCAAAATAATCAGCTTTTCCCCTGGATTCAGCAGGTTAAGATTTTCCTTAGCATAGCGATCTTTGTACTCATCAGACTGTAAATATTTCAAGTCTGATGGCTTCTGATTCGCCCTATCTGCAAGATCATTAATGACGTCCTCAAATGTTTCAATTTCAGTCTCTAATTTGTAATCACGATAAATAGAGGTGGCGAGTGCAAAGAACATATAGAAAAAGAAGAAGAAGCCGCCCATAATAAATAGCTGAAATGTGAATGACTTTTTTTGCATCATAATGCTAACATGTTACCTGAACTAAATATGTTAGACAATTTTCGACACATACATTTTATAGGGGTTGGCGGAAGCGGCATTAGCGCACTTGCCTATATGGCTATAGCTCATGGAATCAAAGTGAGTGGCTCTGACATTGCACCAAATCCGACCACGGAAAAGCTGGAAAAGGAGGGGGTACAAATTCACATCGGACATAGTAAGGATAATTTGAGTGAGCTATGTGAGCTGGTTATTTACTCCGAGGCCATAGACAAAAAAGAGAATCCTGAATTCTTGGAAGCCAACAAACGTGAAATTTCGACTTTGAGTTACTTTGAAGCCCTGGGGCAACTATCCACTCACAAAAAGACGATTGTAATAGCAGGAACTCATGGCAAAACTACAACCACTGCCATGCTAGGCCTGGCACTTATTAAAGCTGGTGAAGATCCAACAGTAATAGTCGGCAGTAGGGTGCCTACCTTTGAAAATAGGAATATTCAGATTGGTCATAGTCAGTGGCTAGTGGCAGAGGGCTGCGAATACAGGCGCTCCTTTTTGCACTTTCAACCATTCGGAGTAGTGCTTTTGAACTGCGAACTGGAACATGTGGATTATTACAAAAGTGAAGCAGATTATCTTTCTGCCTATCAGGAATTGGTTTCAAAAATACCGGAAGATGGATTTTTGGTTTATAACGAGGAGGATGAAAATTGCCGGTTAATCAGCGAATCATACAAAGGCAAAAAGCTTCCTGTTGCATCAGCAGCAAGCAAAAATCTCAGTCTAAATGTACCCGGCGAATTCAATCAAATGAACGCCGCCCATGCTTTAGAAGCTGCCAAACAAATAACCAAAAACATGCACGGTGTACGAAATGGTCTGCAAAACTTCTCCGGAACAGCTAGGCGACTGGAGAAAAAAGGCGAAAAAAATGGAGCACTGATCATGGATGATTATGGACATCACCCAACAGAAGTACGCGCAACCCTTAAAGCTCTTAAAGAAGCCAATCCCGGCAGAAGACTGATCTGCATTTTTCAGCCACATCAGTACTCTCGCACGCACGAACTACTAGATCATTTTGCTAATGCTTTTGGTGATGCTGATATGGTAATTATTCCGAATATTTTTGAGGCACGCGACACAGATGAAGATAAAGCTAAAATCTCTGCCGAAAAATTGGTAAAAGCCATAAGCAAACAACATTCTAACTGTCGTTGGGGTGAAAATGCTGAAAAAACCCTAGAAACACTCAAAAAAGAATTAAAAAAGGGTGATCTTGCCGTTACTATGGGCGCAGGAGATGTATACAAAATTGGTGAAGACTACTTGTCTGCCACCTAAATAACAAAAAAAGATATCAAAATACTTGACATATTTTTTAATATGTTTTATAATTAAGCATTGACCTAGTGAAATTGTACAAAACACGTAAATTATTTTATAATATATCTTCTACACTAATATCTCTATGGACCCAAACTTAAAGGATCAAATCTTCAACCTCATCGATAAAAGCCAGAGCATTCTGCTTCTGACTCACGCCAAAGCCGACTGTGATGGGCTAGGCTCCATGATTAGTATGTACCAGGTTCTTCAGAGCTTGGGCAAGGAAGTCGTAGCCGCAACCAACGATCCTGCCCCCGATAACCTCAGCTTCCTGCCATCTATTAATGTGGTGCAAAATTCAATCACTTCAAAGAATTTCGTAATCACACTGGATATCAGCGGAACCCCTCTAAATAAGATTAAGTATAAGTTGGCTGAAGATAAGAATAGTGTGAATATAGTTGTAACACCCTCAAAGGGCCACTTTAAACCCGAAGATGTAAGCTTCGATCACGAAGTTGGAAGTTTTGATTTAATCATGACCTTTGACACAGGCAACCTAGAACATTTGGGACCCATTTATGATCAAAACTCGGAGCTTTTCTTTAAAGTGCCAATTATAAATGTCGATCATCATGCCAGTAACACTGATTTTGGAACGATTAATTTGGTAGATATGGTAGCAGCCAGTACCACCGAGGTATTGCTTGGACTACTAGAGGAAATGGAGAAGAAATACCAAAAGAAGTACATCAACGAAGACATTGCAACTCTACTTTTAGCTGGTCTGATTACCGACACAGGCAGTTTTCAACATGCCAATACTTCGCCGCATGCCATGGAAACAGCTGCCAAGCTTCTGGACAGGGGCGCACGACAGCAAGAAATCATCAAGAACATATATAAGACAAAGAAGCTGAGCACCCTTAAGCTATGGGGTAGTGTGCTTTCTAAGGTAGAAACCGACCCCATTTATCGCCTGGTTTGGTCCAGTATAAGCAAGCATGATCTAGAGGAATCTGGAGCATCTTCGGAAGAAAGCGAGTCCATTATTGACGACCTACTTTCTAATGCTCCCGGTGCTGAACTGATCATGCTCTTCAAATATAACGACGAGGGTTTTGTTTCGGTTAGCATGCGTTCTACAACCAACAGTGTGGATGTGGGCAAGATTTGTCAGGAAAATGGTGGTGGAGGCCATGTGAGAGCCGCTGGCTTTAAGATGCGTGACAGCAATAACCTAGAACAGCTAATCAACGATACTCTAACTAAAGTTAGAGAATACCAAGGCAACAGGTTGAACATTCACCCTGAAGATAAACCCCTTGATTCCCAGAGTGCAGATGGGGCGAAGCAGGAGACAACAGAAAAAACTGAATCTGCAGGGGAAGCCGGAAAGGATGACACTGTTGAGCAAGTTCCTGAGCCAGTACAAAAGAAAGAAGTAGAAGAAGTTAAAACATCCAAAAAAGGGCCAACCACTTCTCAGTATTTGGACTTTAAAGATGAACGTACTCCGAAGAATGAGAAAACTGAAGAAACTCCTGCTCAACCTAAAGCTCAGCCCGAAACTCAGCCAAATGTGCAAAAACCAAAGCGCAAGAGGTCAAGAAACAGGAAGCCAAAGACAGAATATAAGTTTCAAGAAGGACAACCTAAAAAGCAGGACGTACAACCTCAGCCTGAAGCGCAACCTACTCCAGAACCAACGCCACAGCCTGAAGCACCAAAAGAAATTCCACCTGCTCCGCAAGAACCAGAGCAAAATCCTCCTACACCCGAAATGCCTGAAGCACCACAAGTAGTACAACCTGACCAAAATATAAACCTAAATAACCCAACAGAAGATGTTCAACCAACTTCTTAGTATTCTCGTCGGAAGCGAGGACTAAAACCCCAAAGGGGGCCCTTTGGGCCAAAACAATAACCAAAAATAAAATGTCTAAAACAAACCTACCGCGCCCTTTGACCGAGAAGCAGGCAGCTGAAGAAGCAACTGTTGAATTTCTTCGTAATAAATTTCCAAAAATGAACCAGGAAACGGCCAAGCTTTGGATTAGGGCAATGGCCAACGAAAGGACAGAACCTGAACAGAAACTAGGAGATCACATCGAAAATGCCAGAAAGGAAGCGAAAGCCACACTTAAACAAGAAAAAATAGATGATATTCTTAGCAAACTAAAGCAGAGTCTAGGGAAAGAGGATTATTTTGAAGTCTTTGCCTTTATTGATGACGCAGAAAAAATGGGGATCAAGCGTGGCGAGCTTAATGACCTTATAGATTCCATACCCACGAAGCTCGATCGCAAAGCTTTGAAAAGTAGAGAGCTTCCCCTATCTGCCATTGCCTAATCAAGGCCTATCCACTCCCCCATCTGACCAAGGATTACAGCGCCCAATGCGATGGATTCCTTTGAACATGCCCTTAAGAAACCCATGCTTTTTTAAGGCCTCTTTTGCATATGCACTACAAGTCGGATGATATTTGCAGTAACCATTGATATTCACCGCCTTTGCCCAAAAGCTGTGATCGGGTGAAAGCGTTTTTTGATATAGCCAAATAAACCCCATAAAAAGATTTCGTGGAATGTGCCAAATAAATCGAAGGATTTCTTTCATCATACAATAGCTGAGTGAGAAATTTTTGCGAGCCCGCGATATACCCAAGAGTATACTAGACCACACGAGCAAAGCTACAAAAAGTAGTAGAGAATTTAGGCGGGTGAGGCGACATGTGCGGTGAAGGAAGCTGCGAAGCTGGGCGAAGAAAATTTAGAGCGAATACAGATATTTTGGAGGTACTGGAACCTTTTTTAAAGGTTACAGTAAAAGCTCATTGGATTATATTTGACGCCATTAATGCGCACTTCGAAGTGGAGATGAATTCCGGTAGGTCCATAAACACGTCCTGAGCGGCCCATCCACGCTAGAGTCTGCCCTTGGTCAACATACTGCCCCTCGGTCACGTAAAGCTTTTCGTTGTGAGCATAAAGTGTCTGCATTCCGTTTCCATGATCGAGAATAACGTAGTTTCCATAGCCTCCATTCCAACCATACCCAGACTTGATTACCTTACCTCCAGCAGCTGCAAAGATTGGACCTTTAGCTCGATTACCAATATCGATTGCATAGTGGCCTCCACGGAAGCCTTGAGTCAATTTTGCGCTACCCAATGTCGGCCATATAAGTCGCCCACTTCCACCACCGGAATAACTGTACATCGCTGGGTTGGAAGGTGCGCTTACACCATAGTTAATTTTAGGTGGAGTGACACTCTTCTTTGCTCCAGGAATAATCAGTGCTGAGTCAGCAAGTAAAACTTCCTCCCCTTCCAACTGATTTTGACGAACGATTGTCTCAACATCAACCTTATATTTTTTGGCAATCTTTTCAACTGTATCACCCTTTTTAACCACATGAGCAATGCCGTCTACAGGAAGGATTTTGATGGTCATTCCTGTTCGCAGACTATTGGCATTCCATAGATTGTTCTCCATGATCAAAGTCTCCTTTTTGATGCCAAAACGTTGTGCCAAAGAAGAGAGAGTGTCACCCGGCTCTACCTCGTAAGCAAAGACCTCGCTAGCGGTACTGCGATCCCCTTCTGTCGAGTTCAGAGCAGGCTTAAGAAGAAAGCCGTCCTCCGTCATGATATCAGCGAGTATGTTGTCCGTCTCTTGGCCAGCAAACTCGATAAATCCTGCATCTTCATAGTGAAAATGCCCTTCGGTAAGGCTGTACATTGGGCCAAAGGAGCTAACGACAAAAAAAGCTGCACTGATGGCCACCATTTTACGAACTAATCTGGAAATACTGGAGTTCTCGCAATCTACCCCCATAATTCGCTGAAGTTTGTCGATTGGCCAAGCAAAAAGTGACTTCCGTGGCACTGCCGTAGGAACAGAATTGCTTGGAGTAGCTTGTGAATCTAGCTTGGCATGTCTGGCGAATCGAGCCTCAATATTTGCTTTGTCCTTATTTATGAGAGAAGACTAAGAATAAACATGAATTGCGGGAGTCCATTAGATCGTATGGATTTTGCCATTATTTTGAGGTTTGTGCAAGGAACTATCATTGACCCAAAATACATAATATGGTAAAATATTTAGATGGATTTGACTGCAGCAAAACAAACACTGGCAGACGTGGAAGAGCTTTATAAAGCGACCATGGAACTCTACCAAAATTACTTTGAAATGCTGAAGGTAGCTATTCAAAATACACCAGAAACTGAAGTCGATAAGCTAAATAAGCTAAACGCTTTAGCAAAGGAAGGGGAGGAGTCTTTGCAGTCTGACATGGCTGTTTTTGACAAAGCTCTTGCAACAGATACCGAATCTCTTACTGGTATACAAGATGAGCTGAAAATTCAATCAATTTATAATAAACTCAAATAATAATGGGTATTGGAAGTGCCGTAAACACAGCCAGAGAAGCAGCAGAAAGCGCTATACCTAGTGCTGAATCAGTCAAATCAGCAGCTATAAATACATGCAATGGTGTAATTGATACATGTAAAGGTAGTGGCTCCGTTACGATTGAGGCTAAGAAGGCACTAAGTGCACTAGTTGATGCACCCGTAGGCGCAGTGACAGACAGTCTTAAAGCCTGCACACAAATAGTGACACTTCAACCCGTCAAAGGCGTCTGTACAGCTATGAAGGGCATGGGTAATATGTGTAAGAATGTGGCAAAAGTAATGGTGTCACCTGTTCCAACAGCCGTAGCAGCTGCAAAAACCACCTTCAATACAGGTGTAGCAGCAGCAAAGATACCGGGAAAAGCCGCAGTCCAAGCTTTTGATAAAATAAGCAACTGTGTAAATAGAACATTGGACATTTATGGTCCCGGTGGAGGTGGTGGATCAGAAGCTGCAGCAAACGATAACGATATACCGGCACCTGCACCAGCAGCCTCAAGCACTCCACCAGCAGCAGCTGCCTAGAAATAAGTTGTCAGAGACTTACCACATATAACTTCGAAAAGCCCAGTCGATCATGCTTTTGTTCTCTTGGAATCGAGCAGGGCTATTTAAAAGAACCGCAATTATCTCATTTCCCCGGTCGTCACGAGCCAAGTTGATCAGACTTTTTCCTGCCCCCGCAGTCGTACCTGTCTTAACTCCCAAAATATCAAGGTAACTGTTGAGCAGGTAATTAGTGGAGTCGAAATGGTGGTGAAACTTGTCATCCACAGAAGAAATACTGGCCTCACTCATTCCCACGATAGACCGAAAAGTACTAAAATGTAGGGCATACTTACTAAGAATTGCCAGGTCATAAGCTGAAGAATAGTGCCCCTCGTCATCCAGACCAACCGGGTTTTTGAACTGTGTATGAATCAAATTTAGCTCTTTGGTTCGCTCATTCATCGCATTCACAAATTCTTCTACCGTTCCACTGTGATGCTCAGCTAGTGCCATCGCCGCATCTCCGGCAGAGCGAATAAGAAGAGCCTGCAGAAGATCGTGAACAGTAAGCTTTTCGCCCTGTCTAAGCCAAATTCGTACTCCTTCTAAATCAGGAAAACCTGAGCCAACAGTTACCACTTCAGAAAGGTCATGGTCTTCAAGAATCAAAATAGCTGTCATAATTTTGGTCAGACTCGCCATCGGCATCTCTTCGTGCATATTTTTGTCGTAGAGCACAAGGCCTGTGTCGTAATCCATAATAAGTGCCGCCTTTGCCCCAATGTCCGGATTAAGCGCGTCATCCCGAAGTATAGGAATCGGACTCACTTCCAACAAGCTTGTTTCATCAAAAGCCTGTGGAGCAGTAACATCATAAATAGCCCCACCACTTGGAGCAGCGATGCTAGTGAGCATGAGGATGCTGATGAGACTTCTTAACATTTTTTAAAGGTTTCAGCGAGCGCAGCTTGATGCACGTGGGCAATATATTAGCTTCTCTCCTATGCGAAGGTCAATATAAGCAAGATCTTCCTGGTCAAGTTCGGCAATCTTATAAATGGTGTGTAACTTATCTATCTGCTCTTTGTAACTCCTTTCGGTGCCAATCCAAAGGGTCAAATTACCCTCAGTTTGCAAATGAACTTCTCTGGCAATTGGCAAAAAGCGTACAGAAGTTATTTCTGTTTGCATAAGATTAGTGAAATACTTGATAGAGTTCACAATATAATCCATTGAAGCCTCTGGAATAACGATTTCACGATCCTCAATTGGCTGTGAAAGGCCATCGATGTTGATGGTCATAAGCTGCAGGTCCTCCTCCTGATCAAAAATGGCCTGACCGATTCTATTTAGAAGAGCCTTTTGCTCGATAGGTGTAAGTTTTTCCTTATCTTCCGTCTCCGTTCCAACCTCTAAATCAAAAGCTGTTTTGAGTGCCTCTGTAATTTCGAGTGCATCCTCATCTATATCAGACAGAACAGTCTCAACCTGTGGCAAAACATAGTAAGCCTTTATATTAGCCACAATCTCGTGTGTTTCCAGTTCGACTTTGATGGTATTCGGAAGCAGTTTTCTCACATCAACGCGAGCAAACTCAGGATAGGTCTTTTGAATCAAGCTTTGAGCCTTACTCTTAGAAAAAGTGAAAATACTTTTACCTCTATAATTGGCCAACAAATTTGTCACAGCTGAACTGTCGATGTGCAGGTTGTCTCTGGCAATTTCAATTTTATTGATGGCAAAACGACTCGAAAATATAAGGAAGGTAAGTAAGCCCAAAAATACAACTCCAATGATCACATAAAGAAGGAAGTCCTTTAATACACGTGTGAAGTTAGTTCGAATACTATGTGAAAAAATCTTACGAGATGACCTGACTTTAGGCCGCTTGCGGGACTTTCTGTGCCAACTAGATTTGGTAGGATAGTATAGCCGTTTTGGTCTTTTTTTTCTAAATACCATGGTGGTACCAATTTAACAAGAACTGAGGTAAAATAGCAACGCTCTAAGCTTTAAACAAATGAAAAAAGTCCTAATTACTGGTGGCGCAGGCTTTATTGGCTCCAACTTCTGCAACATCAACAAAGATAAATATGAGGTCACTGCTCTCGATAATCTGTTCTTGGGAGATGAAAAGAATCTGGATCCTGACATCAAATTCATAAAAGGTGATGCCTGCAAAATGGAAGACCTGGATAAGGTCGGACCTGTAGACTATGTAGTTCACCTGGCGGGAACTTCCAGCGCACCAATGTTTATGGGGGACGGGCTGATTAAAGGCTACATGAATTCCATCGAATCCTTTATAACCGTACTTGAATGGGCATCCAAAAATGGCGTGAAGAAGGTCGTCTACGCTTCAACCTCATCGCTTTACGGCAACAACCCATTGCCACTGGTCGAAACTCAGGAAGTAACCCCCATCAATCACTACGCTGTGACCAAAAGGATGTATGAGTACAGCTCTGCCTGTTACAACAAGGTAAATCCAGATATGGACATTATCGGCTTTAGGTTTATGAGTGTTTACGGACCCAACGAAGAAGCTAAAGGCCAGTTTGCCAACTTGGTTTCGCAGTTCTGCTGGGACATGGCCCGCGGCCTGGCACCAGTTATTTACGGTGACGGCAGTCAAACTCGTGACTTCACAAATGTGAGAGATGTGGTTCAAGGGCTTACGCTTGCAATTGAAACAGATAAGAAACTTGGCGCTGATGTCTTTAACATAGGTACCGGTCGTGGCACTTCGCTGAATGAGATCATTGAAGCCTTGGAAAAAGCCTTCAACAACGGTATAAAAGCAAAATACATCGAGAATCCTGTAAAAGAAGGCTACGTCCGGGGTCAAAACGCCGACATCAGCAAAATCCAAGAAGTTCTCGGCTACGAGCCCACCGTAAAACTTGAGGATGGCATCAAAGAGCAAGTCGAGAACATTCGACTGGACCGCATTCGCCAGACCAGTTCAGATAATCTTCGATAAATGCCTCCAAAGCCAAAAAGACCATTCAAATCATCGATTGAAGCAGGCAAAAGAGTCATAAGTAGTACTGGAAGAATATGTGAGGGATTTGGTGAATCACCTGAGACAGTGAAAAAAGAGCAAGCCAAAAGCTTAATGCGACTATACCGAAGACAACGGGGAGCAGTTCTAAGCGTATTTTGCTTATCAAGGGGCAGAATAAGAAGCAATAGCCAAAGGAGAAATGGGTCAACATTCGGCGTAGATGAAGACATTCTTGAACCCATAGAAATCAGGGCGCTCCTAAATACTTCAGAGCTAACACGAGAGCTGGATGTTTCCACAGAAGAAGATCTAATTGAAAAACTCAGAGAATTACTAAGTGCTGTTTATCGTAACTGCAAAAAAATTGCCAAACAGTCTAATATTGAATTTGAAGCGGATAAACCTGATGAACCAAATATCTCAATAAAGACAGAGCAAGCACATAGAAAGCAAGGATATAGAAGGATAACAATGGACAACTGAACCCCCTCCTCCTTCATCGACTTCCCCGTTAGGGGTTTTTTTGGTAAATTGAAGTCAACTATTTTCTAAAATAAATCCCATGTCTCCATTAATGCTTATTGCTTTCTTAGTTGTCGCGGTTATTGCCTTCGTTATAGTCCTATATAACAAGATGATCAAAATGCGAAATCAGGCAGACGAAGCCTGGTCCGATATCGACGTACAATTAAAAAGGCGTTACAACTTGATTCCCAACTTGGTTGAAACCGTAAAAGGTTATGCAACTCACGAAGAAGGTGTATTTACCAAGGTCACTGAAGCGAGAAACATGGCCATCAATGCCGGCAACATGAAAGAGCAGGCACAAGCCGAAAACATGTTGAGCGGTGCTTTGAAATCTTTGTTTGCAGTCGCTGAAAATTATCCTGACTTGAAGGCCAATGAAAACTTCATGCAGCTTCAGAACGAATTGGTTGATACAGAAGATAAAATCCAAGCAGCTCGACGTTTCTACAACAGTACTGTTCGAGATTTCAACACAAAATTACAGCAATTCCCTAACAGCATAGTAGCCAAGATGTTCAAGTTCGAAGATAAAGAATTCTTTGAAGTAGAGGATGAAGAGCAGAGAGAAAATGTTGAAGTTTCTTTTGATAAAACTGAGAAAACGGAAGATGCTCCAGCAGAACCAGCAGCTGAAGAAGCTACTCCTGAAGCTACTCCTGAAGCTCCTGCTGAGGCAGAGGCTCCTGCGGAAGAACCAAAAGAAGAAGCTGCTCCAGAGACACCAGCAGAGCCCGAAGCTCCTGCTGAACCTGCTAAATGCCCTAAGTGTGGTGGTGAAATGGCCGAAGGTCACGCTTGCCCAATGCCTGAGAAGACTGAGGAAGCTCCAGCTGAAACTCCTGCCGAAGAGCCCGCTCCTGAAACTCCTGCAGAGCCAGAAGCACCTGCTGAGGCACCCGCAGAAGAAACTCCTGAAACTCCAGCAACTGAAGAAACAGCTCCTGCAGAGACTCCTGCTGAATCAACACCAGAAGCGCCAGTTGAAGAAGCTGCACCTGAAACATCAGCGGAGGAAACAAAGGAGGAAGCTGCTCCTGAGGCTCCAGCAGAACCTGTTGCTGAGGCTCCAGCAGAACCAGCACCGGAAGCACCAGCTGAGGGTGAAGATAAACCCCAAGGTGAATCAAGCGAATCGGGCGAAGCAACAGAAGGTGAGACTGACGCAGAAAAGAAAGATGATGAAACTCCTGCTTAGTTAATCAATAATAAATCTAATTTTTCTTAAATATGGATATTGCTGCCTTAACCGAAACTGCTAAAGCCATGGTCGCTCCTGGAAAAGGAATTTTGGCCATTGATGAAAGCCACGGTACCTGTAAAAAGCGTTTTGATGCTCTTGGCGTTGAATGTAATGAGGAAAGTCGACGAACCTATCGCCAACTACTCATCACCGCTGACGGCCTAAATGAAGGTGTTAGTGGATTGATTCTTTTTGATGAAACACTTCGCCAAAAGACAGATGACGGAACAGCCTTCCCGGCAGAACTCGCAAAGAGGGGAATGCTTCCTGGAATCAAAGTGGATATGGGAGCTAAAGACCTTGCCTTGCATGCTGGCGAAAAAGTTACAGAGGGACTGACAGGACTACGCGAAAGACTAGCCGAATACAAAGAGCTCGGTGCCAAGTTCGCCAAATGGCGTGCTGTTATTACCATCGGAGACAACATGCCTACTGATGCATGCATTATGGGTAATGCGCACGGCCTGGCTCGTTATGCAGCCTTGTGCCAAGAGGCTGGAATTGTTCCTATGGTAGAACCGGAAATTATCTTGGAAGGGGATCACACTATGGAAATATGTTACGAAGTGAGTGTAAAAACTTGGAAAATGCTATTTGCCCAACTTGCGCAGCAAGGTGTTGCGCCAGAAGGAACTATTCTAAAAACCAGTATGATTCTTCCTGGTAAAGCCTGCCCACAGCAAGCAGACCTAGATACAATTGCTAATAAAACGATTGAAGGGCTAAAAGAAGGCGTGCCGGATAATATTGGTGGTATTGTCTTCCTTTCTGGGGGGCAAGGGGATGTTGAGGCAACTGAAAGACTAAACCGCATGAATCAGATTGGCGGATTCCCATGGGCCCTAAGTTTTTCTTACGGACGAAGCATTCAACGGCCTGCCCTAAAAATCTGGAGTGATAACCAGGAGAATGTGAAAGAGGCTCAAGCAGCCCTGGCCAAAAGAGGAAAGTTTAACGGCCTGGCAGCACTCGGAAAATACTCAACTGACATGGAATAATAATCTAATCACTTAATCATCTAACCCTCCATTATTATGATTAAAGTTGGTCTGAATGGCTATGGCCGCATCGGACGTATTGTCCACCGTATTCTTCTGCAGAGGAAGAACGGGATTGAGGTTGTAGCGATCAATGCACGCAGTGAAAACAATAAAATGCGTGCACATCTTTTGCAGTACGATTCTCTGCACGGCAAAATGCCAAATGAAATCAGCCACGACGATAAGAATCTAATTATTGACGGTAAAGAAGTAAGATCCTTTGCCATAAAAGACGCAGGTGATATCCCCTGGAAGGAAAAAGAAGTTAATATGGTGCTCGAATGCACCGGCAAAGCCAAAACCTATGAGGTTGCCGCCAGACATTTGGGAGGAGTAGAAAAAGTCCTCGTCTCCGCACCCATGAAGGACAACACACCCACCTTTGTGATCGGTGTGAACGAGAAGGACCTGAAGCCGGAATACAAAGTGATTTCAAACGCCAGCTGCACGACTAACTGTATCGCCCCTATCATTAAACTGCTTCACGAGAACTGGGGCGTAAAAAATGCCTCTGTTTCTTCCATTCATTCCTTCACGCATTCTCAGAACTTACTAGATAATTCAGGACGCGACCTACGAAGATCACGAAGTGCCGTGCAATCAGTTATTCCAACAACCACCGGTGCTGTAAAAGCCACTGCCAAAATCATTCCGGAACTGGAAGGAAAGCTAGACGGCATGGCCTACAGAGTACCGATTGCCACCAGTTCGGTTTGTGACATTGTTTGCCATCTGGAAAAAGGAACCAGTGAAGACGAGATCAATGAATTCTTCCGCAAAATTGCACGCGATCCTCGCTTCGAATCGATCATCGATTACAGTGATGAGCCACTTGTTTCAATCGACTATAAAACCAACCCACACTCCGGTATTGTCGATACGGAGCTTACTCAGGTAACGGATGGTAATTACCTCAAGCTCGTCGTCTGGTATGATAACGAGTGGGGTTATGCCAACCGATTGGTTGATATGATGGAACTATTTTATAACACTAAATAGCTATGGCCGAACAAAAAACAGTCGCAATCTTATGTAGTGGAGGACCTGCGCCTGGTATTAATTCAGTGATCAGTTCAATTGCAAAATCTTTCTTAAAAGAAGGTTGGCGTGTTATTGGGTTTAACGAAGGAACCAAAACGATCTTTACCGATAATCCCGAGTTCATCGAATTTGATTTTAAGTATGCTGACTACATTTATAATCGTGGAGGAAGTGTACTTAGAATGAGCCGCTACAAGCCAAAAGATTCTGAATTCAACACAACCTTTTTCACAAAAAACAACGTTAAATTACTGGTAACAATAGGTGGCGACGATACGGCTGCTACAGCAAATCGAATCACCAAGTATTTGAATGAACAGAAGGTAGATATCAAAAATATTCACGTTCCAAAAACAATTGATAACGACTTACCCCTACCAGACAGACTTCCTACCTTTGGTTTTCAAACAGCAAAAAATGAAGGAACTAGAATAGCCCAAACGGTTTACGAAGACGCCAGAAGCAGCGGAAACTGGTTCGTAGTTTCAGTCATGGGTAGAGAAGCTGGCCACCTGGCTTTTGGCATCGGAACAGCCTGCCATTACCCACTGGTGATCATTCCGGAAATGTTCAAAGGTAAAAAAATCACCTTCTGCAAAATCGTAGACATGATGATTTCATCAATCCTGATACGAAAAACAATCGACGTACATCACGGCGCAATTATTATAAGCGAAGGTGTATTCCACTTTATGGATGAGTCAGAAATCATGAACTGTGGAATCGATCTGTCATTTGATGAACATGGACATCCGGAATTGGGGACTGTATCCAAAGCTCATATTTTCAACATGTTACTGCAAAAAGAATTGAAAAAAATCGGGCTATCCGTAAAGAGCCGTCCTGTCGAACTTGGCTATGAAATAAGATCCTGCGCACCTACCGCCTTTGATATGAATTACTGCACCATGCTGGGTATGGGTGTTAAAAAGCTATTTGATGAAGGTCATACAGGCTGCGTTGTAGTTGCTAAGGCTAACGGCGAATTCACCCCATTATATCTGAATGATATTGCAGATCCTGAAACAGGGAAAATCAAAACAAGACTTGTGGACGTGGATGCACAGGATTACCAATTGGCCTTCTCTAATATGCACTACCTAAAACCCGAGCATTACGAAAAAGCGAGTAAATTTGTAGAAAAGCCTGAAACATATGATCTTGAGAAGATTCTAGCTTCAGATTAAAGCGGACTTTTTATATGCTTCAAATGCGGATTCATCACATGTGTATAGATTTGAGTTGTCCGAATATTAGAATGACCCAAAAGCGCCTGAACATAGCGTATATCAGTTCCATCTTCCAAAATATGAGTTGCAAAACTGTGCCTGAGTGAATGAAAAGTGGCATCTTTGATAATACCTGCCTTCAGTTTTGAGTTTTCAAAAATTTTCTGCAAAGTTCTGGCAGCCATAGATCCACCTCGCTCACTCTCAAAAACAAAGTCATTCGGCTCCTTTCGTTCAACAAAAACACCCAAATCACCAATAATTTTGGAGGGAATAATCGTAATACGGTCCTTCTGCCCCTTCGCCTGCCTTACAGTAATAGTGCCTTCTCTAAAATCCAAGTTCTTAAGTTTAAGCATGCGAACTTCACCCAATCTAAGCCCTGCACCGTAGGCCAAGCTGAGCAGCAGATTGTGCTTTTGATTATGCGTTACAGCAAGTAACTCTTGAATGTCAGTACGTGACAAAACAACAGGTAGCCTTTGAGGTCGCTTGGAAAATTGAAGATTCAACTTAGTAAAGTCCTTCAGAATATATGCTTTATAAAACTTAATCGCTGCAAGATGCATGTTCAAGCTATTAGGCGCTAGCCCCTCAGACTGCAAAGAAAGAAGGTAATTCCTCAATTTGCATTCATCAAAAGAATGCTCCGAACCCGGAACTGCCTCAAAATATTGATACAAACAAGGAATATATGCCTGCCAAGTGCGCGGGCTGTAGCCTCGAAGCTGCATAACATGCCTAACAGAGCTAAGCTCACGTTTATACATGTGCATTTTAAAATCCGTCGTTTTCATAATAATTCAATTTAATACTAATATTCGGTTGGGCCTGTGGAAGGAGAGTAGCCTATACCCTTTTTGAAAAGGGGTCAAATTCTATTTCGCTTTACCTACACAATTCTGCATCTTATGCGCAAACACTTCGCATAAAAGCAGGTTCAACTCGTTTTCACCCTCAAATAGTGCGTATAACCTACAATATCTTGGTGTTATACTGCACTTACTTCGTATAAAAACGAGTTATATGAAATACATGTTTTCCTTTTAGGGCTACGCCCTAGCTCTTAAAAAGAATCTGGTTTTGTTTCCTGTGTGCGAGAATTAAGTGTCTAATTGCCCGTGGCGTTCTT
>JAJDCF010000060.1 GCA_029260955.1 Patescibacteria group bacterium | reverse complement strand
TGAATGGGAATTACTAGAGTGTACTGACTCAACCCCCGGATCTTGTAACCCAGTAGCAGTCGGTTCCGGTGGAGCAGGCGCTATCTTCTCTAACCTTACATACAATACCTATCGTATTAATTTCCCCAACGCACTGGATTCTCTCCTGTATTCAGGACGCACGGTTAACCCTGCTATTTACCAGGTGTTAAATGGAGGAAATTCTTCTTTAGTATTCACTATTACCTATACAGAGGTAGCTCAGGGAGATGTTGCTTACGTAAACGTACACACAACCCCTGTAAAGGCTGATGTTCGTATGGTAGTTACTATTCCGCCTCAGGCTGATCAGCAAGCTGTTACTAGCGTTGCTGTGCCTGGCCCAGCTTTTGATCTTGCTAACGCTGATCGTTTCACACTACCTACAACTAGTGGTTTCACAGCTCCGACTGATTACACCATTGAATGTCTACCTGCTCCAGGTGATAGCAATCAAGCTTACCATGCACCGCTTAATCCTATTCAGTTGAGCAACCAGACCTATGCGACTAACTTTGAGAAGCTTGCCGGATTATGTCAGTACACTCCTGTACCTGCAAACGAACAGGTAAAGATTACGATTGATACTCTTGGCATCGATGCTACTGCGATTTATGTAGATAACGTAGAAGTTCGTGCTACCAGCAGTAATGCTGAAGTTTCTGTATGGATTACAACCACAGAAGAACATACTATTTCTTTTGAGGACAAAGATCCTGCTAACTTTACTGCTCCAGAAAGCATTTTCATTCCGGCTAACAGCCTTAATTCAGGTATGACAGCTGCGGAACTTAAATACCTAGGATACTATGTTGCCACCGGAAGCCTAGCGGTTGCCGAGGTCAACACCGAAAACGAGACTGGATGGGTATATATAACCATTGGTAATAATCCTACTAAATGGAATGTAGGCCTTGCTGATACCAATCTTCTTCCACTTATTGTTCATTTTTATGAAACAGTTAAGCACGAGTTCCACTTTCAGGATCGCAATACCGCCCACTACCTACGTGCCGTGCCGGTTGCTGACCCAGGATTCGCTGTTTCTCAAGTTCCTGGCGTTACGGTAAATGCGGGTAATATAACTCACTTCCAAGAACACTATACCTACGATGGTCTTCAGACCATTAACACTAATGTTCAGTTAGTCGGTGATTATATTGCTCAAGCCAATGCAGCCTTCTTTAAGGCTCACACGACCAATGGCACGCCAATCATCGGTAATATTGCCCTTGATATCAATGGAGATCCTACTGAAACGGTTACTCCAGCTGAGCAGATTCTTGTCCCAGAACAATGGACACACGTGTTCATCTCTGATGTGGTAAACGATACAGATACCACCAGCTTTGAATCACCTATTACGGTTGCTGCAGTGAACTACACAGCTGTACCAACATCATTCGACCTGACTACTTTTAGTCCAGGAGTACTGGTAAACCTACTTGAATCTACTTACACACCGTCAGCTTCTACAGTTGACTTGACTGTAGAGCTAATGCCTTCAGGCACTGGTGGTGCCGGTCTTACAGTTACACTAGACGCTACTCCACAACTTACAGCGGATGATGGCTCAGGAACTTACGTGGCTAACTTCCTAAATGTTAATCCTAGTATTGTTCATACTGTCATTTGTCCTGCTGTTCTAGGATTTGCCACTCCTAATAACATAATCATTCCAGTTGGCGCACTTGTGAATGGCCCAAATACTGTTCAGTGTAATTATGTGTCTCTACCTACTGCTGCCGAGATTCTGATTACAACTACGGCGGATGATACCGTGGACTTTCCTGCACCTATTACCCTAAACGTAAATGGTGTTGATAACACCGTATTGTGGACGGTCAGTGATGGTAATCCTTTAACACCAGCTACTCTTAGCATTTGGATCGACACACTTGATACTAATATTATCAACTACGGTGCTATGCCTGGCTACACCGCGCCAGTACCAGAAACAATAACTGCTGCTGTTGTACCTGGTAGTAGCTGGCAGACCACTCCTATTCCAAATACCTTTACCGGAACCTACGTTACTACTACTCCAACTGGAGCCACATTTAACATTCACCTACGTGAACTTGATGCTGATGGTGGCGGCGTAGCTGCTACAGCTGTAACTGTAGACGGAAATACCAAGCCATCTGATGGTAATGGTGATGTCACCTTTACCGGTGTCGACGTTACTAATCCATTCAACGTTAGCTTTGGAAATCACCCATCTGGAGTCCTCGCCTTTTTAACACCACTAAATCTTTCTTTTCTAGCGAATGAATTGGCTAATGGTCAAACCTATGACTTTACCGTCTATTACGTTCCACCTACATCTTCCGTTACGCTTGATATTCAAACTATTGATGCGCCTACTCAGTTAATTAACGTAAATGGTGCTATCGAGCTGAGTGTTAATGGTGGTCCTGATACCCTACTGGGCTTTGGTACTACTTCTGTAATTGTTAGCAATGCCCCTGGAATGACTTACCAAGTCGACTGGGGTCCAGCCCTTGTTCCTGGCTACATTGAGCCACTAATTGACCCACTTGCTGTAAGTGTGGTTGGAGTTACCGGAGTCTATAACGTTGATGGTCTATACCCTGTTTGCCTATCTGGCAACTGTGAAGTAGTAACCATTACTGCTTGGGACACCTCTACTGGTCCAGCTATACTACCTACTGCCAATATTACCGTTAACAGCGTACTAGTTGGCAGCGGGCAATACACTGCTACTTACGATGTAGGCACAGCTCTTAATATTGAGTTTGAGAATTTACCTACTCACAATACTCCGGACATTCGTGAGAATGGCGTATCTGTCGGAACCTCTCATACTACTACCTATTTCGTTCAGGCTAATCCAAGTGCAAATACAGTTGATGCATTCTATGACCCAGATGGCACTAGTGCTGCCTTCACCGTAGAAACGGAAGATAATCAGGGTAATGCCCTGAATGAGCATACTGTTCATGGTCAAACTGGTACAGAAAACGACGATGCTACTCCTGTAACCTTCGCTATTGCTCAATCAGACTTGGTTGCTGGATATGACATCACCTTTGCCGACAAACCCGGCTATGTTACTCCTGGAACCGTACAGATTCGCACTAATGCGATTGCCACTACTCCTGCAAACGTTACCATTACTCAAAACGGTGCACCTTACGTAGATGGTACCCTGATCAGTACAAATGATACCTTTGTCGTTGTCGGTACATATGTTCCTTTCTTTGTTATCGAAAAGAACATCGTCAATGAAGTCACCACTGCTGACAACAATAAGCGTGTTGATTACCAGATTGTGGTAACTCGTCACGCTGATACGACTCCTGGCAACATGAGCATCAGCCTTCATGACACTCTATCTGATAACAGTCGCGTACTAACAGGTTCCAACGGTGGAACCATGACAACAGTTCCTCAGGGTGCAAATCACAGCATTTGTAGTAATGGCTGTGGAGATATCACTGCTGGATCAGTCACCGTAAATACCAGCAATCCAGGCGCCGTTGTCACAATCGACTATCAACTTCTTTCTAGCAATTCAGGCATTCCTGTAAATCAGAATTCTGACTTTACCAACACCCTAACCGGTACATTTACCGACGGTGTCCCAGTAGTAATCACTACTAACGCCAACGTTAACGTTTCAGCCGCACCTTCTACTGGTGGACCTGGTGGAGGTGGAGGTGGTGGAGGTGGAGGTGGTGGAGGTCACATTATGTACAGTGGCGATATGGTACTTGAAGTCACCAAGCTCGTTAGCTTGGACAACAGTAACTTCGTTGATGCCTCTGATGAAGATAATGCTCTAGCCATCTCTGAAAGAGTCGACAGCACAATCTTCACTAAGGTTAACATTAAGAACCTTGGTCAGGTTAGTGCCACAAACATCGAGTTCTCTGAAGGCTTTGACTCTGGTGATTCTAAAATCACCTCTGACAAAATCCAGAATGTACAAGTTGAAGAAGGTACTACATATGACGACTCAACCGGAATCATTACAATCGACAAGCTGATCGTAACTGGAGAAACTAACTTCACTTATGAACAGATCGTCCACGAAAGTGGTTCACAAGGTGAACTAGCCGAAGAGTACCTTGTACTTGAAGGCTTCAGCACCAAACTTAAGAAGAACCAAGATGGCCTTACCAAGCATGGTATTGGCGATCACTTCCCAAGTTGGCTTATAGCTGGTGAACCTACAACAGTCGTCGATGGAGATCTATTACAACTAAGCATCCAGACAGATAAGTCTGCTGCAAGAGTTGGTGAAGAGGTAACCTATACAATCGTTGCCAAGAACAATGCCGACTTTGACTTCACTGGCCTTACCATTACCTGGAACTATGAGAAAGAAGCCTTTGAAATCCTTAACGCATTTGGCGGCGAGGATACCGGAAATGAGATTCACTGGAAGCCAGGCACTTTGAAGCCAGGTCAGACAGTTAAGTATCAGGTTCGAGCTCGAGTTGCTGATAGCGCTCCTGTTGGAGGCAACGTCCGCACAACCGCTCGTGGCCTGGTAAACCAGCTTGAAAACCCAGCAGTGGTTGATCACTTCCTCACCATCATCGCCGGTATCAATGCAGGACCAGTTCAATTGGCTCAAACCGGTCTACCTACCTTCGTACTGCTTCTACTTTCTATGTTTGCCTACCTTATGTACACGCAAACTGGAGAACGCAGATACATAGCTCTTAAGAAGGCGGCTCTAAGGCCCCTATAAAATTACAAACGGATGAACGTTTCATAGATTAAACCCTGGCCTAACGGCTGGGGTTTTTTCTTGGTCTAGAATTGTATATACTATGCAGCGTATGAAAGCACTTATTCAAAGAACCAGTGGGGCAAAAGTTACGGTTGAGAATGCCGTAGTTGGTGAAATCGGCGAAGGACTGGTGGTTTTGCTGGGCATTACGCACAAAGACACTGAGAAAGACGTGGATTATTTGGTGCAGAAGATAGTTAATCTGCGCATTTTTCCTGGTGAAAAGGGTGCATTTGATACTTCCGCTCTGGATGGAAACAAGGAAGTTCTTGTAGTGTCGCAGTTTACTTTATATGGCAGCTGTAACAAGGGCAGAAGGCCTGATTTTAATGATGCAGCAAAGCCTGAGCAGGCAGAGGCCTTGTATAAAATTTTTGTTCAACAAATGCGTGATACGGGGCTGAAAGTGGAAACCGGCAAATTTCAGGCTCACATGCAGGTCGATCTTAATAATGACGGGCCCGTCACATTAATGATAGAATCAAAGTCGTCTTAATTTCCCAATATATGAAGAAGAAAATCATCCTTTTCCTACTAATATTTGCCGTGCTAGGTCAGGGCGCCTTTGCCGTTAGCACCACCTTCTCGGATGTGTCCCAGAATGCCTGGTATGCCAGTTATGTTGCGCAATTAAAGGATTCCGGCATAGTTGATGCTGGTGAACTTTTTCGCCCCGCAGACAGCCTAAATAGGGCAGAATTGGTCAAAATGGTGATGACCGCCATTGATGGTCTTGATGGCCACGTTCCCCCTGCCAATCCGGCTTTTGATGACGTGCTTCCCGGTGCCTGGTATACCAATTACATTGAGGCAGCGGCTACTTTGGGCATTGTTACCGGTTACACCGACGCAAATGGTAATTTGATTGGTTTTTTTGGACCAGGAGACACTGTGAACCGCGCGGCAGCCACCAAGATGTTGGTTGAAGCTTTTGACTTGGAAATGACCGACGATGGTGTAAAGATTTATCCCGATGTACATTCAAGTGATTGGTTTTACGAGTATGTAATTGTCGCCAGCCAACACGATGTAGTCTCAGGGTACAGCAATGGAAATTTTGGCCCTTCTGACGCAGTCACACGCGCCCAAATCGCCAAAATGGTGGTTTTGGGCATGCAAGAAGCTGGACTAATGGAAGTACCTGAACCTTCCGTTGAAGAAGATGAGATTATTCCGGATGAGGAAGAAGCGGAAGCAGAGGTGGTGGAAGAAGAAGTCATTGTAGAGCCTGCAACAGCCAATCCCCTTTCCATTGAAGAGGTCAACACTCCTTCAGGTGGAAGTGAAGTTTTTGTTGCTAAATACGCTTTTCAGGCCGTAAAAGAAGGATTTAATGTAGAAACTGTCACCGTTGTGAACGACATTACCGGTGATAATCTGGGTGACCAGGCCGAGGGCACAATCGCAATCAAGAATGTGATAATTAAATTCCCCAACGAAGCCGGAGAACTAGTGACCGAAGTTCGCAGTCTTGGTTCCGATGGAAAGGCTCGCTTTTCTGGCCTAAGCTTTTATGCAGAACGAGATAAAGATTCTTTTTTTGAAGTTTACGCCGATTTGAACAAAGTTTCTGATATTGGTGAGATTCTTAGCGGTGAGGTCTTTCGATTGGGCCTTCAAGACATCAATAACGACGATAATTCCTTCCGGGCTGTCGGAGATATTACAAGCAACATAATTGGCTATGGAGCTAGCAACCGCCTAGCTATTAGTGGGGCTCAGGTACAGCCTTTTACCGTTCGCAAATCATTCCCTATGTTCAGCATGAGCAGTGCCTCCGAAAACCTGAAAAATGGTGAAAATACCCTGATTTCATACGATATTGCAGCTGGCTCAGCAGGTTCTGTAGGTCTAGCTCGCTTGGTCTTTGAGGTAAACGTGTATGACGACAATGGAGCCAACTTTAGCCTGAGTGACTTTAAGCTTTACCGTGGTTCAACATATATGAACAATGTGAATATTTATGACGCTACCGGTGCTCAGGATTTGAGACTTGGTATGGGTGGTGGCTTGGTTGATGGTACTTCGTTTGTCATTGTAACCTTTGACCAGGAAGAGATAATTAGCGCCGGAGACAGTAACACTTATTCGCTTAAAGCCGGTGTTGGTAATTCGGAAAACAACGACAGCGTTAGCACTCGCATTGCCCAAGGCGATGAGAGCACCCCCCTTTCTGGTCTGACGGCAGTCAACCAACCAAACACAGGTAAGATTTATGTAAATGGAAGTGCGACTGCCGGTATTTTTACTGGCACAAACGATTTTTCTCAAACTCTTGGCAGCGAGCGCAATATCATCTGGTCCGATAGATCTGCAGGTCCCCACCTATACCCAACTGTTTCTGGCGGCGTGGTTACCAGCAATTCCGGCACAACAGACTGGACGAATGGTACACTTCTTGATATAACCGCTCTGACGGATCACGTAATTTCTAAATAAGTATGTCCAAAGAAAATCTGATGGAAAAAGTAGTTTCCCTTTGTAAGCGCCGTGGCTTCGTGTTTCCGGGTTCGGAAATATACGGTGGCCTAGCCAATACCTGGGATTACGGACCCTATGGCTCTGCCCTAAAAAAGAATGTTAAAGATATTTGGTGGAAGACCTTTGTGGAAGATCGTGATGATATGGTGGGACTGGACGCCGCTATACTTATGAATCCAAAAACATGGGAAGCCAGCGGACACATCAGTAATTTTTCTGACCCACTAATCGACTGTAAGGAATGCAAGGAGCGTTTTAGAGGAGATAAGCTACTTGAAGAGAATGGTGTTGAAAAGGCTGAAAGTCTTAGCTTAAAAGAGGTTTCCGAAAAGCTCAAAAGCGAAAAGATTGCCTGCCCTAAATGCAAAGCGAGTAATTGGACTGATGCCAAGACCTTCAATTTAATGTTCAAAACCAAACAAGGCGTGGTAGAAGGTGATCAAGCAGATATTTATCTAAGACCCGAAACTGCTCAGGGAATTTTTGTGAACTTTAAGAATATTCTGGACTCCTGCCGTGTACGTGTTCCATTCGGAATCGGTCAAATCGGTAAGGCTTTTAGGAATGAAATCACCCCCGGGAACTTCACGTTTCGTACTCGTGAGTTTGAACAGATGGAAATTGAGTACTTTGTGCATCCAAATGACAAAAAAGCATCTTTTGATGAATGGAAAGAGCAAAGTAAGAACTTTTTCTCAAAGACGCTTGGAGTAAAGGATGAAAATCTACGTTTTAGAGAGCATGATTCCGAGGAACTTTCGCATTATTCTGCCATGACCTTTGATGTGGAGTATCGATTCCCTTTTGGTAAAACCGATGCCACCGAAACCTGGGGTGAGCTTCAGGGACTTGCTGACCGTGGTGATTATGATTTGTCTCAGCATGAAAAGTTCAGCGGAAAGGACCTGAAATATCGTGATCCATATACGAATGAAGTCTATCTACCTCATGTGATTGAACCGAGTTTTGGTTTGGACCGCACGGTGTTGACTGTTTTAATTGATGCTTACAACGAAGAAAAGCTAGAGGATGACTCTGAAAGAGTAGTAATGAAGTTTAAGCCCAGCTTGGCGCCGGTTCAGGTGGCTGTATTCCCGCTTTTGAAGAATAAAGAGGAACTAGTCAAAAAGGCTAAAGAGGTTCACAAAATGCTTAAGCCACATTTTAGGAGTGAGTGGGATGACAATGGCAATGTTGGTAAGCGATATCGTCGGCAAGATGAAATTGGCACGCCTTATTGTGTTACCATCGACTTCGATACTCTTGATGATGCCTCTGTTACAGTGCGAGATCGCGATACCATGAAGCAAGAGCGTGTGAAAATTGAGGAATTGGCCGAATATATTAACAAAAAATTGACTGCTTAATATCAATGTCATATTAACTAATTGTAAACTATGAATCTTCAAGCTATTGTTTTGGCTCTTATTGTTGTTATTGGAATCGCTGCAATTCCAATTTTTAGACTTAAACACGCCGAATTCAAGCGAACCGGAAAGCATCCGAAAGGCTATTATATGGGGCGTGGCATTGCACTAGGAATTGTAATTGGCATGCCCATTGGGCTTGCGCTAGGCAACATTGCCCTTGGCCCTGCAATCGGCCTACCTATTGGTGTGGCCATTGGTACTAGTATGGAAGAAAAGCACGCTCATGAACTTCGTCCTCTGACCGAAAAGGAAAAGAAGCTGCAAAAGTTGGTGGTCTCACTTCTGGTTTTTCTTCTGGTTGCCGGGATTGGTGTATTCTTTTTGGCTGCGAAAGCGATTGGATAAGTTTTGCATATATCATTTTAGACTTTTACCCTCTTTATGTCTGATCTTGTCGAAAACTTTTTGGATTCCCAGCAAATAAAGTATGTTTTACATGAGCATCCGGCTGTTTTCACATGCGAGGAGGCAGAAAAATATTGCGCTGATATTCCCGGACTCCCCTGTAAGAACTTGCTATTAAAAAATAAGGGGAGTAAACGATTCTTTCTGGTGGTTCTTCCGGCAAAAAAAAGAACCGAGTTAAAAAAGTTCGGTGCAATCGTGGAGGAAAAGAAGATTTCATTTGCCAGTGCGGAGGCTCTACTAGAAAAGCTTGGACTTGAACCAGGCGCTGTGTCGCCTTTTGGACTACTTAATGACAAAAACAATGAAGTGGAAGTTTATGTCGATAAGGATGTTTATGATGCTGATATTGTAAGCTTTCATCCAAACCGAAATACCGCCACACTAGAACTGACAGGAGAAATGTTTCACAAATTTTTGCAATCAATTGATAACGAGGTTAATGTAGTAGAGCTATAATATTTTTTACTTTTAATATTCCAACATTATGAAAATAAATTCCTTCTTACGCCTTTTGCTCGTCATAACCATCGTCATATCTGTCTTTTTAGGCCGTAGTTCTGATAGTAATTTAAGAATTAATGATTTATTTTCGAAAGTGGAGGTTGCTGATATGGAGATTGTTGATGTAAATGCGGAACAGTTTGCTAAAACTGCTGATGGCTTGAGGTACTGGGCTTATGACGCGATTTTCGCTCTTTCTCTTGCCACAATGGAGGCAGGAGATAATGATAAGGGCATTTCACTTGTGGAAGATGGGGATACTAAAATCTACACTTTTGACAGCGTCAAATACATAATTGATTTTCCTGATGCAACTGTTTCAGGCGTTATGAAGGCTACAAGAAGTGAAGATTCTGATAAGGCTGATATTAGTCTCGCTTTTCTTGGTGATCCACAAGGTCTTGAGTCTATTACCATACAATCCACTGGGGCCCATGGTACCGCTCACGGCGAAGGAGCGCTTACGATAAACGGCGAGGAGAGCAATTTTGAACAATTTGTAGCTTACTTTGGCGCCAGGGTGAGTCATGAACTCTAGTCCCTATTGTGAAAATAGAACTCGACCAGTAAAACGATGGCCAAAAGCAAGATACCATCCCACCATGTGAGAACCCGAAGGCGCTGGAAGGCCAGGCCAACGATGATCATGATAGAAAGCAAAACCCCTTGGCGCAGGGAGGTATTTAGATGAACGTTGTAGATCTCCTTTTTGTTAGCCCAAACGCGAAGAAAATAGAAAATCAGGGCAAAAGTGCCAGCCAGAGCGATAAACAAGCTTGAATAAAAAAGGCTGAGCGATAGCGTGCGCTGCGAAAAGGGGCTGAGTTTGTAAATCACTACAAACCAAGATGCCCAGCTAAAAAATGTGGCAATAAGAATGCCTGTGAGGTAAGTATTGTGAATCATTATTTTGAATTTACACTAAGCGAGTATCTTTGTGAATTTTTTGGTATAATAATCCCGATCTAAAAATGAATCATGAAAAAATATAGCGCACTCTCTTTTTTTGTTGTCGCATTTCTGATTTTCAGCCAGACAACTCACGCAGTCTTCACAGACATTAGCACTAGCCATCCGTATTTTGATGCCATTAATTACTTACAAGAAAGTGGCACCGTGGAAGGCTATGAAGATGGCAGCTACCGCCCGGACCAGAAGGTGAATCGGGCTGAGGCTCTCAAAATTATTTTACTTGGTTCCAAAGTGCTTGTACCAGAGATTCAGGAGCAGGAGATCTTTCCGGATGTGCTTCATAGCACTTGGTATGGCAAATATGTTGCAAAGGGCAAGAATCTGAGCATTGTGAGCGGAGATGATGATACCGGTATGTTCCGCCCCGGAGATACGGTGAATTTGGCCGAAATTCTTAAGATTTTGCTGGAGACGAACAACATTGAACTACGGTCTGAAGATGATATGGAAAGACGCCCTTACGCGGATGTACCTACCGAAGCCTGGTTTGCACCCTATTTTGATTATGCGGATTCGATGACTCTGCTGGACGAGGATGATGATTATAATGTTTTTCCTGCCACTCCAGTCACTCGTGGCCTTATGGCTCAACTGATGTACCAACTTCAGATGAAACCCGAGGGTTACCAAGAGGGTGAGGCCAGTTACTATGGTGAAAAGTTTCATGGAAAGGGCACAGCCAGCGGCGAGGTTTTTGATGCATCTGAGTTTACAGCAGCGCATCGAACTTTGCCTTTTGGCACGTGGCTGCGCGTACGCAATTTGGCAAATAATATGGAAACCTATGTACGGGTGAACGACCGCGGGCCGTATGCCGGCGAAAATCGTATCATCGATCTTTCTAAGGCTGCGTTTGAGTCCATTGCCTCGCTTTCTAGTGGCGTGATCAATGTTTCTATCACGCCTGTTAGTGGGCCACCGGGCGGGTCATCGGATTTACAGGCTGCTGCCGATTGCCCCGGCAGGCCAAGCTCAAAAACTTACTCCAATAGTGGCTTCGAAAACATTACCTTAACTGCCTCACTGCAAAATTCCTACCTAGCAGATGAGGTTTTTTTTCTGGAGGGAACTTCTGCCAGTTCAAATAAACAAGTCAGTGCTTTTTTGACGGATGAAGGTGATAATCAGTTTCCTTTTTATGCAACCGCGGGCGATGGTGGGTCTTTTAGTATGCCAATCTATTTTCCGGAACCAGGTGACTACCAAATTGGTGTGCTACCCGGCGAGTCCGGCTCTAGCGTTGTTGAAAGTATTACACTGCTGCCCGGTAGCTGCCTGAATCATAATGAAGATGCCAGCCTGCCAGCCCCAACTAATCTGGCACTGAGCGTAAGTGAAGGAAATATGATTATAAAGTGGAACAAGGACGCGAGTCATGATGTTTCCAAAATAACTTTTACTCAGGGGCCTAGAACAAAGAATTATTTGATGCGAGGTAAAACAGAGCTGACGCCTCTCTATTCGGATTTTGAAGGCTGGTCTACCGGTGATACTCAAGTGCAAATCAGCACGGCTAATCTGGAAGGAACTTCATTTTTAGATGAAGGTGTAGTCGCATGGAGCCCGCCACTAAGTACCAGCTTCAAGGCCGAAACTCATCATCAGTACATTGTAGATGGCGAAAAGGCAAAGGTTATAAGCCTTCCAAGTTCACTGGAATCTGGAAGTCAGCTGACCTTTAAAGTTGACCCAAAAGAACACCTTGATCAGTGGGGAAGAGTTATTTTGCCAAGCGGCTTAGTCGAAGATGTTCTTCTTGAAAGTCCTACTCATTCCCCTATCGACGGCGCTCTAGGTATAAAGATTTATCCTGCCTCGGCAGGTGACGTTAGAATGCGTTTCGTTCCAAAGAGCAACAGTATTCACTTTTTTGAAATCAACACTGAGCAAGGAATTGCGGCGGTGAATATTCCGGTTTACCCAAAAAACTCCTATCCACTTATTCCGAGTCCGGTGGATCTTGCCGACCTTAAGCCTGTAGCACTCAGCTCTGATCTTGGTGCTCTGCAAAATCAAATGCTTCAAATGGTCAACGCTGACCGAAGTGCCCATGGACTTGGGCCTGTAAGTCTTGATTCGAATCTAACCCAGCTTGCTCAGGCCAAAAGCGAAGATATGACGGAGCGGGATTACTTTGGCCACTGGAATCCGGAAGGAATGACATCGAATGACCTTCGTAAGAATTATGCCATTGCTCAGTATGTGTCAGAAAATATCGCCCGAGATGTAAGTGTTTCTTTGGCGCAATACGGCTTGATGCGAAGCGCTTCTCATCGAAGCAATATTTTGAATGATGAGTGGAAGCGAGTTGGCTTTGGCTTCTCGCAGCTTGCCGAGGGCGGAACCATGTTTGTGCAGATATTTTCGGATGAGCCCATTAATTTTTCTGATGTGTCTGGCCTAAGGACCGAAATAATTGCGGAACTAAATGCCAAAAGAGCATCTGCCATTACCCTGCATGACAACCTGAGCTCGATCAGCCAGACTTGGAGTGACAAGTGGGTGAATGAAGCTTGGTGCGATATCAACGACGATTCCTGTAACCCACTGACCGCCCCGGACATCACTTTTACTGACTCACTACGTGACGGGGGTATTAATGATACCCTCGGTGCATATTATCGGGGTGATAGTAGTTTTAAAAGCGCCAAAGATGCCATCCTCGAAAATGCCAGCCTTCAAGACAGTCGTTGGAAAAATATCGGCCTTGGAATAACTCAAGACAGCTTTGGCATCATCCACTTCTTTATAACGTATACGGAGTAAGTCCGATCAATTGACCCCATTGATGGTCTGCTGAAGGATTCTGATTACTTCTGCTGTCGTAGCTCTGCACCATTCATTAAAATAGGTAGGTAATTTATTTGCTTCCTCCCTAGCTTTTTTCCTTTGCTCCGCTAATTTGGCATCCACCTCCTCTCGTACTCTTTGTAGCTCTTGTTCAATGTTCTCTTCGGTCAACTCTGACGGATCCATTTGGCCCATCGCATCCTTCATTGTTTGCCCCATATTTGTGATGGCTGCCTTTGTCACATCCCTTGCATGATATAGAGTTAAGGTCCGTTCTACAGTCTTGTGTATCACAGCGTCCATTTCTGCTAGTTTTGCCTTCTTTTCTTCTGGTGAATTTGCATACAATGCTGCAAGCTTTTTGTATGGCTCAAGCATTGTCTCAGCAAGCCTCTGTGTCATTTCTTTATCCACAACAAACGGTTCATTTTCCTGGCCGGGGCCTGGTGCGTTACTTATAGGCATATGATGATACATTTAAAAATTAGGTATTTAGAGTACACCATATGTAAGTTTCTGTCAATATTATGCCTCACCTTCCGCGTAAAGATGTTCAGCTCTTGTCATATCCCACTCAAATAGCTCGTCATTTTTGAAGAAGCGAGGTACTTCAACAAGTGATGTTTCCACGCTATCAGACGCGTGAACAATATTGGACTGAAGGCTCATAGAAAGATCACCTCGGATTGTTCCAGCATCGGCCTTACGGGCGTTGGTAATACCGGTAATTAGGCGAACAGTTTCGACACATTCAAACCCTTCCCAACATTGAGCGACTACAGGTGTAGACATCATAAAATCTCTTACCCCAGGGAAGAAAGGTTTGTCGGCAATGTGAGCATAGTGTTCATTAAGAAGCTCTTCAGATAGGTTCATCATTTTGCTACCTACTAGCTTTAGACCTTTTCGTTCAAAGCGAGTGGTGACTTCTCCGATTAGTCCGCGTTGAAGTGCGTCTGGTTTTATGAGTATTAGAGTGCGTTCCATAATTGTATTAGGTTAATGATTACTTATATTTGAGGAGACTGGCAAAATGCTCTTCATCCTCGAATGGGCCAATTAAGGCCAGTTTTACTTTTTCTTCAACAAATAGCTTCTGAGCCACACGTTTTACATCTGCTGCGGTGACTGCATCGATTTTTTTGAGAATTTCATCCACTGATTTTACATCGTGATGCAAAAGTGCCTGTTTACCCATCATATGTGCGTACTCCTCGGAATCTTCCAGGCGAAGGATGATTTTTCCTTTCATGAATTCCTTGCCCTTGGTTAGCTCAGCTTCACCAACCTCTTCATCCTGAATTTTTTTGTATTCGAGCATAATTGCCTCAATAGCCATGTCGACGCGAGTCGTATCGACACCGGCAGAAGTGGTGATGGCTCCGATGTCAGTGTAGTTGTCGGTACTGGTGCGAACGTAGTAGCAAAGGCCTTTTTCTTCTCGCACGCTCATGAACATACGAGAGCTCATGTTGCCACCCAAAATTACACTGAGAATTTTCTCCGCGTATTCATCTTCGTGTCTGGCAGGAAGTCCTGGGAAACCTACAATTATATGCCCCTGCTCAGTTTTTTTGTGCTGTAGAATTACTTTCTTTTCAGTTGTGATCTGCTCGAAAGGCTTGAAGTCAAAAGCACGTTTGCCTTCTGGAATAGGAAAATACTTGGCAATCAAATCCATGACCTCAGCTTCTTCGAAGTGACCGGAAATACTGATGACCGTGTTGTCGGCCGTGTAGAGTTTATTCTTGTAATCCACAAACTGATCACGCTTTAGGGCGTGGATGGTTTCTTTGGTTCCGATTTGATCCCAGCCCATTGGCTGATCTCCGAAGAGAAGGCGTTCAAAATCCCAACCTACTTGATACATGGGAGTATCTTGATACATGTTGTACTCTTCCATGATCACGTTTCTTTCTTTTTCAACTTCCTCGGGAAGAAAAGTGGCAGCGGTCATCATGTCGCCGATCACGTCGAAAGCGATCTCTTTTTGATGGGCGGCCAATTTAACATAGTAACCAGCATATTCTTTGGCAGTGAAGGCATTGAAATCCCCCCCTACACCATCGATTGCACCGGAAACTTCAGCGGCATTTTTATAGCGCTCTGCCCCCTTAAAAAACATGTGCTCAAGATAGTGAGAAATACCGTTGATTTCTTTGGTTTCGTAGCGTGAACCGGCGCCAACAAGACACAGTACAGTGACTGACTTGGTGCCTTCGATAGGTGTTAAGATGACCTTTAAGCCGTTTGGCAGAGTTGTGAGTTTGTGCATTTTTTGTTGGATTACGCTAGCGAAGTTTACAGAAAAAAACCCCTGCTTACAAGAGTTTCAGATTTGGGCAAAAAGAGGACGCTAACGATAAATTTCTCTTCGATGGTTTATTCTTGTTATATAGATTGTTTCACCCCTTAACTCAAAAACAACTCTATAACTACCAATGCGGTAGCGATATTGCCCTGCTTTAAAATCAGTTAGCTTGTCAGCAAAAACCAATGGATCGTCGTGCGAGATATACCAGGCCAATTTTTGTTTTAGCCTTTTTCTCATATGCCTATCCAACTCCTTTAGCTCTTTTCCAGCCTTTCTGGTTAATTCAATCTTAAACATCGGCAAATGCTTCTTCAAAACTTACGGTTTCACCTCTATCAATTTCTTTCCTGGCCTCTTCAATACTTTTTAGATAATTTGGTGAAGAAAGAGCTTCCATATCTTCCAGAAGAGATTCCCAGAAATGGGTTGGCAAGAAAACGCCTATGCTTTCGCCGTTCTTTACGACGTTGTAATAAATCCCCTGTTCTTCGGCATTTTTGACCATTTTTGCAAATTGAGACTGAAAATTGCGGGTAGAAATGATCTTTTGGGCTTGGAGTAAGACTTGTGACATGATTTTCAATTGTTAATCAATTAACTATCAATAGTTTAACAAATAATCACCCTTAAGTCAAATAGATAAGGGGAACAGGCCGGGCGTCGTTTGAAGCGACGTGCCGACCTGCGTGGTGTGGTGATTCCCCTTTGTCGCGCTCCTACCACGAGAACTCGTAGATACCGAAAACGTTGGTACCCCACTCCGTGAGGTTGATGGACCAGTCGTCGGGTGTTTCGTAGTACTCGGCATCTGGTGACGACATGTCGAGGAACTTGATGCTGTAGACACCGATCGGGAGCACCATCTCGCAAGAGAAGTAGTCCCCTACCCATGGACAGTTACCTGCGAGCTGAGATGTCACCACGTTGGCATTCACATCAACAACCATGAACCCTCCATTGTACTCGTTCATACCGACCATGAGGTCTCCCGTGATCGGGGCCTGAGGATCGGGATCAGCGGCCGCAGGTTCGGGATGGCTGGCCGCATCTTCGTAGAAGAAGTCGACCACTTTCACCTCATTGGCGTCGATCGTGAACGTCACGTACAGCGGCTGTTCGTAACCACCAACTGCTTCGCCCGTCAGGACGTAGTTGCCAATAGGCAAATCACCCTCGCAGATGTAGCCTTGCCCAAGCTCCAAATCCGATGAGCCGATCGGCTCGCACTCGGGGGCAATCTCCGTGTTGAACTCGCCGGTTACGCTCCAGTTGGCGTATGGGTAGTTGGTGTGGATCTGCAGGATGCCCGAAGGCGGGAGCTCGTTGGCGCAGCCGGTGAGAGTCGCGATGGCGATGACGAGTAGCTTGAGGGTATAGAGGTTGAATTCGTTATCTGTCATGTGCTATTTCCTTTTCGAAAACCTCGCGCAAAGCGCTGAGGGGAATCAGTTTCCAGCCGACGGGTCTCCAATCAAGGTGACTCGCAGGATACTGGTGTCCTCAGCGGTTTCCTGTGTTTTGTAAGATCAAATTATATATTTAGTAGGGGCAGGCCGGGCGTCGCTTGTTGGCGACGGATCCGGCCTGCATGATTCCCCTCGTTGCGCTACTCGGCGGCGGTGACCTCCTCGGCGTAGCTGCCGTAGGT
>JAJDCF010000059.1 GCA_029260955.1 Patescibacteria group bacterium | reverse complement strand
ATCAGCATAGAGAAGCGATCTTTGGCATTGCCGGCAATCAGGTAACCACGATAGGTAATGAAGACGTAGGCAAGAATCAAAATTCCGATTCGGATGAAGCCAAGTTCCTCGGCGGCGGCGGCAAAAATAGTGTCACCCTGTACCTCCGGCAGGTAGCCAAATTTCTGGATAGATTTACCAAAGCCCACACCAAACACTCCTCCGCTGCCAATGGCGATAAGAGCCTGCTTGATCTGGAAGCCGATGTTGAGGGGGTCGAGGTCGGGATTCAGGAAGGTCAGGAAGCGATTTCGGATGTACTCCTTGCTCATGATGATGGGGTAAGCCATGGCTGCTGCTAGCAAAGCTCCTCCCATAATATGAAGGGGACTTCCGCCAGCTGCAAAGAACATGGAAGCCGCGATTACCGCGATAACGAGTACAGAACCGAAGTCGGGCTGCATGGCCAGCAAGATGACCACGCTACTGAGCAAAATTGTGAAAGGGATGAAGCCATATTGGAAGGAGCGAACCAATTCTTGGCGTTTTTCCATCCAAACTGCAAAATAGAAAATAAGGCTCAGCTTAGCCATTTCTGCTGGCTGGATAGAGGGCAAAAAGGGTAGGTTGATCCAGGAGGTAGAAGTACCGTAATTCGCCCCAACTCCAGGCAGGAAGAGGGCAAAAAGCATTAGGATGGTGATGACGAAAAAAGGCAGGGCCGCCTTCTTCCAGAATTTTAGTGGAAAGTAGATGGCGAAAATCCAGAGGGGGATAGAAATTAGTGCACGCCAGAAATGTCGCCAAAAATAAAAGCTGTTGGAAGGTTCATCTCGAAGACCTTGCGCCACCATACTGCTGGTTAACTGGTAAGACTCATATACGCTGACCGATGAGATCATTATGATCCCAAAAATAAGGAGGCAGAAAATAACGATGGCCAGTGGAATATCGATGGACGCTTTTCGCATGAATTTCTTAAAATCTGAGCTTAAATACTATACCTTAATTTGACAGATTCTGTACATGGGTATAGATTCCATGCAATGGTTGTTCATTAATATTTCTTTTTTTCCTTTCTCCTAAGCAAAACTTGCATTTTCTGACCAAGTGTTTGTGTAGACTTTCTAGCTTACTCTTTTTTTTATTGAGTCTGAGCCGGTTAGAAAGTCTACACTGAGCATCGGGTGTGGACTGATCGAATGATCAGACGATGCAGGAGATATACTAGGAGAAACCGTATGACAAAAACTCGGCAAGCCGAATTCAGTGATGGCAGGAAGACTCGATCCAACGCGAAACCGGACGAGCTTGGCCTGACCACAAACCGATAGCGTTTAGCCCGGTGAACAACCGGCACTCACCTTGGGGGGACTTTGTTCCCCCGAGGTTCTTTTATAATCTGCTACAATGAGCCCATGAAAACTGGGCATAAACTTTACTGGGCTTTCTTTTTGGCTGGCATTGCGGATATCTTGATTTTGGATTTTGTGACGAAGTTATTGGTGGTGCGAGGCTATATTGGCGAATTTATTTTTATCAAAGACTTCTTTTACATAACCAAGCTTCACAAAAATGACGGCATTGCTTTTGGCATAGATCTTCCTATGTGGCTACAGATTGGTGGGAGTTTGATCATTCTGGTTTTGCTCTATCAGATTGGATCTGATTTTATATCTCGGAAGGACAAGCCATCGATGTTTGAGAGTTGGCTTTTGGGTACGGTGCTCGGCGGCGGACTGGGGAATTTACTGGATCGAATCGTAAATGGCTATGTCGTGGATTTCATCGTCCTTCGGCCCATTCCGGTTTTTAATATCGCAGACATAGGAATTACTGTTGGACTAGTCCTACTTTTTGGTACAATGTGGCTGTCGTCCAGAGAATCTAAAACTTAAATAAAGAATCATGAATGAGAAAAGGCCTTTATCCGCTACTTTGTTTGCCCTTAGGCTGTTGAGCGGTATCACAGGTGGTGTGGTCGGAATGCTGATCGCCTTTGTGGTGTATTTTTTGCTATCTAACGTCATTCCTGCAGGTGATGAGGTTTCTTCGCTTTCTTTCTTTGTTATTATTGTGATGTCTTTTGTGGCTACGCTCAGCGCCAACACGGTCACTGCTGTGATGGTGACTTTTATGGATCATGAAAAGTATAGCCGTCGAAAAACAATCATCACGCAAGTGTTTGTATTCAACTTGATTCTCTTTTTCCTCACAATTCCTCTGTATTTGATCGCTATTCCACTGGAAATTACGATTGGCGTAGCAGCTTTGCACTTTTTGCTGAGCGCTTTCGTGTCTTCGCTAATTATGGAAGTACTGGCCGGCTACGAGTATTCGCTGGTTGGCATTTATTCCAGCAGTTTGGGTATTTTTGTGAGCATCGGTATTGCACTACTGCTGATGAACTCGAATGCCTCTCCGCTCGTTTTGACATTGGGGGCGATGCCTGCCGTTTGGTTCATATTGGAGCTCGTTGGCGGATTGGTGGAGCTGGTTTATGATAACTTTTTGAAGATTTATGGCGTGGATGCGCTAAACGTAAAAACTGACTTGGGTGGTGATACCATGGTCGAAAAAGAGGATGACGATGAGGATGACGATGAAGAAGAGGATAATCCCCTAGATGACTAGACCGAATTGGGCAATGCAACAGAGAATGACACTGAGGAAAATGATCAGGCTTAATTGACCTAACTATCCTTCGAACATGCATTTTGGCCAGCCCAAATAAGCGCTTTTTTGGCTTATTTCTGCTAAAATGTAGGCTCACGTAATCTCCTCAAAATGAATCAATTTAGCGACAAACAACTGTACCAACTGTGTAAAAAATATGGCACAAATGCCCTGATGTGGCGACGCAAATTTACCGGGCTGCTGCCGGAAGTGAACCGTCGCCGACTTTACGAAAAAAGGGGGTTCAGCTCGATTTTTGAATTTGCCAAGAAGCTCTGTGGTCTAAGTGAAAAGCAGGTTCGGCTGGCGCTTAATTTGAATGAGCGATTTAAGGACAAGCCAGCGCTGAAGGGCTTGTTAACGAGTGGTGAAGTCAGTGTTAACAAATTGACGCGTGTTACTTCTGTGGCCACGCCGGAAGATGAGGAATTTTGGGCGGAAAAAGTTCAACAACTTTCGAAATCAGCACTTGAGACATTTGTGAAAGATGTCAAAAATGAAAATCAAAATGGCTTATATAAGCCACAAATAGAAGTAAAATCTCTGCCCGGGCAGACCTTAAACTTGGACTCCGATGTGGAAGAAGAACTTTTGGAACTTCAAGGTAAGGGAGTGGATGTGAATGAACTTTTGCGGGAATTTTTGGAGAAGCGAAGGCAGGAGATTGCACAAGAAAAGGAAGAACTGGTGGCGGAAATGGGGGTTGTGCCTGCGAAATCTAGGTATATTCCCGTGAAAATTCGGCGGCATCTTCAAAAGGAGCATGGCGACATGTGTACGATCGCTGGCTGCAGAAAGTCTGCGCGGGAAATTCATCATACGCAGCGATTTGCGCTGGCGAGCAACCACAACCCCAAATACCTGGCGCCAGTTTGTAGGGAACATCACGCGATTGCGCATGCCATTGATGTGAAAGTGCAGGCTAAAAAGCACTTGTAACTACTTGATTTCCCCCGGCTGCACGTCGATTAGCTCGAATAGTTGCTGCTCTAATTCAAAGGTTCTTTTTTCTACTTCTTCGAACATGGTTTGCGCTTTGGGGTCATCGTTTTTACCGTGGCGCTCACGACCATCACGGAAACGCTCGGCAAGACCAACTACTTCATCATGTTTCACACGCTTATCTGCATAAAATAGGATGGCAATTTCGAGATAAGCAAACTTTTCAGGTTCCTCCAAAATCGAAAGGGAGTTGTGAAGGCGAATGAGTTCGGCCGTTTTGTTGTAACCATCTTCTGCCAGTGCGCCGCATGCGATGTCGGCATGATGCATTCCCTTGAACTGCTCTCGTAAATCGACCCATTTTGCCCATTTTTCGTCGCTAATTTCTTCGTTGAACTTAGTGCGATCGAGCTCCTGAAAGTCGCATAACCTAGCCATGTCGTGGAGTAGGCTTGCCGTATTAAGCATGTCGAGATTGATGAGAATGTTTTTTTCGACAAGAGCCTGACCAATTTGAAGAGAAAGGTCGGCAACTTTTTTGCTGTGCGCACGAACATGCAGGGGCGTGCCCCAGTCTTGCCAGAATTTATCGACCAGTTCATCGGGGACGATCTCGGAATCTTCGAATTTGATGGCTATTTCGTGGTGATCTGCCAAACTTCGAAAATCCACTCGGACATATTCCTTGGGTGTGCGACCATCCATACGATCCGCCCATTCAACGACGTTGATAGCTTTAATATCGTGCATGGTCTCTTCGAGACCGATAGACTCAAAATCCTGGCCAACTTCGAGGCGATAAAGGTCATAATGGTAAAAATTGATGTCCTTTTGTACCTCATACTCGTTTACGTAGGCGAAGGTAGGACTTTTTACTATTCCTTGTATGCCCAGCCCCTTGGCAATACCCTTTGTGAAGTGAGTTTTGCCGCTTCCAAGGTCGCCAAAAAGCAGTACTGTGGTGCCCGGCGTTAGGCGACTGGCTAACTGCATGCCAAGTTCGATGGTTTTTTCCGGTGTTTTGGTTTTATAGGTCGATTTCATAGCAAAACGATTATAACTGAATAGATCGCTGTTCCAATTGACAAATTTATTTAAATATAGTATCCTAAGCGCCATGTTCTTTCAAAATTAGTAATTTTGATTGTGGCTCATCGTGTTACAAGTTCTCTGAAATCCTTCGGAGCGACTTGTGATCACTCGGTGTGGTCACAATCAATCAACTCAATCGCCTAGGAGGCGTACAAAATGACTAAGAAAAGCACGCCTTCGGGCATCCCTCACGGACTCAACTTCGGTCAGAAGTGTTTGTACTACGCAAAAGAGCACTTGATCGGTGTAGTGGTCGGATTGGCCGCCATCGTCCTGATTCTCGTACTCGTATTCGCCAACCCCTTCGATATCCGTGGATGGGTGTCGTGGGGATGGATCTTCTTCGCCTACGCGATCGGCTTCGGCATTTCCGTTCGCCTGCAGGGCAAGGACAATACCATCAAGTACAGCCTGAAACACTGGAAGGGGTTGCTCTTTTTCCTGGTAGTGGCCCTGCTGGGCACAAATGGTGCCATCTACCTCTTCGGCAAGGCGAAAGCTTACGATCCGAAGGATGATGTCCCCGTCTACATCTCCTGTGACAAGGAGCTGGGCAAATTCAAGACAGTGCTCCCCTGTGACAAGGGGAACAAAGGCGTTCGTGCCAAGTTTCTGTCAGCTGCCCAAACTGCCGGTGCCAAAGTGGATGCCATATCCCCTTTCGATTCCAAAGCGCAGGAGTCGGGCGAGCCATACACGCACGTCATCTTCGAGATTACCAAAGAGAAGAAGGTAATCGTGGTCCCACCTCCGCCCAAGAAGGAGGAAGAGGGCAAGAAGAAGAAAAAGAAGGGGGATAAGGAAGAGGATGCGGGGAAGGTGGTGGCCCCTCCTACTACCAAGACGGTGACGACCACCAAGCTGACTGTCATCTTCATCACCAATGTCCCGAAGGAGGATGACGAAAAAAAGGATGATGCGGGGAAGCCAAACGAGAAGAAGTCGTGGCGAGTAACGGTAGGCAAGCGTAACATCGCTACCTACCTCGTCTCGTCACCCGACCAGATCAACTTCATGTTCTTCACGGTCGGCTTCTACCGGTCTCGTGGCAAGACGCTTTCCACGGAGGAGCTCGAGAATATCTTCGGAAAGCAGATACCCTCGAAGCCGCCGGCTTCGCAGACCCCCAAAACCCCCCCGACCGAGGATGCCGGGGCAGATTGATCATCGTGATCACACCGCGACCACTCCGGTCCGCACTACGCGGATCGGGTGGTTTCGGCTACAACCATTCCAGCTAGAATTGGCCCAATCCAGCTTGTCCAAAGCAAATGATCGAAGGATGCGACCACTATCAAAGCAAAAAGTGGCAGGATGCGAGCCTTATCTTTTAATAGGTAACTCAAGCCTGTTTTCCAGTATCCATGCAGTAAATAGCCAATGATAATAATGAGAAGAATCAGCCCCTGAATGCCTGTTTCGTTGAGAATTAGGAAGTAAGTATTGTGAACTGGTTGAAATTCCCATGGGAGTAGCTTAACCAGTGAGAATTCTTCCATTACCAGAGTAAAATTGGCCACTCCGACCCCTAAAAATTTATGCAAAAACATATTTAGACTGATCACGTTTTGCATCAGGCGCTCATAGACGGAAGGATTATTCCAGGCAATTGATGCGCTATTTAGGTAAACCACAATATTACCGAAAAAGAACGCTCCAAGTATTCCAAGTGAGAGTATTCTTTTTTGAACTGCCACCTTCATGAAGCTAAGAGCCAGTAAAATGCCAGCCACAATAATCAATGTGAGCTGAGCCGCTTGTGAACCAGTTAAATATATGCCGACTGTCATGAGAATAATCCAAAAAGGCAGGGCGGTTTTTTTGATGTAGGCCAAACTGAGGAAGAAGACTGTCATTAGATATACGCCCAAGATGTTGGGGTGCAGAAAGGTGCCGTAAGGGCGTATTTCTTTTGTGCCATCGATCAGGTCTGTTTTGGCCACATTGGCTACATCTGGGCCAATTACAGGCTCACCAATGATGTGCAAGCCAAGGGAGTGATTGAGTCTGGTTTGAAGATATGCTAAAGCAATTTGGAAGACAGCACCGTACAAAAGCCACTTGATCAACTCTTTGTGAGGAATGACTTTTTGGCGAATAAGCACATAAACTGCCCCAGCTTCGAGCACTCGTATAAGGAAGAAGAGATAAAGAATGATATCCCCCTTAAAAAGCGTTACCATCCCTGCATTTAACATGAACAATAGGAATAGGGTGAGGCCCCATCCTGGCTGTTTGAGTTTGCCGAGTTCTTTGGTCCTAATTTCTTGAATAAACCAAAGGGCGAAGATAAGAATCAGTAAAACTTCTGGCAGAAAAAGGAATCCTGTTACCCAAGGATTGAAGTTTCCAAAGCGATAACTAGCATTTTCGTATAAAACAAAATGAACGGAAAAAGGGAAGGTAAAGAGAAAGATTTTCCAAAGTGTTTGTATTAGCTTGGTCACAATTTGCCCTTTAAAATAAATGAGTGACGAATTTTCCAGAGCGCGCGAAGCAAGACCTGAGGCGACATGTGCGGCGAAGGAAGCTTGCGAAGCTTAGCGAAGAAAATGAGGAGCGAAGACAGAGATTTTGGATGTACTGAAACCTTTCTTAAAGGTTTCAGAGAATCTTAGATTCCGCAATCAGTTCCTACATCAATCATTTCTTTTTCCTTTTGGACGATGCAGGTAATTTTTTTCTGGGCTTCTGTTAGCGCTTGCTGAGCAGTTGATACATTTTTTACTACATCCTGAATGGCGTCCGTGAAGACTTTTCGGTATGCGGCATCATCGTAAATTTTGAAGCTTTTTGCAAATGGTGCCTGGAAGGCGAAGTTGCCAAATAGAGGTTCAGTTTGCTGCTCAGAAACCATATCTTTTCGGCTAGTAGGTCGATTTGTGATCTTGTGATAAGTCTGAAGTGCGTCGGCACTTGTCAAAAATTGAACGAGAGACCAAGCCTCAGCTGGCATATCGGTGGTGCGAGCCACAACGAGTGGGAAATAACTGGCGTAAGTGTCGCGGCTGGTTGCCTCTTGGCCACTGATAAGCTGAGGGAAGGCGGCGATTCCGACGTCTTCGATGTCGATGTGTTTGCCACCTGATTTTTGCTGATCCTGGATGGTTGCTTCGATTTCGCTGTAAAGATATGGATAACCGATGATCATGCTGATTTTGTCGCGTACGAATGGATTGATTTCTTTTTCTTCCGGAGCAAAACCTGTGATGTATTCGTTCCAACTGTAATTGCGGTAGCTTGGAAGGGCGAAGCTGGTGAAAAGCTCAAGGGCTTGCACGCCAGGATTTTCCTGTCCAATACCTGAGCCTGTCGCAAAAGTGGCTCGTTCTTCTTTTTCATCGTAAAACTGAACGCCGTATTCAAGCATCATGCTATATAGAATATCGACGGCGCTGGATATGTTGTCGGCGCGGCCAAGGGCAATTCCGGTGAGCGCAAAGCGTTCTGGGCTGTTGTTCTTCTTTGTGAGTTGAGTGGTTTGCTCCTGAATTTCTTCCCAAAGAGCACCTGGCTTGTCACTTGTTGCAATTAGATCTTTAAAGTGCTGCTTGTTGTAGAAAACAGCGAGATTGTCGATTGAAAGTGGCATTCCATAAACCTGCTCGTTGATTATGAGGTCATCCGCGGCTGCCTGGAAGAAGGTCTGACGAAAAAGCTCGGCATTCATTACGATTGGCTGGTCGAGGGGCAGTGGGTAGAGCTTCTTGTTATGCTTTGGCATCCAGGAATTGTGAATCATGAAGACATCAGGACCTTCTCCTTCAGCAATTTCGTTGAT
>JAJDCF010000058.1 GCA_029260955.1 Patescibacteria group bacterium | reverse complement strand
CTGGTATTAAAGATGACATTAAAAGGATTTTGAAAGGACTCGACCCTCATAATATTCGAGATCTGCAAGATAAGGGTCACAAAGTTCGCCAGACTATTCTGAATGCTGAGTTCCCTGAAGATCTAAACGAAGCGATTATTAAGGCTTATCGCAAAATGGAACGCATGTACGGAAAACACTGCGACACAGCGGTTCGATCTTCTGCAACTGCTGAAGATTTGCCAGATGCTTCCTTTGCCGGTCAACAAGAGACCTTCCTGAACATTCGTGGCGATCACGATCTTTTGGAAGCCTGCAAAAAGTGTTTTGCATCTCTGTTTACAGACCGCGCTATAGCCTACCGTGAAGAAAAGGGTTACGACCACTTTACTATTGGACTTTCTATTGCTGTTCAAAAGATGGTCCGTTCCGATATTGCTTCTAGTGGTGTCATGTTCTCGATCGATACCGAAAGCGGATTTAAGGATGCTGTGTTGATCAATGCGGCTTACGGACTGGGAGAAAACGTGGTACAAGGAGCCGTTAATCCCGACGAATTCTACGTCTTCAAACCAACCCTAAAAGAAGGGTTCAAACCAATCCTAACCAAAAGACTGGGTGATAAAGCTATCAAGATGATTTATTCTGAAGGTGGGTCAAAATCTCCTGTCAGAAACGTACCCGTGGACAAAAACATGCGAAATGTTTTCTGCATAACTGACGCAGAAGTGCTGCAGCTAGCAAAATGGGCAGCCATTATTGAGGACCACTATTCAAAGGAGGCAAACTACTTCAAGCCAATGGACATGGAATGGGCCAAGGACGGAGAGACTGGCAAGTTATACATCGTTCAAGCAAGGCCAGAAACTGTTCAATCTCAAAAGGACTACACAGTACTTGAAGATTACATTCTGATGGACAAGCGTAGCAAACTGCTTACCAGCGGCGCTCCTGTTGGCTCCAAGATTGCTAACGGCAAAGCAAATGTCATTCATCATGCCGAAGATATTCATAGTTTTAGGAAGGGTGACGTTCTTGTTACAGACATGACTGATCCGGACTGGGTGCCGATCATGAAGATAGCTTCCGCCATTGTAACCAACCGAGGAGGACGAACCTGTCACGCGGCCATTGTGTCTCGTGAACTGGGAATCCCCTGCGTTGTTGGTACCAACGATGCCACCAAAGTGATTAAGCCAGGTAAAAAGATTACCATTGCCTGCGAAGGTGAGACGGGCAATGTTTACGAAGGAATACTCAAATTCAAAGTAAAAAAGACCAACATCAAGAATCTTAAACGTCCCAAAACTAAGATCATGATGAATCTTGGAAGTCCTGAGCTTGCTTTCGAATCCTCTTTTATTCCAAACGATGGTGTAGGTCTTGCAAGATTGGAATTTATTATCAATTCATACATTCAAATTCATCCACTAGCCTTGCTCAACTACAAAAAACTGGAAGATGAAGCTGTTATCGCCAAGATAGACGCGCTTACCGCTGGTTACAATAACAAGGCTGACTTCTTTGTGGATAAACTAGCTGAAGGAGTTGCTACAATCGCGGCTGCTTTCTACCCGAAAGACGTGATTGTTCGTTTGAGTGACTTCAAATCCAACGAATATGCCAATTTGATTGGCGGAACAGCCTACGAACCAGTCGAAGATAACCCAATGATCGGATGGCGCGGTGCCAGCCGTTACTACGACCCAAAATATCGAGCTGCTTTTGCCCTGGAGTGCAAAGCCATGAAGAAGGTTCGAGAAGAAATGGGTCTTACTAATCTTAAGCTCATGGTGCCATTTTGCCGCACTATTACCGAAGGTGAGAAGGTACTAGCCGAAATGAAGAAGAACGGCCTACAACGTGGTAAAAAAGGCCTTCAGGTCTACGTGATGTGTGAGATTCCAAACAACGTCATTCAAGGTGAGAAGTTCTGCGAAATATTTGATGGCTTCTCAATTGGATCCAACGACCTTACTCAACTTACACTTGGTGTCGACCGCGACTCAGAACTGGTTCGACATGTATTTGATGAACGTGACGAAGGAGTCAAAGAGCTCATTCGCCAAATCATTAAAATCGGGAAGAAGAAGGGTAAAAAAGTTGGCATTTGTGGTCAAGCCCCAAGCGACTACCCCGAATTCGCCCGCTTCCTGGCTAAGGAAGGAATTGATTCAATGTCCCTCAATCCAGACACGGTGATTAAGACGACAATCGATTTGACGAAGAAGCACAACTAAGCACCTTTATGCAGCAAAATCTAGCTTGATTCCGGGTATAGTAGATTGCAAACGCTCGAAAAAAGCTTGTGGCTTTGCGCATACGTGTAATTCATCCCGTTTTAGCGTAATCGCGACTACTTCTTTCCTCCCATCGTCCTTTTCATTTTCATCCATATCAATTGACTCTGGATCGCCTAAAAGATTACATAGAATATTCGCTCTTACAACCTGTGCTTCCTTAGGGCTAAAACCTTCGATTCTTACCGTGCTCCAATCCTTAGGAACAACCTGACTAGATAATTGTTCAGACATATACTTTATTGTTAATGGACAGTAAACCTAACAAATAGTTATCGTCGTCGCAAGTAAAAAGCTACGTCAATTAAAACAAACTCCAACTAGCCACACCAGAGGCAATCAGTAATGCAATCATATTTATTACCTTGATCAGGGCGTTGATCGCAGGGCCGGCAGTGTCTTTGTAAGGATCACCAACCGTGTCCCCAACTACTGCAGCCTTGTGAGCCTCGGAGCCTTTTCCACCATGATGACCGTCCTCGATGTATTTTTTAGCATTGTCCCAAGTTGCACCGCCGTTAGCCATCGAAATAGCCATAAGAAGTCCAGAAACAATCACACCAATCAAAAGTCCTCCAAGAGCTTTAGGCCCGAACATGAAGCCAACAACAATAGGACTAAGTACAGCAATCAGTGCTGGAACAATCATTTCAATAAGAGCGGCCTTGGTTACAATGTCCACACATCTTTCGTAATCAGGCTTGGCTTTTCCGGTCATGATTCCTTTAATGTGTTTAAACTGTCTGCGAACCTCGGTTACTACCGCGTGAGCAGTTTTACCAACAGCACGCATGGTAACAGCAGAGAAAGCATAAGGAATAAGTCCGCCAAGGAATAATCCAATGAGTACTTTGTGATCAGTAATATCAAATATCAAATTTTGCCCTGCCTTTAGCAAAGCCGCGTTATAATCCTGGAATAAAACAAGGGCAGCCAGAGCAGCAGAGCCAATAGCGTACCCCTTGGTAACCGCCTTAGTAGTGTTACCAACAGCGTCCAGCGCATCAGTAACATTTCTGACATCTTCCGGAAGCTTAGCCATTTCAGCAATTCCACCAGCGTTATCCGTAATCGGTCCGTATGAATCCATGGCAATTATAATACCCGTTGTAGAAAGCATACTAGTAGCAGCAATCGCAATTCCATAAAGACCGCCCAAGCTGTAAGAAACGAAAATAGCCGCGACAATAGCAAGGACAACCAAAATGGTACTTTCTAGCCCGGCAGCAATTCCAATAATAATATTGGTTCCTGCTCCGGTCTCAGAAGCCTTAGCAACATCTCGTACAGGCTTGTAGTCAGTAGAAGTGTAGTACTCCGTAATAACAATAATAAGCACCGTAAGCACGCCACCCACAACAGTCGTCCAGAACAAGCTCATAGGATTACTAGACGCTGGAATCATCCACTGAGTGACAAAGTAAAAACCAATCAACGCCAAAACCTGAGTGACGAGCATACCTTTATATAGAGCAGCCATGATTTTAGTCTTGGATTTGGTTCGAACAAAGTTTGAACCGATAACAGAAGCGATGATAGCAACAGCTCCAAGCGCAATCGGATAAAGCACGTAAGCCTCAGAAAAACCCTGAGCAACAGCCAGAACCATAGTAGCTACAAGCGTTACGGCGTATGTCTCAAAAAGATCAGCACCCATTCCGGCACAGTCACCTACGTTATCTCCTACATTGTCAGCAATAGTAGCAGGATTACGTGGATCATCCTCGGGAATTCCAACTTCGATTTTACCCACTAAATCAGCCCCAACGTCGGCTGCTTTTGTAAAAATTCCTCCGCCAAGACGAGCAAAGAGTGAAATAAGTGATGCACCGAATCCAAATCCAATCAAAAGATGTGGAATTTCATTCCCCTCGACTCCAAGCTGCATAAATCCAAGATAAAGACCCGTTACACCAAGAAGTGAAAGTCCAACTACAGCCATTCCGGTCACTGACCCACCGCGAAAAGCTACATCGAGTGCAGCAGGAATTCCGTCTTTAGCAGCAGCTGCTGTACGTACATTGGCACGAACTGAGACGTTCATACCGGCATAACCAGCCAAAGCAGATAAAACAGCACCAACAACAAAGCTTAAAGCTATATGCCACCCCAACAGATAAGCCATCAAGGCCGCAATTACCACTGCAAAAACGCTAATCGTCTTAAATTGACGATGCATGTAAGCCATGGCTCCATCCTGAATCGCCTTAGCGATCTCTCTCATCTTATCGGTTCCAGTGTCATGAGAAAGTACACGAAAAGTGTTATAAGCGGCATAAGCCAAAGCAAGTATTGAAATCAAAAAAGGAATATATAGTGCTGTCATTGTCGACTTTCGTTATAAAAAATAAAATATTAAAAGAGCGTAAAGATTTTAACGCCCACAGAGAAAATAGCAAGAGCTAGTAAGCCTACTTCTTCTTGGACGCAACCTTCTTTTTAGCTTTTTTAGCTGTAACTTTTTTTTTCTTAGGCGCAACCTTTTTTGCTACCTTCTTCACCGCATTAACCTTCACCTTAACAACACGCCTTACCTTTTTTGTGCGGCGATTTACAGCTTTTGTGACTACTTTTTTCTTTCTTACCGCTCGTTTTTTGAATGCGGAACTGGCAGCCGCCGCAACGTCAGAAAATTCTTCCATTTTATCCTGACAACAAGCAGCCATGTCTGAGCCATGCTCCTCTAATTCAGACAAATAGTCACGCATCTTATCTTTGGACATGTTTAAAGCAGACTGTAATTGTTCACTCTCAGACAATTTTTTCATCTCCGTCGCAGCATCCGCACCGGCATCCTTGAAAGCATTAAAAAGAGCCATAAGCGCCTCCTGACCAGATCCCTCCCCCACTTTAGCAAGTTCATCTCGCAATTTTTTACCCTTCTTTGGAGCAAAGAGCATGCCGAAAGTAAGTCCAGAAATAAGTCCGACAATATAGCGTCCTAGTTTCATGTTTTTTTGATTAGGTTTTATTATAAAGAAAGCATATCAAAAACCGATTTCTATATCAAGGAATCGCACTGTATAATCGATTAAGTAATTAATTCAAGTATAAATGTATAGTCATCGTTGTAAAATCGCCTTTTTGGCCGGGTCAATTATAGTGATAGTGGCAGCGCTATCTGGCATAATTCAGGCTTTTGGATCACCAGGTATCATTGATACTCACGAACATATAGAGGATCTAACCAGAGCAAAGGTACTCATTAGTGCCCACGAGACAACCGGAATTAGCAAAACCATATTGGTACCTTCGCCAACAGAAACACTGACTTTGAACGGCCATAAGAGCTTCACGGGATATCGTGAAAACACGGATGATATTTTTGACATTGCCAAGGAATATCCAGATAAATTCATTCCTTTCTGTACAGTAAACCCTCTCGATTCTGATGCACTTGCATATTTAAAGGGCTGCATCGATCGCGGTGGAAAAGGCATCAAGCTCTATAACGGCCATTCATACTACTACAACATATTCAGCATACCTCTGGATTCCCCACGCATGCTCCCTATTTATGCTTTTGCTGAAAGAAACGAAGTTCCATTGTTGTTTCACATAAATATCACCAAATACGGTCAGGAACTTGAACGGATTCTAGCAAAGTACCCAGCTCTCGTTATGTCAGTTCCTCACTTCATGGTTTCCAGCATTGGACTCGACAGGGTAAGCGCGCTATTCAGGACATATCCAAACCTTTATACGGACATGAGTTTTGGGTCTCCTGAGTTTATGGCTGCCGGCTTTAGACGAATTAGTAAAGATCCTGGGAAATACGCGAACTTCATCAACGAATTTCAGGATCGGATTCTTTTTGGCGCAGATATGGTGCTAACCGAAGCCGATCACAAAGATCGAGCCTTTGTAGAGGAAACTATTCGCTGCTACAAAGATATACTCGAAAAGAGGCATTTCATGTGCAAGGCAGTTAGTGATTATTACAATAAAATACTTGCAACTAATCAACAACGATATGACAATTGTAAGCCCAAAGAAGGCGATTATTGCAAGTCTATGGAAACAAAATTTGCCACTCATAAAAAACGAGCAGACGAAGTTGTAATACTAAACGGCTTAGGACTAAGTAGGTCAGTCCTGAACAAAGTATACTCGAAAAATGCCAAGCGTTTTCTTGAGGCTAAGTACTAGGAAGTACCAAGTGCCTCAGCCACAGCTAAGCCGAATTTATATGCCGAATCAGGGCCATCAGCTGTAATAATCAAGCCATCTTTTTCAACATGAGCCTCGGTATACTCCGCCTCTGCCGCCTTCAAGTCACCGCCGTGACTAGGCCAACAGGTCGATTTTACCCCCTTAAGTAGGCCGGCGCGCGCCAAAATAACCGGTGCCGCGCATATGGCTGTCGTAAGTTTGTTTGCCGTAAAAAAAGCTCTCGCTATTGAATGAAAATCATCATCATCAAAATGAGCGCTAGCACCGGGGCCACCTATAAACATAACGGCATCAAAATCATCCTCCATTACATCGTCTAAAAGTACATCAACCTTATATCGCTGGTCGAGCTTATCAAAAGCCATCTGGTGAGTACTGCACATTACAACCTCATGCCCCTGCTCTTCAAGAGCCTTTTTTGATTCAAGATACTCGATTTGCTGAAAATTCTCGGGAGCAACAATAGATAAGACTTTAGCCATAGGAAATTTATATTAGGTGTTTTTTAATACTGGCTGACAGCTTCTCACCAACAATTTGTTCTAGCTGAACCTGGGAAGCTTCCTGAATTTTATGCGCTGAACCAAAATAGGTCAAAAGCTTTTTCTTCGCCTTTGGCCCAAGCCCAGGAATCTCGTCCAAAACAGATTGGGTCATTTTCTTATTCCTCGAGCCTCGGTTGGCCTCAATTGCAAAGCGATGAGCTTCATCTCGGAGTCTTTGAAGTAAGTAGCTGGCCTCCGAATTACTTGGCAGATCGATAGGATCAGATTTACCGGGTAAATAAACTTCCTCAAGC
>JAJDCF010000057.1 GCA_029260955.1 Patescibacteria group bacterium | reverse complement strand
ATTCAATTTCAGCTCGGATCAAGACATCCTTTTTATGATCCATCAGAGTTTTTGTAAGGATATTCTTTTGATAGGCAGGTAGACCAAGATTATCTCCGTTTTTCAATAAAACGTATAATTTTGCATTCACAAAGTTTAGATCCACAACAAAAGCTTTTTCAACCGCACTCTGCAGTTGCTCAAGGCTTTCACAGGTAAGAATTGTTGATCTAAGTTCAGATATAGTTCTTCTTAGCGCACGCAATCCTTCAGCTACAAACTCTGGAATATATTCCCGGATCTTTCCATTAAGCATAAAGGCTGCCAAGGAGCTTATTCCAATAAGTGCTAAAATCCCAAGGTTGGGGGCAAGGTTTAGAAGTAATACATAGAGTGCAAAGGTAGACAAAAGAAAAATTACACTCAAAATTAGCTCTCTAAAAGCATGGAATGAAACATAAGAAAAGTTGAAGAACCTATGCTTGTATATGGAGTAGAAGGTTGGAATAGCGAAGAACATTATGTAAACCGGTGAAATTTCTACCAGAATGATATTTCCAAGCAAATTCAAATCATAAAGTGGTAGTATCAGATTAGTGATGATTGTACTAAAGCCGTAAAGCCAACAGCCAACAGTTGCATATAAGATTTTCCGTCTCTCCAATCCTTTCAGAGCAAAAGACTTCTTAGTAGCAATATAGGTAGCGAGTAAAAGCGAAGTTAATAGTAGGATTGAATAAAAATCGTAAAGTGGACCAAAGCTATCAGTAATATACTTTCCGTTCTCAATAATCTGTTCATCATGAACCAATTCAGTAAAAGAGGCAATTAACGCCATTACAAGCATTAGCCCTATATAAAGCCAAGATAAAACTTTGCTAAAGCGAATAGTGATGCGTGGAAAATAATACAAAAAAATGATCAAGGCAAGCATCATGATGGGTCCTGCACCATACGCCAGCTGGACAAAAAACTCAGACCGCACCAAATTCATTGGTCTGGTATAAACGAATTGATAGCCAAAAAAAAGCGAGAGAATCCAGACGACCTGAGCAATCGTAAGGGTAAAAAAAGCTCTGTTGCTTGGATTGGTTTTGTTTTGATGGAACACAAAAATTCCAATTAGAATAACAACAAGGACAGTTGTTAAATACATTAAGGCAAGAGCAAGTGGCATATTCGGATTGATTTATTACTTTATATTACTCTGTGTAATCAAGTTTTTTGTTGACAATTTTCAATTGCTTTTTGAATTTCATCAAGTAGGGTAGATCCTTGATAATATTTAGGCTTTGGTTCAGCAACTTGTCTTTGATTGGCTGTCATAGAAGCTGCCATGATCTGTGGTCCAAATTCTTTGCCAAGTCGCATTGGGTGCAAGCCAAAAGCTCTTTTTAGATCACCAAAGCGCTTCATTCCAATTATTACAGCATCATACTCATCTTCAACAATCTGTTCATGCCCGATCCCCTCTAAGAGAGGAAGTGCTTTTCCACCAAATTTAACACAAGAAAAAGTTGGCAATTTATCATGCTCTGCAGTCATATTACTACCACAAGCAGTGCCCAATCTTAAAAAAGCTGCCCCATCACGATAGGGACGATTGATTCCTACTCGATTAGTATTGATGACAGGTGTATCTTCTTCGGCTTCAATACCTAGAATATGCATAATTTTTTCACGAAATTCATCCCAATCATAGCTTTCTCGCTCATTGATATTGTCAAAACAGTCACGTAAATTAGTGGCTTTTATGATACAGGTTCCTCTAACAGCCTCTGTTTCATCTCTCATGATTGCCCCATACGCGTTTCGATAAAGCTTTGCGTAAATAGGCTTGATCGCTCGTGGGTCAAACATCATTAAAGTGGCACTGCTACAATCAGGGCAATCGGGCATTTTAGGTCCGTCTTTTTCCAGTTCCTCTAAAGGTACATATCCCTCTTTTGCGCCTGATAACCCATAAACTTCTTCAATGGATTGTATGCGACGGCATGCAACATTAGTGCAAAAAAGGTATTCCCCATATTCTTCACCACCAAACACTTCCCGCTCATGACCAACAATGCTATTTAGGGTCGTATCGTCGACTGAGGACATGTTGGGGTAGGAAGTAATTTTAGTCTTCATATTTGATAGCAAAGTTATACACTAAGCATTATACATTATACGAAACATATATAGGCCCATCAATAAAGCCATTAAAGCCAGAACGCTGCGAATCCATATAAGCCCCAGCATTCTTTACACACACAAAATCGCCCTCACGTAAATCAGCTGGCAAATTATGCTCCCCTAATTCATCTCTTGAATCACAAGTTTGTCCCCACAATTTGTAGCGCGCCATGGTTTTAGATGGCTTTCGCCCATCTCCAGTATAAACATGATAATAATACGGCCAGTCGTGTATCCACCGGTCGCTAAAGGAATGGTACGTGCCATCGCCCACATACACTTCCTTTTTGCCATCCTCACAGTTTTCATCCATTTCAAGAACCGGCATGGCCAGGTCAACAGCATTAGCCACCAGCACTCTACCAAGTTCCATAAGAATCCTAGCTTCTTCAGCATATTTTCCAAAAATTACAGCCTTTGCCTCCTCCATTGTCTCATTAACCTGCCTCAAGTATTCCCATATGTCAAAATGGTCTGTTGGTCCGTAAGGAACTGGGTAACCTCCCCCCAGATTAGCACTGGAAACACCACCAACTTTTTCAGCAACCTGTTTCATAAGCTCAATACCTTGGGCGTAGCTGTAAGGATTGAGGTTTTGCGAACCGGTATGCATGGCTAAGCCGGCCTTTGCTCCAGCAGACCTAATTCTCTTAATAAGCGAAACTGCTTTAGTGGGTGAACAGCCAAATTTCGACGATAAATTAATTTTGGCATCTTTGTTAAAAGTTTTTAACCTTACTGCCACGATCAAATCCTTTAGTTGGGATCTAGTTTGTTCAACCAAAATCTTTTCTACTCCGCTTTTACTTTGGGCCGTATAGTAGCTAACACCATGACTAAAAGCATTCACCAAATGACTAGATTTCTTAACTGGATTGTTAAAATGAACATTTCCAGCTTCCATACCTTCAAGAGCTAAAACCTGTTCATTTTCATGTCTAGAGGCACAATCAAAACCATCAATGCCAGCCTCTACCATCAGTTGCATAATGCGCGGATGAGAATTAGCCTTCATCGCGTAAAGAAGCGCTCCATGAGGGTCACCAGGCAAAAAATTATCCTTAAAAAATTCTACATTAGCTTTGACTTGCCCCTCATTCAAAAAACAATATGTTTCATCAGTTCCTGATCGCAAAACCCTCTCCATGGCATCGTCAAGAGATTCGCTATTTGTTGGGCGCGGAGCCACATCACTTCTAAATCGAGGATTTACCTCGCTCCTAGGTGGTTCAGATTCGCCCATATGTTTATCTGTAAGTGCCAAGTTTTTCATTGGGTAGGTCCAATCATATCTAGCACATCAACTGAGCTAGTCCATCATAATAAAAAAAGGGGGGCAAGAGCATGATAGGAGAAAATCATTATCGAATGTTAAATTAAATATTATAATTCATATGCTGCTTCATTAAATAATAATGAAAAAATAATTAGTAGGTTTGATAGCTTTTGTAGTATATTCGATGTAGAAACCGACTTATTTAAACCAAAACAAAATGAAAATTCTCTTAATTGAGGATGAGCAGGAAGTAGCAAGCTTCCTGATGCGAGGTCTTAAGTATGAGGGCTACCAAGTGGACCACCTATCAGATGGAGGTCGCGTTTTAGAGAATCTCAGTAAGAATAAATACGATGCTTTGATCCTTGATCTAATGTTGCCACTCAAAAGTGGAGAGGAAATTCTTAGTGAAATGAGGTCGCGCAACGATATGACACCAGTCATCATACTGACAGCGATTGATGATGTTGGAACAAAAACAAGAATTCTCAATTTAGGTGCCGACGACTATTTAGTTAAACCATGTTCGTTTGTAGAACTTGTGGCTAGAATTAAATCCGTACTAAGAAGATCGCAAGCTTCCGTAAAGAAAGAACAGGAGCTGGTAGTGGGAGATTTAAAACTAAATTCCGCGCTAAGGGTGGTTACCCGCAAGAACAAGAAGATCCGCTTAAGATTAAAAGAATATGCCTTACTCGAATATTTTATGCAGAATCCAGATAGGGTAATAAATCGAAATATTCTTATCGAAAACGTATGGGATTACAATGCGCACCTTTTTTCAAATACAGTTGATGCTCATATTTCCCAGCTTCGCAAAAAACTCAATGATGGCTTCGATGACAGGTTGATCGAAACGATTCATGGCTTTGGATATATTCTAAAGTCCAAAAAAGATTAAGAGGAAACATCCGTAGCTTCCCCTTCAGGATTATCGGCAGGAATGTTTCTTGGTGGTGGAAAGCTACTGGGAATAAGAGCAGTCACTGTGGTGCCACACCCAGCTTCACTTGTTACAATTAAGTGTGCCCCTTGTTTTTCTGTGCCTTGGTTTCTTACACCCTTTCTAGCACTTACTAGGCCAAAACCTGAGCCACCTTCTTCTCTTTTTGTCGTGACGGTTGAATGCCTAAGTTTATCAAGTATTCCCTCAGAAATACCTGAGCCATTATCTTCTATTGCAATGGTGATGTAAGGGCCATCTTCAATTTCAGCAAAAGGCTTGCCATTAGAATCAATCGATTTACTTTGAAGTTTGATAGTTATTTCTCCACCTTCTTCAGGAAGGGCCTGGATTGAGTTATTTAAAAGGTTTTCCAGAGCTCGCTTTACACTTGGGGGGTGAAACAAGGCCTTACAATTGGCTTCGATATCAAAATGAAAGAGAATATTAGGGTGGCGATCCCGATAATCACTTGCAATATCCGAAACATGCTCAGAAAGATTTCCAAGCGTTGGTGGATCTTCGGGGGGCTCATCCTGAATAAAATTCAAACCCCGTTCCATCAGGGCGTCCAATTCTCCGATGGCCAGATTAGTAATTCTATGGGGCATCGCAGATTCAGTATTCGTAGCATCTTGAATATGGCCCAAAAGAATCATTATTTTCCTCCGCATAAACTCAAAGCCATCCATAAACAGGCTTGGAATAAAAGTTTCATTCTTGGCTGCATGAAGAAGTATTCTGTTTGCGAAGCGAATATCATCAGCAATATCCATCATTGCCTTAAAACGCTGCCTACTAAAACGAGTTCGACGCAATTCCATAGAGGCTGAAGCGATTTGCAGCTTATTATTGGCATCATGAATAACCGTAGCCAAGGGGTGCACTTCTGGCTGTTGTGCAGATGTAAGAAGTACACTTTTTTTACCTGAAGAGGGAAGTCCTGTCATTGTTGGTTATACTTAAAGTACGCAACAATAACATAAATGCAGTACTCTAGCAACTATTCTTTACCCACTTCAAAAAGTCTTTATTCCCATGGCTTAGCGGAACAAATACAATACTGGGACATTCATAAGAATGTATCTTCTCAACAACCCGGATTATCTTATTTTCATTTCCCTGGTGAGTTTTCAGAATAATTACCACTTCTTTCTCGTGCTGAATGGCATCATCCCAAACATAATATGATTCCACTCCCGGGAATATGTTGGCACAGGCAATCAGGCCCATTTCTAAAAGCTCCATAACAATATCCTTTGCCTCAGCTTTGTTAGGTGCGGTGATGTAGCCCAAGCTGTACTTCATGATTACAGAACTAGCGAATATTGCATTTCTTCCGGCTCATGTTCCTTCATTAAAGTGTT
>JAJDCF010000056.1 GCA_029260955.1 Patescibacteria group bacterium | reverse complement strand
AGGACAGGTTGGTGAATGGTGTAAAAGGTAGGAGGGGTGGGGGAAAGGATAGTTATATGCTCGCTGGAAAGTTAGTTGATATGAACACTGGCAAGGGATTCGTAGGTTATAAGTCCGGCAAGGGGTCAAAAAATTATAGAAGAAAGAAATACTTAGACCGAGAAGCGAGAGTAGAATATAAAACGATTAGCATTGCAGCAACAGACCTTGAGGCATATGTATGGGCTTATGTTAAAAAGGCAATTCTAAGGCCTGAGGTATTTATTGCAGTTCATAAAGAGAATAGTGATGCTTTTAAGAGGCAAAAATCCTTAGAGGCTGAGTATGCAATTTATGAGGAGACTTATGTAAAAGCCAGCAAACGTGTGGAGAGAGTCGATTTTGACTACTATGACCAGCGGATCGACCAAAAAAAGAGGGGGGCATTGATTGATAAATACGAAAAAGAAAGGGATTTCAATTTCAAAAAAATGAAAGAGATTGAAAAAGAGATTAGCAGGCAGTCAGGCTATGAGAAGGCCTGTAAAGATGTAAAGAGGTTTGCTGAAAATATGCAGAAAGGTATAGACGGACTTACTTACGAGGAGAAGAAGGGGGTAGTAGATATGTTGGTTGAAAGAGTGGAGATATACGATAAAGAGGACAAAAGAGTCGCAAAAGTACTCTTTCGGTTCGACCAAAAAGTTATTACCTCATCAATTCCAAGCGGGCGTTCGGTTTTTCCTCATACCAAAGAGGCTTCTGATACCCTAGACGGCAAAAACCTATTTGGTGGTGGGCGCTAGAGGAGTCGAACCTCTGACCTTCTGGGTGTAAACCAGACGCTCTAACCAACTGAGCTAAGCGCCCTCATCTCATTTTCCGAGTGACTGAGTGCCAAGAAATATTAGCAAAAGGACCTCTTGGGCGCAAGATCAATAAATCCATCGAAATAACACTTCAGTGCGGCCAGGTTGATCATGAACCTTTAAAAGCACAGGGCTATCAGGTCGCCTAACAGACAGATGCAAGCCATTTTCGAATTCAATATATATTGGCCCATCGAACTCGGGAGTGATATACACATAAGCAAAGCTAGGGTCTTGGCAGCGGTACTCGGCGAAAATGAGCATGTCACGATCATCGTATTCTACGGAGCTAAAATGAAGATCACCATCTCGTACATTGTCAGCGTCAATTTCACAGATTCTACGCTCGACTTCATAATCTCGATGCTCCTTAACTTTACCAATCTTCACTGAATTATGGTGGCACCCCTTAGTATAGCCAATATTCACCAAGCTATCGCGCATGGCATTGGCAGCTTGAACGGCCAATTCCAAGGGGGCATCGTTAGTTTCAGGTGGCCGCTCCGTATCATGAGTATCATCCTCCTGCGTGTCTTCATCAACAATCTCATCAACATATGTATCACCTGTTTCAGGGGCCATGTCGGGGGCATTAAAGTATTTTATAGTTGCAGATTATTGAGAATGCGTCAAATGTATGTTTGACATTAATTGTAAAAAAGTGTATAATAACAAGATAAAATAATTTACTTAAGTCATGGCCTTCGAGCGACCTGAGCCATCTACACAGGAAGAAAAAGATATACTGGAAGAGCACAAAAAAAACGCCAAAGAGCGTCCAGAAAAGCGCATGAACAAGCTGCTGGCGTATGCAGATAAATATTTGAATAAGCATGAAGAGCTTTATATAAAACGAAAAGCTGCTTACGACAAAAAAATGGATGCCTATAAAAAGAATCCTACAAAACTGCATGCTCCCAAGCCCGATTCTTTTGTAGTGAACTACGAAGAGGCTATGGCACTCAAAAATAGAATAATTAAGTCGCGCAACCTAGAAAGCATCAAAAACCCTGGCTTTATTTTGGCCAGTTATAGCGAAGGTGCCGAGCAGACTAAGGGGCCAAGCCTAGAAGCCAAAAAAATGGCCAACATGCTAGCCTTTAGAACCTTTATGCCACCTTATCCAATTGTATCTAATGTGGTAATTAAGGGGGTTCGTTACATGATGTTTGCACCAGGGCCAAAGGGAGCCAATAGAATGACTCAATATCCGGATGGACGTATAAAAGTAATTAGTAATGGAAAGGAGCCGCATGAATATTTACCTCCTTTTCCAGACGTTCACATTGAACACAAACAAGATGTCTAAATTAGAAGAAATAAAGCACAGCAAATACTTCACTTCTTTAAGCGAGGCTGAACAAAAAACCCTGGCAGAAACTTTTGCCAAATGGCCTGTTCAGCAGCAAGAGGAGTTTATTTCGGAAATGACTAAGTTGGATAATGGGAGCGATACGACGCAACTTGTAGAGGACCTAGAGTCCACCATGAAGAATTTAGAGGAATCTGAAGCAGGAGCAATGCACGAAGAAGAGCACGATGAAAAGAAAGAAGAAATGGAGGAGGCGGAGGAAATGCTCAATCAGCTTTAGCTTCGCTCTTTCATCATATACCAATCCACATTGCGAGTAAGATACATCACAGCTCCAAGAATGATAAACAGCCCTATACTACCAAGTAATAAGGCAAGGTCTTCCATTTGCAGCAAGAAGTATAGGAAGATATAGAGCAGGGCAAGCAATGCGCCAATCAAAATGCCCAATTTCTTCATTCGCAGTACACTCCCCGAATACAGGCTGACCATGCCGACAATGCCCACGGAAGCAATTCCATAAGACATGCCAAAATCAATGTGCTCAGAAAGAGACAGCAGCAGTAAATAAAACAGAACGATCGCAACGCCAATAAGTAAGTACTGAATAGGATGAATGCGGAGATTATTCAATATCTCTGCCAAAAAGAAGGCTAAGAAGGTCAAGAAAATGAATAAAATGGCATATTTAACAGAACGTGTCGTTTTTTGATAAACATCGACTGGCATAAAAAGCTTAGTTCCAAACTGAGAATTATGCAGTTGATAGGTTTCATTGACCCATTGCTGAGGGTAATTCCGATTTATGTCTAAAACAGACCAGCGGGCTTCAAATCCCTCCTCCGTAATCGTGTGTTCTGTAGGAAGAAAAGCTCCATCAAAACTCGGATTTTCCCAGCTGGAAGTAAGTTTTACCTTGGTCTCTTGTCCCATGGGCACAAAATTGATAGCTTCACCGCCATTTAGGTTAAGGTCCATAGCAAAAGTGTAGCTTTCTGACCTAGAAAAGTCTGAAACTTGAGCCTGAACACCTGAGTCAAATACATCATATCTGGAAAGACCGGATTCCATTAAAATCTCCTCATCGTTAAAGTTGACTTTAACCTGCTCCTTAATGCCTCGCATGTCCGAGATGCCAAAAACAATTTTTGCATCACCCCAAAGCACCTGTCTGTTGTCGACAGGGAAATCCAGATCATTGCTAGAAAAACTCCCCGAAATATGCAGTTGAGATTTATACAATGGCACATCAAAAATACCGCGAGACCTGATCTCGGGATCCAGGTTTGCATTAATGTGAAGAACATCTGGCAAAACATGAAGATGGCCTACTTGGCTTGGGTCACTTTTGTTGCCATTGCGCCATTTTAAATAAGGAATGCTGACAACAGGACCTTTAATAGACTGTGAGCCTCCCCATTTTTGTGTGACTTCCCGCACAGCCGAATTCATTCTACTTTTCCTGTTGTGAACAAGTCCCTGCACCAT
>JAJDCF010000055.1 GCA_029260955.1 Patescibacteria group bacterium | reverse complement strand
GGAGCAAACTTGGCAAACTTTGGACATGGCGTAATAAATGAGTATAGTAAGAAAGCTCATGAAAGGTACCATCTAAAGCCTTTCCTTGTCAATTTATATTTATGGAAATCCTTTATCTCGTCGTTGCCTTGGCCGTGTGCATTACGGTGCACGAAGCTGCCCATGCCTGGGTGGCTTATAAGCTTGGTGATCCTACGGCTAAAATGGAGGGTCGTGTTTCACTGAACCCTATGAAGCATTTGGATGTTCTTGGGACGATCATGATTTTTATAGCCCATTTTGGTTGGGGAAAGCCTGTTCCGTTTAATTACAACAACCTAAAACATCCACGGCGAGATGCGGCACTGATTTCGATTGCGGGCCCGATTACGAATCTGCTGACAGCCTTTGTAATTGCCATTATGTTCAAGTATTTGCCATTGCCAGGTCTGATTTTTGAAATTTTGCGGGCTGTTTACTCGCTCAGTCTCATACTTTTTCTATTCAACTTACTTCCGATCGCTCCACTTGATGGTTCGAAGCTACTTGGACTGGTGATTCCGTTATCAAAAGAGGATTGGTACCAACGATTTTTATCACAGGGGCCGATATATCTTATTTTGCTTATTATCGCTGATAGACTGATTGCTGAAGTGGCCGGTTTCTCGTTTTTTGGGACCTATTTGCAATTTGGCTATGATTTGATTACGACAGGGATTATGATTGTGACTTGATATTTGTACTAATTAAGATACTTAGCACATATGAAAATTGAGCTTCATGCATCGGGAAGAGTTGCCGGTGATCAAATGATGGTAGCTATTAGAGAGTCTTTTTCGGTTCAGGACTGGAGGCGCATATTAGTTAATGTCGTTGGTGAAACTTTTTTGCTTGGAGACATTGGAGCTCCAGGTAGAATGATGCACAAACTTGTTGACCTTAAAGATGGCGGTCCTGTTACATTAGTAATTCCAAAGCATGTCGTATTTGATTTGGAGGCAACTCGGGGAAGATTAACTCATGCATTAACCTCATTTGATAGGCGTGTTGCTGCCTTGGGGGAGAGAATAGAAAGACATAAGGAATAAAGAATAAAGCAAGCATTAATTGATTGAAATACATGAAAGAGATATCTTTTAAACGTGTAAATGTAGAAGATTGGAGGCTTATTGAGAAAATGGAAAAGGGTGCAGCCAGCCCTTTATTCCAAGAGTGTGTTGATGAGGCCCAATACAAAAAATATATAACTGAGAGTAAGGTATTTTTGATAATGTTCGACGGACAGGCGGTTGGCACTATTTCCTACAAGAAGATGGAGGATGGAACGATTCTTATGAATGGTTTAACTGTTTTGCCTGATTATCGTGAGCAAGGTATTGCAAAAACTGCCATGAAGAAGCTATTAGTAGATTTGGGTGATAAGAATATTGCACTTTACGTACATCCGGAAAATACTCCAGCCTTACTTATCTATTTGCGGCTGGGCTTTGTTATTACAGCGTGGAAGGATAATGTGTTTGGCAACGGTCAGCCGCGGCTTTTTCTGAAAAGGACCAGTAACTTATGATTGTTACTTAAAAAACCTGGCTTTTGTACAACACTTAGGTTAGAATCCGCAACCGATATATTACTAATATTTACAATATGCCAGTTAGAGGATACCCAGTTACGGATCTTAGTGATACTTCTGGAAAGTCTCATGTACAGGTTGATGGTGTACGAATGACGATTGGAGAAGGAAAAAAATTTGTAAGCGACTTCCCTCCGGCAATCGGTGAACAAGTATTTCAGCTGGTAGATGGGGATAGGGAAGCAGTTGGAGATGTATTTGAAAATCCCTTAAGTCGACTATCTCTTGAAACCCAAAGGTGGGAAGTTCGAAGGTCTGCATAATTTTAGGACTTCATCGTGTGTTGCATTTGTCCAAAGGGAATTATGAGGCTAAGATGTAGGCGATAACCTATAATCTATTAAGTTATGAAAAAATTACTTATGTTGGTCATTATGATGACCGCGTTGCTGTCCCTTTCGGCATGTCAAAAGGAAGTTGAGTCTGAAGAATCATTGCCTGTTAATGATGCAATCGAAGAGGATGTAAAGTTTGATTTTGATAAAGTGATAGAGGAGCCGGGTGAGAAATCGGTGAAAAGTTTTGATATGATGGCTAAAAAATGGGAATTTGTTCCAAGTACGATTATCGTAAACAAAGGTGATACGGTTAAATTATCAATCGCCAGCGCGGATGTAACTCATGGTTTTGCACTAAGGGAATTTGGAGTTAGTGCAAATCTTGTGGCAGGTAAGATAGTTGAGATAGAGTTTATCGCCAGTAAAAAAGGTACTTTTGACTTCTTTTGTAGTGTGTTCTGTGGTTCAGGTCATGGTTCAATGAAGGGTACACTCGTTGTGGAATAGGAAGAATTAGGGTGGTTTTTTTGAGTCTTGCTTTGTGCTATATAATAGGGTATAATAGTATATTAGACCAAATACTATGAAATACCCTAGCCTCATCATTTTTTCCATCATTGTCCTTGCGTCTTGTGGTGGTGGATTGCCACCTGAGTATGAGAATATTGCTGAAGAAGATCCTTCGTTGCCTGTTCAAGCAGACGTAATGGGGGCTACAGAGCCTTCAGATTTAGATGTGGATTATGATAAGGTAGATGAGATTTTGGCTGATATTTCTGCACAGATGCACCAGCCGAATGTTTTGAAGACAGATATTCTTAGGGGCTGGTACTTAGGCGGTAAGGCCGATAAAAAATACGGTACCCCGGATACTTGGGTTTTTGTTGAAGATGGTGAGAATTCCAAGTGGATGAGCTCAAATGTATTGGATGAAGAAGATCTGACCGATAACCGTCAGCTTTGTAAGCAGACAGCTGGAAGGTTCACCGCCTCCTGTCTCGATACATCAGATTCTGACTGTGAGTATGTGAATGAAAGCTGGTGCCATTGCTCATTAGGGACAAAGTGGAAAAGTGAGCAAGGCTGCATCTTGGCAACCGAGAGAGGTAGTTATGTTTCCATCAATAATTCTGAGCTCGAGAAAGGTTGGTATTTTGGCCTTCCTAACGAGAGGAAGCTTAATACACCATCTGACTGGACATGGGTAGAGAAGGGGAGGGAGTCGGTTTGGCAAAAAAACAAATTAAACAAGTCCTAAATTAAAACAAAATGAAAACTAAGTCCTCCAATCGTCTATTTACACTGCTTCTGCTAGCTTTGATGGCGCTTCCCTTATTGCCCGTTCAGACAAAGGCTAGTTCAGTCGATTTTGGACGTGAGTTTGGCTTGTTTGTTCATCAGCAGAATCAGAATTTGGCTGTGCCAGCTGTTAAAGGTGGCCAGGTTCTTGATAGCTATTTTTTAAAGACTCCTTTGAAGGCAAGTTTTGATGAGAACAAGCGGTTTATGTCGCAACGAGAGTTCCTATTGAGCTTTGAGAAGCTTCGACTTGAGTCTGAAGGCAAAGAGACTAAGCTGAGTGATCGATTGCTTTACCCGATTGCCTGGCTGAGAGCTCGTCATAACAATTGGCTTCCGAAAGCCGAGCTGAACTACACGACTATGCGAGAATTCCTGTACAGATATTCCGTGTCTAAGGCTCATGGCGGTATTGCGTACTTTGATGGGCTCGTTTTGGATGAGGATGACATCAATATGAATAATTATTCCTCGCTTAGCCAAGTTAGTACTATTGGTGATGAGATTTCAGAGCGTATGGTAGAGCTCAGAAAGCTTAGGCGTCCGACAAAAACTCAGAAGGCACTTCTTACTTCGCTTGTCGATTATGGTGAGACATTTGATGATTTGAAGAATCAGCTAAAAGCACTCAATCATCCGTTAAGTAAGCTTGAGAATCTACCTGAGGATATAATTCAAAAAATCGAGGACAACGACCTGAATGAGATATTGGATTCAATTACTTATAATTATTCGAGCAATAACGCTAATCGTATTCATAACCTTGTTACCGGTGCGATGCAGATAACTGGTAAGGTTTTTCAACCAGATGAGGAAATGGATTTTGAGAAGGAGCTTGGTGGCAATGGCTGGGGTATATACAAGAATGGCTGGGTGATCTTTGGTGGTGAGGAAGTATGGCAGTTTGGCGGTGGTCTTTGCGGAAGTGCAACGATTACCTTCACGCCGTCCTGGAGGGCTGGACTTGAAATAATTAGACGTTACCCACACAGTGTTTATTATCGTAGTTTGTATCCGGAGGATTCTTTTGGGCTTGATGCCACTATTTACCGTGGGGCCAAGAACCTAGTTATGAAGAATACGACGGGATCGCCTGTTCTTTACTACGTTGTGAATGATCATGAAAACATGGAAGTCACCATGCATGTAATCGGGAATTCTCCTTACAAAAATATCGATATTGAAGGGCCGATTTTTACAGGCCGAAACACTTACAAATGGATTCGACGAATGGAGCAGTTTGATGGTACAGTGGTCGAGGACGAACTCGTGACGAGATACGGCCTCATCCACTAAGAATCTAGACCATGAGAAAACTTGCAAGCCTCCTTTTAATCGCTCTTTTCTTGTTGCCCGGTTGCCAGAAGCGGAGGCAGGAAATCGAGGTTCCTTTGCCAACGGAGCCACCGAATCTTCAGGAGATGAAACCTACGAGTCCGCCACCTACTTTTAATGAAGCTTATGACCCTGGTCAGACTCAATAAATATCTATCGGAACAGGGGATTGCTTCCCGACGTGAAGCAGACAAGCTTATTGCGGCTGGTTTGGTGAAGGTTAATGGAAAAGTGATGACTGAAATGGGAACGAAGGTAGATAAAGAAGTAGATAAAGTTGAGGTAGATGAAGAACAGGTGAAGAAGTACAAGAAGTTGGTTTACATCGCTCTGAATAAGCCAAAGGGCTATGTGTGTTCTACGAAACCGACTCGCGAAGACCCCGATATTGTTACGGATCTGGTTGATGTTGGTGAGCGGATTTACCCGGTAGGGCGCCTTGATAAAGAAACGTCTGGTTTGCTGCTTTTGACCAATGACGGAACGCTGGTTAATCAAATTATTCACCCATCCTCTGAGTCCGAGAAGGAATATGAGGTAACTTTTCATAAGCCTATTCCTGAAGGTGCACTTGATAAGCTAAGAGCAGGAGTAAAGCTGGCTGGTGAGAGCACGTTGCCGACTAAGGTGAAGAAGGTGGGTCCAGCTAAAATTCATATCATTCTTAAAGAGGGCAAAAACCGTCAGGTGCGTCGTATTTGCCAGAAAGTCGGTTACCCCGTAAATACGCTAAAGCGCATTCGCATTAAGAATTTGTATTTGGGAGAGTTGCCGATTGGTAGGTGGTGGAATCTGACTGAATCTGAAGTTAAAGGTCTAAAATCTTAGTATGTTTTATTTTGAACGTCGTAGGCTGATCGAATCACTTGCAAGCACTCTAAAAGGAATGCTGGCCATGCATGCTAGCTTTAAGGCTTGGCTGGAAGATGCCGGTGTGGACATCACTGAGCAGCAGTTTACAAAGCTTTCAAAGTATTTACAGCTTTTGAAGGAGAAAAACGAGGAACTTAACCTGACGCGAATCACTGATAACCGCGAGGCATGGATTAAACATATTTTGGATTCGCTTATGGCGGCTCCATTTTTTGAGAAGCCCGGCATGAGGGTGGCCGATATTGGGACTGGCGGTGGTATTCCTGGAATTCCCTTGGCAATTCTGTTTCCGTCGGCCAAGTTTACGCTTATTGATTCGACCGAGAAGAAGATGGCGGCAGTTGCTGAGTTTGCACATAAGTTGGACTTGCCCAATGTGCACTGCATTGCCGGTCGGATTGAGGCTTTGGCTCATGAGCCGGGTCATCGGGAGGAGTATGATTTGGTTCTTGCCCGCGCACTAGCGCCCCTGCGAACTTTGGTTGAGCTCGCTATTCCGCTAATTCATCCTTATGGCAATGTGATTGCCTATAAAGGGCCTGAGTATATTTCGGAGCTTAGCCAGGCTAAGAATGCTGTGGATAAGTTGCGTTGCGAATCGCCCAGGGTTTTCCAGTACACTTTGCCCGAGGGAATGGGGGAGCGTACATTGCTTCGGTTTACCAAAAAAACGGTTACTTCCGACGCTTACCCCCGTCGAGATGGAGTTCCGACGAAGAGACCACTATAGTCTCTTTTGTTCAATATTAGCCCGCTATTAGCTGGCTATTAGCCCACTAATATTACTCAAGACCACTATGCCTAAGTTCGAGCCTAAAGATAGATTCTATAATAAGGCGAAAGAGGAGGGTTACCGCGCCCGAAGTGCCTTTAAACTTCAGGCAATTGATGAAAAGTACCGACTTTTGAAATCCGGTATGAAAGTTTTAGATTTGGGGGCGGCGCCTGGTAGTTTTTTGCAATACATAAGCGAGAAGATTGGCGATAAGGGTATTGCAGTTGGGGTGGACCTACAAAAGATTGATGATTTAGAATTGGAAAATGTAAGGACTTACCAGGGGGACATCTTTGATGAGGAGTTGTACAAAAAAATTGTTCAAGAAAATGGCTTCAATCAGTTCGATCTGATAACTTCTGATCTGGCACCTAAAACGACTGGCATACCATTTGTGGATGGTAATGCTTCGTTAAATCTCAATCTTCAAGTAGTTGAAGTCGCTAGGCGATATCTGCGAAGGGGTGGGGGACTGGTTATGAAGATTCTGAGTGGTTTTAATGAGGGTGATTTGATCGGCCGGGCCAAGAAAAACTTTCGACAAGTCAAAAAGTTTCGTCCTCAGGCGGTTCGTAAAAGCAGCGCGGAAAGTTATATTGTTTGCCTCGGGAAGATGTAGCTACAGTGAAGCCTTAATGAATTCCCGAAATAGCGGATGAGGCCTGTTGGGGCGACTTTTGAACTCCGGATGAAACTGGGAGCCGATCATGAAGGGATGCTTTTTTAGCTCAACGATTTCCATCAGTTCGCGGTCTGGTGATACACCAGAGAAGATGAGGCCAGCCTTTTCCAGCTGCTTCTTAAACTTATTGTTGAATTCGTATCGATGCCTGTGCCTTTCGTCGATGTGAGTTTTTCCGTAGCATCTGTAAGCCAGCGTATTCTTCTTTATGGTACATGGCCATGAACCTAATCTTAGCGTTCCGCCTTTTGCCTTTTTCTCGTGCTGGCCGGGCATAAAGCATACAACCTTGTTTTTGGCCTTTGCTGAAAATTCCTCGGATGTCGCATTCTTGATGCCTGCGACGTTTCTGGCAAACTCAATGGCCATAAGTTGTGAACCCAGGCACAGGCCAAGGTAGGGGACTTGCTCTTCACGACAGTATTGAGCGACGGTTATTTTTCCCTCAATTCCACGGGATCCGAATCCACCTGGAACCACGACACCATCTACTTTATGCAGTTTCTTCCACTCAAGCCGGTCGCCTTTTTCGATTTTCTCGGCATCTATCCAAACAATCTTTGCCTTTCTTTTGTGGTGATAGCTGGCGGCTTTAACTGCTTCTATTACTGACAGATAAGCGTCATCCAGCTCGTTGTATTTGCCGGCTAGGCCAATCAGAATTTCCTTTTTTGACTCGCTTATTCTTTTTACCATTTTTTCCCAACCTCCCAACTTGGGTTTTTTGAATTTTAGGGCCAACTTTCTGCAAATTGTTTGAACCACATTATATTTATCAAAATTCAGTGGCACTTCGTAAATGGATTTCACAGTGGGTGCAGGAATGACTGCTTCAAGTTCCACATCACAAAAATTAGAAACTTTAAGAATGTGCTTCTTTTCAATTTTGTCATCGGCTCTGAGCATGATCATGTCAGGGTGAATACCCATGCTCTGAAGCGTTCTGACAGAAAGTTGTGTAGGCTTAGTTTTAAGCTCGTTAGACGACTTGAGATATGGGAGTAGGGTCAGGTGAAGGAACATCGTGTTGTCTCTTCCTTCCTCGCTTCTCATCTGCCTCATGGCCTCTGTGAAAGGTTGACCTTCGATGTCGCCAACGGTTCCGCCAATCTCACAAATCATGATGTCGCATTTTGACTTCTTTGCAGCCATGCGAATCCTTCCTTTGATTTCATCGGTTATATGTGGAATGATCTGAATGGTCCCACCCAAAAAATCTCCCTTCCTTTCTTTGTCCAGTACTGTCTGATAAACCTGTCCGGTTGAAAAGCTACTTAATTTAGAAAGTGGTACATCGATAAAGCGTTCATAGTGTCCCAGGTCCAAATCTGTTTCTGCTCCGTCGTCTGTTACAAATACTTCACCATGCTGAAAAGGGCTCATTGTTCCTGGGTCGACGTTTAGGTATGGATCGAGTTTTTGTGTAAACACCTTAAAACCAGAAGCTTTAAGAAGATTTCCTATGGCCGATGCGGCAATTCCCTTTCCCAGCGAGGAACATACTCCACCTGTGACGAAAATGTATTTTGCCATAACGATTTTGGTTATTAGTACCTCAGGCCTGTCGCCTTGCGGACCTTTTCAAGGGTTTTTAGGGTATTTTTACTGACTTTTTTGGCGCCTTCTTCCAGAATCTTCTCAACTTTTTTTGGATGCTTGGCTAGATACTCTCTTTTCTTCTGGAAAGGCTCAAAAGTATCCTGAATTTTTTGTAGAAGAGCTTTTTTGGCATCGCCGTAGCCGATTTTGCCTTTGCGGTACTCATTTGCCATTCCAACTCTTTCTTCCTTACTTGCAAATAGCTTGTATAGCGCGAAAACATTACATTTATCAGGATTTTTTGGTGCATCCACACCTTTGCTGTCGGTCACAATTCCCATAACCGCTTTTTTGATGACTTTTGGATCATCGAAAATGGGGATTGTGTTGCCGTATGATTTGGACATCTTTTGACCATCTGTTCCCGGAACAACGGCAACATCTTTTGGAATGTCGGGCTTTGGAATTGTAAATGTTTCACCAAATGTGTTATTGAACTTTGCCGCAATGTCTCGGCTCATTTCCAAGTGCTGTTTCTGATCTTTTCCCACAGGTACAAGTTCAGCCTGCTGAATTAGTATGTCAGCGGCTTGCAGTACAGGATAGCTGAAAAGGCCCAGATTAGCCCCAAGTTTTTTAGCTATCTTATCTTTGTAGCTAGTGGCCCTTTCCATAAGACCCATGGGCGTTAGGCAAGATAAAATCCAGGTGAGTTCTGCTACTTCCGGTACATCTGACTGCACCCAAAAATGACACTTTTCGGGATCAATTCCCAATGCAAGCATGTCCATTGCGGCTTCCAGAGTAAGGTTTTTCATTTCGTCCTTATTCTGTAGCGTTGTGAGCGAGTGCAAATTTGCCACAAATAAAAAGAGGTCACTGGACTCCTGGTATTCCACCATTCTTTTGATCATTCCGAAGTAATTTCCAATATGGAGCTTACCGGAAGGTTGAATTCCAGAAAGGACGCGTTTTTTCATTAAGTAGTATCTATTTCGTTTAGATTAACATTCGCGAGAGAGTATGGTCAAACTTATTTGATAGTGTTACATTGTAGTCTGCTTAAATGGGTCTATTTATGAAGCACTACATTTTTAGTTACGGCAGTCTGGCTCACAAGGAAGTGGCTGAGATGACAGGTAAAACCCTGGATTTTATACCAGCCCGTCTAGAGGGGTACGCAAGAAATTTTCGTGCACTGGCTAAATCCAGTAATTTTGCTGCTGGTGGAATCGAGAAGCAGAAAGGTTCTCAGGCTCTTGGAATGCTGGTACAGGTGCCAGAGAAAGAGCTTCCTAAATTTGATGAACGGGAAAGTATGTACAACCGAATCGAGATTCCGTTGGATGAGCTGAGCCCTCTTACCGATAAACCTCTTCCTGAGGGAAAGTTTTATTTGTATACACCAAAAAATCCTCAGCCACCTACGCATGAGATTCCACTTGCTCAAAGCTATATAGATGTCATTCTTGCAGCTTTTCTTGAGCTTGGCGTGGAACATGCAACTGAGGTTCTCGGTTCTATGGGTGATATGGATAGGCCATGGGTGAATGATCGCAAAATGCCACGTTACTCCCGTTATCCATCAGGGATTGATACCGATCCAATAGACGAGCTTATAGCCAGGGTTTTGCCGGAGGAGCTTGCAGCAAGGCTTGATGTTGGAGCGCTCCGTATTAAGCCTGAACTGACTGAGGCAGTCATGGCGACTATTCGCTTCTTTGATCTTTTTGATTTTCCTCTTACAGCAGAGGAAGTTATGGAGTATTTGTATAAGTACAAGAGTCCTCTGCATATCAAGGAAATGAGAGCTACATTGAATTATTTGGTCCAGCAGGACAAGCTTTCTGAAATCAAGGGACATTTTGTTTTAGCCGGACGTGAGCCAATAATCGAAACTCGTAAGACCCGAAAATTCATTGCTGAAAAATTCTGGAATCGTACCAAGCTTTATGGGCAGTATATGCGCTCTGTGCCATTCACGCGCATGATAGCTGTGTGCAATAACCTGGCTTACGATAATCCCAGCCATCAATCTGATATTGATTTGTTTATTGTAGTAAAGCCTGGGCGCATGTGGTTAGCACGCCTACTAATTACAGTCATTCTTCACTTTTTTGGCGTCAGGCGATATGGCGATAAGGTTGCCGGGCGTTTCTGTCTAAGTTTTTTTGTCACCAGCGATAAAACTGCTATGCATGAGTTCGCATTGGGCGAAGAAGATCCTTATTTGGCCTATTGGACTAAGAATCTTCGACCTATTTTTGGAAGTCAGGCTTATCAGGAATTCCGTGAGAGCAACAAGGACTGGCTTTCTGCTTATGGCCTTGAGTTTGATGATTCTTACAAAAAACACATGTACCACTACGAGGATGGACGATTGAAGAAGATTTCTGAATGGCTACTTGGTGGCTTAGTGGGCGACCAATTCGAGAAACTGCTTAAAGCTACTCTTAAGAAGAAGACCCTTAAATCAATGGAAAGCCTTGGGCCGGATGCTAGCGTGATTGTGTCAGATGAGATCCTAAAGTTTCATAACCAGGATCGCCGTCAGGAGTTTTTGGATAGGTGGCGCGAATAATCTCGCGATAAATTCTATTATTTTTCGCTATAGTCATCCCATGTATCCAAAGCATATGTGTACCACTGATTTGCCAAATCCTGATTGCCTGTGTCAAGCGCATTATGATATTCAACATAAGCGTCTCTTACCTTAGCCACCATCTCTGGATGATAGTAGGATTCGTGATGCGCATTAATGTTGTCCATTAAGCTCTCAAAATGGGTTTTTTGTTCTTCTAGTTTTCCTTCGTTTATGTCCGGCTGTTTTTCCGATTTAGACTTAGCCTGAAGCTTGGAAGGCTTTGGCATAGCTTTGCCAAGTTGTTGCTTTGCTTTTTCGGCATCTGGAATTTCTTGTGCTTTTGGTGCTTTTTTTGGTCCCATTTTGTGATTCATTTATTATTAAAAATGCTTATCACTGTATTATACCATAAATTACTGAGGGAATAAAGGGTATTTGCTTAATTAAGCGGTTTTGACCTTTGGCACGCTTATTTCTTCCTAGGCTTCAAAACAATATGCTTCTTTGCTATTTT
>JAJDCF010000054.1 GCA_029260955.1 Patescibacteria group bacterium | reverse complement strand
AAGCATGCAAAAGCCATCAACCGAGCAGTCTTCCCAGGCCTGCAAGGTGGACCACACGAACATGCCATTGCAGCCAAAGCGATTGCCTTTGACGAGGCCATGAAGCCAGAGTTCAAGGACTACGCCATGCAGGTTAAAAAGAACGCCCACCATTTAGCAGAAGAGATGATGAAGAAGGGCTTCAAATTGGTTTCCGATGGCACAGACACTCATCTGATTCTGGCTGACCTGACCAGTAAGAACGTTCCCGGCAAAGAGGCTCAAGTGGCATTGGACGAAGTAGGAATCACGCTTAACAAAAACACTGTTCCCAACGACCCAAGAAGCCCATTTGACCCCTCAGGAATTCGTCTGGGCACTCCAGCCGTCACCACCAGAGGTATGAAGGAGCCAGAAATGGAGCGAATTGCCGACTGGATTGACCGGGTAATCGCAGATACAACAAATACCGAGAATCTACAAGTAATCAAAAAGGAAGTCGAAGAACTTTGCTCAAAGTTCCCGGTTCCAGGAATCAAACTCTAACAAATAAAACCTTTAAATCATGTTCAAAAGAATCATCAGTTTAACAATCGGAATCTTTGCAGTCTTCGCCCTTGCACCGGTTGGCGTAACGCAAGCCTACCAAGATGTACCTCAGGGATCTTCGTATTACTATCCAGTCGACTATCTGAGGCGGAATAATGTATTTAAAGATACTCAATTCTTTTATCCGGATACATTGATCAGTAAGGCTGAATTTATAAAGTATCTGGTAATTCTAAATAGTCCCGAGTTTAGACCAAGCAGCACAGCGACTTTGCCATTCGAAGATACTCGAAACAACGCTTGGTACGCGTCATACTTTAAAGAAGCAATAAAGCTGGGCATTTTAGATGATCGCGATAAAAAAGCAGAGCCAGACAAAAAGCTGTCGCTCATCGACGCGCTCACACTTCTTTTTCATTCACAGAGCATACCGATTCCAAATGTATACAAGGGTGGTATTCCGTACACCGATGTACTTAGAAACACGCAAGCAGCTCCGTTAATAATGCGAGCGCTATCGCTAGATATTATTTTTCCTCAAAGAGACGATTATGTTGGCATTTATAAGCGGGTTACACGGGCGCAGGCAGCCAGAATGATTTACAAGATGGACTTGGTCACTCTTGGATCTGCATACTCAAACGGATTGCCACAAGTAAGCACTCATAATCCTGAACTCGACAAAATAATCAACGTTTGGGAGCTCATTGAAGCAAGCTATCTAAACCGTGATTCTGTCGATAAAGAAGCGATGACAGACCTTGTACTAAAGAATATTGTTGAAGGACTCGAGGATCCATATTCAACTTATATGAATCAGGAAGAGAATCAGAACTTCCTGGATGGCCTTGATGGTGAGATAGAGGGCATTGGCGCAGTCATTGGTTTTAATGAAAACGATGAAATAGCCATTATCAGTCCAATTAGCAATAGCCCGGCCGCTAAAGCTGGCGTAAAAGCTAAAGATGTAATCATTGAGGTAGACGATCAAAATGTGACCGAAATGACACTCGAGGAGCTTGTTGGCTTAATAAAGGGGCCAAAAGGTACAACGGTTAAAATAAGAGTCAAAAGATCAACCAGATACATGACTTTCATTATTGAGCGCGCTCTGATCGAAATTCCGTCAGTCGAATATGACCTGATCGATGGTGGCGACATCATACTGATTAACTTCAGCCAGTTCAATTTCGGTGCATCCGAGGAATTTCAGCTGGCAGTTGATGCTATACAGCAAAACTCATCAATCGATGGCATGATCATTGACCTTCGTGGCAATCCTGGTGGACTTTTAGATGAATCCCTAAGAATCCTCGGTCATTTTGTGGACGCGCAGGAGGAGCTGGTGACAATCAATTACACAGACTACACTCAGGTACTTCTTAGTCGTGGTCCAGCCGGGCTTAAAACCTTTCCAACAGTCATTTTGATAGACGAAGGAAGTGCTTCTGCATCCGAAATTGTTGCAGGTGCACTGCAAGACTACGAACTGGCAACCATAGTCGGGCAAACAAGCTTCGGCAAAGGAACTGTTCAGGAAGTTAACTACTTCATGGACAATTCTAGCCTAAAGCTAACGGTGGCCGAGTGGCTAACTCCTCTTCGCCAGTCAATCAAAGACGGCGGCATTCAGCCTGACGTGAGCGTTTCTGACAATGAAAGCACCGAGGCTGACGAACAACTTGATCGAGCCATTCAGGAGCTTAATAAACTCATGCGCTAAGAGAATGCAAATCATTTTAGCCTCATCCAGTCCGCAACGAAAAAAAATCCTCACCCAAATGGGGTTAAGTTTTAAAGTAAAACCCGCTCATATCGATGAGCATCATTCTGGATACAAAAAACCGCATGCAATTGCCAAGTCTATCGCCAAGCGAAAGGCTGAGTTCATAGCAAAAAAGCATCCGAATGACTGGGTTATCGGCTGTGACACGATTGTTGTTTTAAGTAATGGCAAGATTGCGATCAAACCCAAAGATCGCGCCGACGCCAAAAGAATATTGAAGAATTATCAAGACAGTTACTGCGATGTCTATTCAGGATTAGCACTCATTCATCACGGCGATGAAGCTAATTTTGTTGATTTCGAGCGCACTCGCATTTGGTTTAACGATTTTTCAGAGAAAAGTCTCGAAGAATATCTGGATACTGGCGATTGGAAGGGGCGTTCTGGCGCCATGACCATTGAAGGAAGTGGGAAATGGACCAAGAAGATGGAGGGTGAATATTGGAATGTTGTTGGATTGCCCGTGGATCTTCTAAAAAAGTACCTCAAAAAGCTTGATTTAGTTTGACTCTGACTGGGGCATTTGATAGCCTATATTAGTCCTTTAACGCGCAAAAAGCATGAAGATATCCATCAAGAATGCCGAAGAACTTACAAGTAAGCTTGGGCAAGTTATTTATATTGCAGGAACTCAATGGGGTGACGAAGGAAAAGGCAAATTGGTCGATATTATGTCGATGGAATACGACATTGTTGCCCGTGCCGCAGGAGGAGCCAACGCAGGTCACACCATTTGCATCAACAAAGACGGTAAATCCGAGAAGTTTGTATTTCACCTACTTCCATCGGGAGTTTTGCACGAAGGAAAGATGTGCATTATCGGAAACGGCTGTGTGGTACACATTCAGACTCTTCTGGATGAAATTCACGGCTTAAAGGAGCGGGGGATTGATGTTATGAGTAAGTTACTCATCAGTGATCGTGCTCACATAATTTTTGATTACCACAAAAAGATTGACGAGATTCAGGAAGAACGAAAAGGAGACAAAAAAGTCGGAACAACAAAGCGAGGGATTGGCCCTGCCTACACCGACAAAATCGGACGACGCGGAATCAGAATGGCAGATCTGCTGGATTTTGAGGGTTTTGCTGAGAAGTTCCGAGCCAACTGTGAATCAAAGATGAAGGCTTTTGGCATTAAGATTGATATAGAGGAACAGATCAACTTTTATAAAGACGCTATTGAACTGATTGAACCACTTATTGTTAACACCATCGAATACCTTGATAATGCTCACAAAGAAGGTAAGACAATTTTGGCCGAAGGAGCGCAAGGTTCTCATTTGGATATCGACTCAGGTACCTATCCATACGTTACCTCTAGCAACACTACTAGTGGTGGAGCATGTACAGGGCTTGGCATTGCACCAGGTAAAATGAAGTCTGTGGTAGGTATTGCAAAGGCTTACACGACTCGCGTTGGTGCCGGTCCATTCCCAACTGAGCTTGGCGACGCAGAAGGCAATATGCTTAGAGAACAGGGGTCAGAATACGGTGCTACAACTGGCAGGCCACGTCGTTGCGGATGGTTTGACGCAATCGTTGTCAAAAACGCCATTACCGTCAGCGGAATCAATTCGATCAACGTTACCAAATTGGATGTACTGACAGGCTTTCAGAGTATTAAAATCGGCGTTGGCTACAAGCTAAACGGCGAAAGCATAGAGTTTATACCTGCATCGCTAAAGGACTTTGAAAGCGTGGAAGTCGACTACATCGATATGCCTGGCTGGACCGAGGATATTTCGGCCATAAAGGACTTCGACAAGCTACCCGAGAACGCTAAGAAATACATCCTCAAGCTGGAAGAAATTTTAGAGGTCCCCATCAATTTTATTGGTGTAGGAGTTCATCGAAGTGAGCTTATATATAGGTAAACCCCTTTTTATGTTCGAGGTAGAGGCAAAAGTCCCCATCAAAAGAGGGGATTATAAAGCGCTTAAAAAGAGGCTTACTGATCTTGCTGAGTACCTAGGCACAAGGCGCAGTGACGATGCCTACTACGAAAAGCTTAAGAAGGCCACCATACGAATTCGAAAAAGGGGAGGGGAGTATTCCTTTGATTTAAAAAGACGCGAAGTGATTGAGGGAATCGAGTCCAACATCGAAATGGAATGGAAATTGAGTAACCCAGTTGCGTGGAGACGAATTCTTAATAGATTAAAACTGGACCCAAACATACGGAAGACCAAAAAGACAGAGTTATATAAAATGAAAGGTTTTCTAATTGAGCTCAACGAAATCAGATCGCTGGGCTACTACCTGGAGATCGAACGGGTGGTTAAGGGCAAGGCCGATGTTAGGCAGGCAAAAAAGGAGCTGATTCAGCTCTTCAAAGACCTTGGCTACTCTCAATCCAAGTTCGAGCCAAAACGATATCTGGAATTACTAAAAAATGTTTAAATTTCTGAAGAAAAAACCAAAGGACGACGCGATTCTAGCTCTGGATATTGGAACAGAGATCGTTAAAGCGGTCATTTTTGTGATTGAAGAAAAGCAGAGTGCCTCCGGCGAGATTATTGGCAAAAGGGCCATCGTCAAAGGCTTTGGAAAGATTCGCCAAAGGCTAGGGGACATCCAAAATGGTGTGGTGACCGATATTGCAAGTGTGGTGCACAACAGCAAAGAGGCCATTCGTATTGCCAGTCAGGAATCTGGGTTAACTCCGAATCAAATGGTGATGGGAATTGCCGGGGAATTTGTAAAAGGGGCCACTTCGACCATCGATTACATTCGCGACGAGCACGATGCCAAGATCAACCTGACCGAACTTCGAAACATTGTTCACAAGCTTCAGTGGCGAGCTTTTGCCGAAGTACGCAAACAACTGAGTGACGAGACTGGATACCCGGAAATTGATATAAAACTTGTAAACACAGCCATCGTGGACGTACGCATTGATGGCTATAAAGTGACCAACCCACTCGGTTTTCAGGGTAAGAAGGTTCAGATGAGTATCTTTAACTCCTTCGCACCACTGGTGCACTTCAGCGCTCTTCAGAATATCGCTGAAGAATTGGATATAGACCTACTCAGCATTGTTTCTGAGCCATACGCCGTAGCCAGGTGCCTGGATTTTGAGGACGGAAATGTATCTGCCATATTCATCGATATTGGCGGAGGGACAACGGATATTGCCGTGGTCGAGAATGGATCGGTGGTCGGTACTAAAATGTTTGCTATAGGCGGCAGAACCTTTACTAAACGGCTTGCAGTAGAGCTTAATATATCATTCCAGGAAGCCGAAAAACTCAAAATTGCCTATACAGCGGACAAGCTGGAACAAAAATCCAAGAAAATCATCACTGACATAATCGAAAACGACACCGAAGTGTGGCTGGAAGGTGTGATCTTGTCACTGGCCGACTTTAAGGACTTAGACGTTCTGCCATCCAAAATATTGCTGTGCGGTGGGGGAACACACCTAGGCGAAATCAAAGAGACCTTGAACGAGACTAAATGGTACAAAAAACTACATTTTGCCAGAACACCTCAGGCAAGCTTCATGAAACCGTCTGATATCGGCAATGTAATCGACGAAACCAAGAAAATTAAGGACCAACAGGACATTACCCCCATGAGCCTGGTTAATATTGGCATCGAACTCGCTGGTGAAGAAACAGTTACACAAAAAGCATTACGAAAAGTAATTGGAATCATGAAAGTCTAGCAATTCCGATGATAGGGAAGTCCTTTTTAGCATGATAAAGAATCCCGTACAATGTATCTTGTACGGATATTATAGTTGTTAAATCGTCTATTTTGAGCGATTAAGTCTGTTCCTTATCCCTCTCAATAAATACAAACATATTAGGCTCAACCTCAAACTCATCCTCAATTTCATCCGCAATATCGGCGGGTTTCTTACCAGAGGCAATAAGTTCTCGGACCCGACTCACAACAATTCCTATATTCACAGATCTTAAAAAAACATCTCTTTGCTTAACGGGGTTAGCCAAAAAACTTAGCTTGTGTGTATGCCCGCCAAATTGATTAAAAACGCTCGTAGGCAGTAGTTGCTCAACTCTTAACCGAAGATCAATATAAGTCCAATTCCTTGGCCTTTCTTTGTAATTAACTGATATCATCAGCCTTTATAATAAGTCGTCTTAAAGTAGTTCCAACAGGCGTACATGTCATTAATGTAGATACTTTATCATCATGTGGTTGCTGAAGCACATTTACGTTATCTGGATTTACCTCGAACTTTTCACGTACTTTGTAGGTAAACTTTTGCTGGTCGTAATAGATGTAATATTCATCACCGACCTCCAATTGCCCTAAAACAGCAAATACGTCCTTAAATTGACCTGGATCCCAGGGATAATACGAACTATGCCCTGTGATGAACACATTGCCAATTTGGCCTGGTTTAGCAGTTCCTGGGTAATGCACAACACCTTCTTGCAAACCACCTTGAATCTGCTTCTCTAGCTCTGCCCAGTCTTCTCCCTCAATGTTGTCAGTGGTCATATTAACGAGTGGTACGCTCTTACCGAGCCGTGGAATAACTAGGCGGTTATCGGTAGGAACAACAGGGAAATCGAGCCAATTATAGCTCTTTTGAGTCTCCTTCTCCCCTTCCATTACAGGCAAAAGCAGGTCCGCGCTAATATTGGCTGAAGAAGCGCTCAAAACCTTTTCTGCCTCAGCATTGGCATTGGCATCCAGTGCGTTAGTTAAAATCGCACTATAAGCCTGATAATTCATTGCAAAAAATGAAACCGTAAAGATCAGTCCTGTTACTACAAAAAAACGCATCATTTGCCAAATTTTGTCACCTGCGGTGACTTTTTCGAATGTTACAGCCTGTGCTTCGGTAATTCCATTCATAGTTAGTCTTACTATTATACCAAATTTTTGGCTTTTGTTCAATGAATAGTTAGGAATAAATGGTAACATTAAATGCCACATCTGTCAATAGTATAGATGTAGCCCAAAGCACATTAAACCTCAATTCGAGGGAAAATAATCTCCGACTCCCCTAGCGTTTTCCAATCTTTCATCACTCCCCATCCGTCCTCCACTCCCCTATCGATTTCAGGTGGAAGGCCGAGCTGGGTTCTGATTATTTGGCTTGTTTCAGGTATAAACGGACTAATCATAATGCTTATATGCCTAAGAACCTCGAGTAAATTACTTAAAATAGCACTCCCCTTCTCCGGGTCAGTTTTTACTAGGCTCCAGGGCTTTTCCTCCTCCATCATTTTATTCGCGTAATCAACCAACCGCCACACATGAAAAATGGCTTCATGAAGGTTATAACTATCCATATCATCCACATATTTCTTCCAGGTTTCGTCCGTTTTCTTCTTATATGGCTCAAAATGCTGATCAAAAGCAAAATCCTTGATGTCATTCCGGCTAATTAGAGTATGAATGCGGTTTACAAGGTTGCCTAGGTTGTTGGCCAAGTCAGAGTTATAGCGCTCAACAAAGAGCTTATCGCTAAAGTCACCATCTTGACCTGTTGGAATCTCGCGAAGCAGATAGTAGCGAAGGGTATCTGTACCGTACTTTTCCGCCATTGCCACCGGATCTACAACATTTCCTATGGTCTTACTCATTTTATCGCCGTTATGAGTTATAAATCCGTGAATCAGAATGGATTTAGGTAGCTCAATACCAGCCGAAAGCAACATACCAATCCAAATGCCGGCATGAAAACGCACAATATCCTTACCAATTAGATGTACGTTGGCAGGCCAGTAGCGTTTAAAAAGATCACTTTCATCCGCATAGCCAATACCCGAAATATAGTTGGTCAAAGCGTCACACCACACATACATGACCTGTGAATCATCACCTGGAACGTCAACACCCCACGGCAGAACATCTCGCGGACGGCTAAAGCTGACATCATGTAAACCTTCCTTGGCAATGTTCAAAAATTCAGCCTTACGACTTTCTGGAAGTAGTTTAAGCGTCCTACTTTCAATCAATTCAACAATTTTTTCACTGTATTTGGAGA
>JAJDCF010000053.1 GCA_029260955.1 Patescibacteria group bacterium | reverse complement strand
GGGGAAGGGTATAATAAAAAAGATTTAACTGCCATATTCATGTCTAAAAACGAAAAAGCCATCTTTGCCGCCGGGTGCTTCTGGGGAGTTGAAGAGCTCTTCCGAACATTGCCAGGTGTTTCCGAGACAACCGTTGGTTACATAGGTGGAAAAACCGAGAATCCATCTTACGAAGACGTATGCTCACACAGCACGGGGCACGCGGAGGCTGTAGAAGTTGAGTTTGATCCAGCAAAAATTTCCTACGAGGAACTTTTGGATATTTTTTGGAAGGGGCATGACCCCACAACTCTCAATCGTCAGGGTCCCGATGTTGGAAGTCAGTACCGATCGGCTGTTTTTTATGTAAATGAAGCGCAAAAAGAGGCGGCCGAAGCACACAAAAACGAACTTCAAAATGAGGCTAAGTATGCCGAACCTATTGTTACCGAAATCACCAAGGCAGACCCTTTTTATAAAGCAGAGGAATATCATCAAAAATACTTCCTAAAAAATGGCGGAGCCAGTTGCCACATCTAAATATGAGAAAAATCATTACAATTGGGGGTGGAAGTCTTTCAGACAACCTCCACATCAACAAAGAAATTGTTAAACTGACAGGCAAAAAGAAGCCAAAACTCTTATTTATTCCCACGGCTAGTTCTGATGACGAGAGATATGTAGAGTGGATTGTAAGGGCATTCAAAGTTTTAGGATGTACGGCAAAAATATTACTACTCCTTTCTAAAAAATACTCAAAAAAAGAACTCGAAGGCCTAATTCTCAGTGCCGACATCGTGTATGTGGGCGGTGGGAATACTTTGATGATGATGCGAAAATGGCGGCGGCTTGGAGTCGACAAACTCCTAAAAAAGGCCTGGCAAAAAGGCGCTGTTATGTGTGGCAGTTCAGCCGGCTCCATCTGCTGGTACGAGTCTGGTCATAGCGATTCCATGTACTACTATGACCCAAGAAATTGGGATTACATTCGTGTTCGTGGTCTCAACTTCCTTCCTTTTATCCACTGTCCACATTATGACAGCCAAACTGGAAACAAAAAGCGCAAAAACGACTTCAAACGGATGATGAAAAAGTATCCCGGCCAAATCGGCATTGTTTGCGATGACAGCGTGGCAATCGAATATCTGGATGACAAATTCCGTGTACTCAGCAACCAAAAAACCTCGCATGCTTATCGCGTTTATTGGAAACGCGGGAAGTTTTATGAGGAAAAATTAGAAAACACCGGCAAGTTTTTACCTGTAAAAAATCTCTCCGCTTAGCTATAATTCACCCAGTAAACCAAAACTCATGAACTTAAGCGTTAACTTTTGCGGCATCAATTTCCCCAATCCCACCGTGGTGGCATCGGGTTATTTAGGGGTTACTGGGGCCAGTTTAGCCAATTGTATCAAGCATGGTTCTGGCGGCGTCACGGGTAAAACCCTGTTCATGGACGAACGCCCAGGACACCCCAACCCCACCATTCTCACTTTTCCAGGTGGCATCATCAACGCCGTCGGTCTCTCTGGTGAAGGTATCAAAAATGCTAAGCACGAATTCGATAAATACCGTGAACTAGCTCCCGAAAATCCTGTGATTGGCAGTGTTGCCGGTAAGAATATCGACGAATTGGTCGAGGTCGCACGAATTATGGAGGAGTATCCAGTCGATATGCTCGAACTAAACTTCTCTTGTCCAAACGTCGACGATGAAATGGGAAGACCCATTGCCTGCGACCCCCAAATGACGGCCAATGCGACCAGGGCTGTTCGAAAAGTGGTCAAAAAACCAATTTCAGTCAAAGTATCACCCAACGTTCCAAATATTGGTCTAATCGCTCAGCAAGCGGAGGCAGAGGGTGCTGACGCCATTACCGCAGTCAATACAATGGGTCCTGGCATGCTAATCGACATCAAAATGCGTCGCCCCACCCTATCTAATAAAGTCGGTGGTGTTTCGGGTCAGGCTCTTAAGCCAATCGCCATTCGCTGTGTGTACGACATTTACAAGGCGGTCAAAATCCCCATCATTGCCACTGGCGGAATCATCAACGGTCGTGATGCCATAGAAATGCTCATGGCAGGCGGTAGTTTACTTGGTATCGGATCAGCCATTGTCGCCCATGATCTAAAATGTTTCGATATGATCACCGACAAGATTCGTGAATTTATGCAGGAAGAAGGCTTTTCTGATATCAGCGAACTCGTTGGTCTTGCTCACAAAAGTTAACCGCTCCAAATTATGTCATCACACCTAGTTTTTAATGTCACAGCCATTCGCCAGGATTCTCCCAACCTCAAAACCTATGTTTTTGAACATAACTTGCGGGCCAAGTCCGGTCAGTTTGTAATGGTTTGGATGCCGGGTGTTGACGAAGTTCCTATGTCCATCGGTTGGCAAACCGATACAGAATTTCACATTGGCATCGCCAACGCGGGGGATTGTACAAACGCTATTTCCGAGCAAATTAAAGTCGGAGACCGCCTAGGAATCCGTGGTCCTTTTGGTACCAGCTTTGACTACGCCGACTACGATCACATCATTGGAGTTGGTGGCGGTTACGGAACTCCGCCCATGCTCAACCTTGCTCAACGTGCGACTGAACTCGGTAAAGAAGTCACCATGATTCAGGGGGCTCGCAGCAAAGATTATCTACTTTACGAAGATCTTTTTGCCAAGCTTGGTGTCGAAATAAAGTTAGCCACTGATGATGGATCCGAAGGGCATAAGGGCTACTGTACGGATATTCTCGCAGAAGAACTCAAGAATCTCGATAAGAGCAAAAAAACCTGCATCTACACCTGTGGCCCGGAAGGTATGATGGTCAAAGTAGCTCAAATGGCAGAAGAAGCTGGCATAGATTGCCAAGTAAGCTTGGAACGCTACATGAAGTGTGGCTTTGGAATATGCGGACAATGCTGCATGGATGACACAGGTATCCGAATCTGCAAAGATGGCCCGGTTATTACTGGTAAATATGCTTTGGAGCATACAGAATTCGGAAAATACTCTCGAGGCCAGTCAGGCATTGTGGTCAAATAGTAAGTAGTTCTTGCTACATCAGCTCGTTGAAGACAAAAATTCGCGTGCTATAATCAAATTGCATTTAAAACTTAATCACTATATTTATGAATAATTACAAACTTGGCGGTTGTGGCGATGGGGGAACATGTTCTTGCAGTGACAAGAAATTAATTGGAGGCGATGGTGGATGCGGCAGCTGTGGAATAGTCGGTGGAGAAGGCAGCTGTGGATGTGGATAGACTAACAATTAAAAAACCCCGCCTGTAAAAGGTGGGGTTTTTTAGATAGTGCAAATCTACTTCTTTATAATCTGCCCCAGTCTTACCGGCATTATGATCAAAGCAATCATAATTCCAAAAAGAAGAACAAAGATTCCTGTTAGAATCTTGCCCACTCCAATCAGCTTAAGCTCCATCAATGCAGAAGGAGTCTGCTGGATTTCAACCAACTGCTTGCTTAGCTCAGAATTGGTTGCAGCTGCATCTCTCATAGACTTAGCCTGGCTGTAATAGGCATCCTGAAGCTGATGAAAGGTGGCTTCGTCTTCAGCTACCTGTGCGTGCATAGCAACACCTTGGTAAGCAAAAAAGATACCAAGAACCATAATAAGCGCCATAACTGGCATAAGTATTTTTTTCATATTATTTCTTGTTAACAAATATATCTAACAGTAAAATACCATACGTTAGAGTACTTTAGTATAGGCAGATAGTAGTGTAAACTACACTGGTAAAGGCCCATAGTGTAATGGTAGCACACAGGTCTCCAAAACCTTTAGTCCGGGTTCAAATCCTGGTGGGCCTGCCAACCTAAACTTTATGACACAAATTTGGATTTATTCACTGGTTAGTGTTCTGATTGTCAGTCTCGTCTCACTTCTTGGTATTTTAACTATTGTTTTTAAGCAGCACTACCTAAAGAGCTTTTTACTTTTCATGGTTTCTTTTGCTGCAGGAACTATGCTCGGTGACGTATTTGTTCATCTTTTGCCTGAGCTACTTGAGGCAGGGCCTTTCACTTTAACGATGGGTCTGAATATCATTCTGGGCATTCTCATTTTCTTCGCTCTAGAAAAAGTCGTTCATTGGAGGCATTGTCATATGTCCGGAACAAAAGATCACGCTCACCCGCTTGCTGTAATGAATTTGGTTGGTGATGCGATTCATAATTTTATCGATGGCATTCTGATTGCCGGTAGTTTCATGCTGAGTATCCCCGTGGGAATCGCAACGACTGTGGCAGTTATATTTCACGAGATTCCACAGGAAATGGGTGATTTCGGTGTACTTTTGCACTCTGGAATGAAAGTCAAGAAGGCACTTTTTCTCAATTTCCTATCAGCACTAGCCTCAGTTTTTGGCGTACTGTTAGTGTTGGGTGTCGGCTTTAGTGCCGAAGCAATTATTGAATTCATTGTCCCAATCACGATTGGCGGATTCCTATATATAGCAAACGCTGACCTAATACCCGAACTTCACAAGGACGTGAAGGTGCGGAATTCAGTCATACAACTTTGCAGCATTGTATTTGGTGTGGCGCTTATGGTTGGATTGCTCTTCTTGCCATTCGAATAAGGACTGACAAGTCTAGTATTTGCACATCTTGCAGGCTCCTTTGAGTTGTTGATTTAGCAAATAGATTCCAGTGCCAATCAAAAGCAAGCTGGCAGCCTTAAAATACAATTCATATTCCGATATAAATCCGATCCCAATCCCAATCCCGAATAATGATATGGTTGGAATGATGCACAAGGTACAAAAAGTAGTTAGCATGCCCATTACCAATCCTACTGTGGATGCTGATCCTATTTTCATGGAATGCATAGCCTTCTTTTGTTTATATATGGCGACTAAGCCAGCTGATAGCAAGCCAGCGGAGATACTTATAAGAATGCTAAAAATAATATTGCCGGGAGTAAAATTACCACCCATAAGACACTGGAAGCCATCGGTACTAGGTAGCTTTGTCATGGCGTAATAGTTGATGTAAAGCATGACACCACTTACACCAAGAAAAACAAGAAGTAGTTTGGAATCTTTTAGTAAGCCTATGATAGGAAACTTCGGTTGCATTTGATTAAATTTATACTGATTTTCCCGCATAAAGTAAAGCAATGCATTTTAGTATTGACTTGAAAAACTAACTAGTGTAACCTAGACCCTAGGTCATGGTTATTTAATAGATTGAATTATGAAAAAGGAACTCAAACCAAAGGTGCTTGCTCAGCTTAGAAGGGCAGAGGGCATGCTTAAAAAAGTCATTACTATGGTAGAGGAGGATAAATACTGCATAGATGTTCTGCAGCAGAGCCTAGCGGTTATTGGCTTTACAAAATCAGCAAACAAGCTGCTTTTGGAGAATCATTTATGCTGCTGTTTTAAAACAGGAATGAAAAGTAATAGTCCAAAAAAACAGCAAGAGCTGATCGATGAAGTTCTGCAAATTGTAAGTAAAGTTTAATTGTAAAAAATATGAAAAAGACTTATCACATTAAGGGCATGACCTGCAAAAGTTGCGAGGTTATGTTGGAGCGTGACTTGAAAAAGATTAATGGCATTAATAAGGTAGCTGCTTCTCATGCTAAAGGAGTAGTGGATGTTTACTCAAAAGACGAAATAGATGATGACGGAATTATTACTTCTATCGAGAAAAGCGGAGAGTATGCAGTGGTTGATGAGCATGAAAAAAAGAAGGCGTCAAAACCAAAGCGAGCTGGAATGGATTATCTTTATCTAGCTTCACTATTTTTGCTTGTTGGGGTGATTGCCTGGGTACTTAAAGAGATAGAAGTTAGCCGCTTCTTCCCTGAATTTGGAGGGCAGATAAATGTATTTATTGCTATCATGCTCGGGTTTGTTGCTTCGATTTCAACCTGTTTAGCATTGGTCGGCGGCATTGTTATGAGCTTTGGAGAGACCTACCCTGTTCATGAGGACCGAAAGCACCCGATTCTTAGTCGTCTAATTCCTCACCTTTATTTTCATGTGGGCCGAGTTGGTGGTTTTGCAGTACTCGGAGCCCTACTAGGTTTATTAGGCAGTAAAATCTCTTATTCCGTACAATTTACCGGTATTCTCACGCTGATTGTGGCGGTGGTTATGCTTTATATAGGTTTACAGGTGCTTGGCTTTTTGCCAAATATCACGCGGCTTGGTTTTGCTTTGCCAAAGGGATTGGCACATAAGATAGATCAACTTAAGGAATCAGATCATCATCTGATGCCGATTATTATTGGTGTGCTGACCTTCTTTGTTCCCTGTGGATTCACCCAAAGTATGCAGCTTGCTGCTGTATCGTCAGGTAGTGTTGTTTCTGGTGCTTTGATTATGACGGCATTCGCCTTAGGAACCATGCCAGTTTTATTAGGAGTTGGATTTGGATCAAGTTATGCCAGTAAAGACCGCTTTGGAGTTATTAATGAGCTTATTGCAATCGTAATTATCTTCTTTGCTCTTTACTCGCTCAATTCTGGATTGGTTATGGCTGGCTCAAGCTTTACTTTGTCAGGTATTGGTCAGGATTCCACATCTGGTGTTTCGATAACTGATGAAGTGCAAGTTGTAAAAATGGATGTGGACTGGAGCTTCCAGCCAAATTCATTCACGATCAAGAAAGGAGTTCCAGTGCGTTGGGAGATAAATGGAATTAATGTGTCCGGTTGCAGCAATGAGGTCATCGTCCCAAAAATCAATTTAAGAAAGAAGATTGAAATTGGAACGAATATTGTTGAATTCACTCCCGAAAAAACAGGTACCCTTCCGTTCTCATGTTGGATGGGTATGTTGGGTGGAAAATTTATTGTTGTTGATTAAATTATGCATAAATCCAGAGTTCAAAAACTCTATCACATTGCAGGGGCTAAATGGTATGACCCCTTTAAGAAGGTATGGAATGCTTTGGTGGCTCGAAAGGCGGAGAAGGCTTTGAATAGATTTCTCAAAGAGAATATAAAACCTGAAACTGCGATTCTAGAATTGGGTCCGGGTACCGCTCTGAATCTTCAGAAGATCAAGAAGCTAAATTTATCATTCGCGAGTTATGAAGGCTGGGATTTTTCGGATGACATGCTTGCAATAGCTAAAAAGAAATTTAAGGAATACTCCAATGTCCATTTCAAAAAACAGGACTTAACTGATATCCCAGAGGGGCATCAAAAATTTGATGTAATTCTATGTACGTGGGTTTTGTCTCATTTACACACCCCGAGCGAGTTGGTAAATCGAGCGCAGAACCTTTTAAAGAAAGATGGAAAAATGTTTTTAGTTTTCTTCGGTAAGTCAGAAGGGTGGTTTGGCAGTCTGACTGATCTATTAGGAAGGAATATCTTTGCTGCCCGATACGTTGATGATGATCAAATTCAGGCATTCAACAATGTGAATAGGTTGCAGAAATCTCTTAAGGGGCTCACAACTATTGTTGAAATTTCTCCATCAAAAAATTAATTCTTTACTAACGATTATGAATAAGACTATTCAACTCAAAATTACTGGCATGACCTGCGCTTCTTGTGTTCTTCACATCGAAACCGATTTGAAAGAACTCGATGGAGTTACGGAGGCGGTGGTTAATCTTCCGCTAAAAAAAGGAAGTGTTACTTTTGATACGAGTAAGGTGGATGAAAAGAAGATTGTGGCTGCGGTGAAAAAGGCGGGTTATAAGGCTGTTGTTGATGGAGGTTCCGCTGATCATCAGAAGCATGATTCCGACGATCACTCTGGGCATGCACAAATGGAAGATAGGGCTCATATAAACGAGCGTTTCAGACATCTGATTGTTGCTGCAGTTCTTAGCGTAATTATCTTATCACTCGGTTTTGTGTGGAAAATCGATAGGGGTATGGAGATTATGATGGTACTTTCCACAATTATCATTCTGTACAGCGGACGAACGTTTTTTACGCGCGGAATTCCCTATTTGCTAAAGGGCAGACCCCAAATGGACAGCCTGGTTGCACTTGGTATTGGCGCTGCCTACATTTACTCCAGTTACCTACTTCTTTTTACCGATATTCACGAGGAATATTTTATGGATGTGGCTATTATTACCACCTTTATTCTGTTTGGCCGCTACCTAGAGGCTAGGGCGAAAGGGAAGGCGAGTACAGCTATTCGCAAGCTGTTGGAACTTTCGGCAAAAGTAGCTCATTTGGTTAAAAAAGATGGATCTACCGAAGACATTCCTGCTGATCAGGTTAAAGAGGGTGACTTGCTACGTGTCAAAGCTGGTGAAAAGATTCCAACCGATGGCGTGATTGCTGAAGGCGAGGTTACGATCGATGAATCTATGGTTACTGGCGAGAGTATTCCTGTCGACAAAAAGTCTGGTGATAAAGTCATTGGAGCCACGATAAACGGCAATACTGTTTTCACCATGAAGGCCACTAAAGTCGGTTCTGAAACAGTGCTTTCCCAAATTATTAAAATGGTGCAAGAGGCCCAGATGCACAAGGCTCCCATTCAAAAGCTGGTCGACATTGTATCGGGATACTTTGTTTGGGGTGTGATGACCATTGCGACCGTTACCTTCCTTGTTTGGATGTTTGTACTGGATGCCGGTTTTGCCAGCTCTGTTATTCCTACGGTGGCCGTTCTGATCATTGCTTGTCCCTGCGCGCTTGGACTGGCCACACCGATTTCTATCGTCGTGGGTTCCGGTAAAGGCGCTCAGCTGGGTATACTCATCAAAAAACCCGAAAGCCTTGAGAAGGCACACAAGATTACGGCCATTGCCTTTGATAAGACGGGTACGATTACTAAGGGAAAACCTGAAGTGCAGGAATTCAAATTGCTGAATGGCGATAAAGAGAAGGTCCTCAATCTGGCCTACAATTTGGAAGATCACTCCGAACATCCACTAGCAAAAAGTGTGGTGAGCTATGTGGAATCAAAAGGAAAAGTGAAGCACCTACCGGTGAGCGATTTTAAAACCATGGCTGGTCAGGGGCTTAAAGGAAAGATTGATTCAAAGACTTATTACTTTGGTAGTAGTCGTTATATGACTGAGCTAAAAGTTTTGGATGAAGGCAGTCAAAAGGAAGTTGAGACGATGCAGCAAAAAGGATATACCGTTCTTTGCTTGGCTGATGACAAGCATCTTTTGGGGCTCTTTGGTGTTCAGGATGACATCAAAGAAACTTCGAAAGAAGCGATCCGAAAGCTGAAAAAACGTGGCATTAAAACCGTTATGATTACTGGTGACAACGAAGTCGTGGCCAATGCGATTGCAAAAAAAGTTGGCATAGACGAAGTTCACAGTGGGGTCACACCCGATCGTAAATCGGATATCATAAAAGAACTGCAAGATCAGAATTACTTTGTAGCCATGGCTGGTGATGGCATAAATGATTCACCAGCGTTAGCTAAGGCAGACGTGGGAATTGCCATGGGAACCGGAACAGATGTGGCCATTGAAACTGGTGATTTGGTTCTTGTGAAAGGGGATTTAGGAAAAGCTGTGGAAGCCATTGAGCTTTCTAGGGCGACCCTGCGTAACATCAAACAAAATCTGTTTTGGGCCTTCATATACAATTCTGTTGGTATTCCTTTGGCAGCCATTGGTATACTCACCCCTGCCTTCTCGGCAGGTGCTATGGCCTTTAGTTCGGTTTCGGTGGTTCTGAATGCACTGAGGCTGAAAAGATTTAAGTAAAATGGTGACTTACACTTATTTCTTAAAGGCCTGTCTCAAAAGAATCAAGATAGGAAAGATTTCGAGACGTCCAAAGAGCATAGCAATGATCAGAATTACTTTCAGAAGTGGGTTCAAGGCAATAATCTCAACTGATTGCAGGCCTACGTTTCCTAATGATGAAATTATCTGAAAGGATGCATCAAAGAAGCCAAAGCCATAGAGCATAAAAATCATCGTACCAAAGACTAGTACTATAAAGTACGAAACAACGAAAATGGCAATATTGCTCAAGTCCTTTTCAGTTGTTTCTTCACCATGAATCTGAAGAGGGATGACCGCGCTTGGTGGGTTAGACAGTTTTTTGATGTGCCAGGGAATCGCCCGAAAGAGGTAATACAATCGGAAGACCTTGATACCACCCGATGTACTGGCTGATGAGCCACCCATAATCATGCCCAGCATCATCATAAAAATAAAAAGTGAAGGGAGCAAAGCATATTCACTGACTCCATATCCAGTGGTAGTAAATGCAGAAACCAGCTCAAAAAAAGCAATCTTTATATCGATCGTAACAGTTAAGGTCAAAAGGCCAGCGATCAGAAGAATGAGTAAAAATATATTCTTCTCGAAGCTCAGAAAGAAGTCCTTCCATTTAGCTTGCAGAATTTTGTAATGCACAATAAAGGATATTGATCCCAAAATCATGATGACGGACAGTATAAACAGCTGCCAGCCGTTCGTATAAAACTCATCGTGAACACTAAATCCTCCGGTCGAAAGAGAGCTGAAAGACATAGCGATTGAATCATACAAGGGCATGCCAGTGAGCCAGAGCAAAAGAATGCCGAGCAGGGTGTATCCCACATAAATAGCCATGACAATGGCCAAAGTGTTTCGAAGGCCACCTTCCAATTTCTGATTAAATCCCTGAGCCTGATACAGAGCCATGGAGGCCTCGCTAGCTTCCTCCAGGTCTGCCACCTTCTGCTGGCCTTTGCGCCTGCCACTAAAAAGAAACAGAAAGATGATAATGATTCCAATTCCTCCCATCCATTGTGTTTCGGCACGCCACAGAAGTAGGCTTCTGGGTAGATCTTCCAGCGAACTATAAACTGTAATTCCTGTTGTAGTAAAACCCGAAATTGCCTCAAAATAAGCATTTAAATAGTTGTAGTCCATACTTGGCAAGTAGGTGATCATGCCGATTGCAGGAAGAAGAATAAAAGCCAGGGCACCAAGCATTAGCCCCTGAGTCAGGGTCATGGTTTTAGTGGTTTCCTTAGGGTTACTAAATAGAACCAGGACGACCCCCAATACTAAAGAGAGCCCAAAAGTAAACAAAAATCCCTTAATGTCTTCCTTGTAAATTAATCCTGTGACAATCGGCACAAATCGAAAAAAGGACGAAATAACAAGAAGGTAGCCAAGATTACGCAGCAGTATTCTCATCGGTAGAAAAAAGTTTATTCAGATCTTCCAAATTCTTTGGAGCTACAGCAAGAAGAACAGTGTCATCCTTGAGTAGCTTCTCCTCCTTTGTCTCCCTGATAAGTTTGCCAGCTCGGTAGATGGCAAGTATTTCGGCATTTTTTAGCTTAGCTTCCTGCCCTTCAGCCTTGCATCCTTCAGCAACGGCCACTTTTGTAACCTGCATTTCTCCAAGTCCTAACTGGCTAATGATATTCTCCGTGCCTTTTTGCATAATAATTCTCTGAATCGCTGAAACAATCGTACCAACTACAAAAACAAGATTGGTTATTTCGAGTTTGCTAAAGAGCTCTTCATTTTTCGATTCATTTACCAGAGAAACGATATGGGGCACTTTCTCATTTTTCGCGATTTGGCAAACAACAAGGTTGGTTTTATCGTCAGCAGTGGTAACCACATAATCTGACTCACTAACGTTTGCCTGTTTTAATAGGGAAATATCTCCACCATCACCCTGAAGAACCAAAACCTGAGTTTTTGTAGCAATTAGCTTTGCCCTATCTTCATCTTGCTCGATTAGTGTGACTTGGTGCTCATTGCTAAGTAGATTTGCCAGAGCAAGTCCCTTTTCTCCGCCGCCAATAATAACGATTTTCATATTTTTTTACTTTATTTTTCCATACACACAAGCAAATTATAATAGAAGCGCATCAAAATAAGAAACGGAAAACAGATGTGCTATAATTGTTGCCGATCTATAACCAATAAAGCTATGTCCAAAAAACAAGAAATTGCGCTGGCTCTGCACGAGATTGGCGCGGTAAAATTTGGCGAATTTACCCTTAAATCAGGGATTGTATCTCCTATATACATCGATTTACGTTTACTTATTTCATACCCCAAAGTCCTCAAGTTGATTAGCGAGGCTATGGTAGAAATGGCCAAAGAGCTCACGTTCGACGTTATTGCAGGAATTCCGTACACGGCTTTGCCAATTGCCACAGCCATATCAATCGACCAAGATTGGCCAATGGTTTATGCGCGAAAGGAAGTAAAGGACTACGGGACCAAAAAGAAGCTCGAGGGAGTATTTAAAGAAGGTGACACCGCTCTTATCATTGACGACCTGATCACTACAGGTGGTAGTAAGTTCGAGACAATTGAGCCTTTCGAGGCTTCCGGACTCAAAATCACTGACTTCCTGGTACTTGTCGACCGCGAACAGGGCGGAGGACGATTGCTCGAGGAAAAAGGTTTTAAGCTCCACAGCGTTATTGGCATAAACGAACTGCTTGACATTTTGCATGAAAATGGGAAAATAGACGACCAAAGCTACAAGAAGTCCAAAGACTTTATTGCAGCGACGCAAGTCTAAAGTAATCACAATATGCCAAATCCATCAGCCAGGCGCTGGCGCTCAGATTTAGTTGCCGATGTTACAGAGGCTGACATAGCAGCATTACGCAGTCAGATTACAGATCCGGTGTTCCAGGAGTGTTTTGATGAAAGGTCAGACGAAGCAAAGCGAGAATTGGCGGCCCTTTCTCAAAAAGGATTTGATCGTCTCACTTACATGGCAGGTTCAGAAGCTGATCTGGAAATGACAGGTATCGAGGCAATCAGAGATCACCTTAATTTCCTTTTCGCGGTGGTGCCTGAATTTCATAAAAAATGGAATAGTAGTAACTAAAAAAGTGTATAATAGGCGCATAAATAAATTTGCTTATGTTTTTCATGGACGCACACACAGAGCTCAGCATTAAAAATGATGCCTATTTAGACGCCGTAGAACTTTACGTTTGGGAAGCCTACGAACTGGATCATCCTGGTATTGACGTTAGCACTAAGGCCTTTTTAGGATCTGGACGCCAAAAAATCAAAGCCAAAATCACAGCTAACGAGGATGGCATTTTGGCAGGCATACAGGAGGCCGAATGGTTTCTAGATAAATTGGGAATTAAAATTTTGAAGGCAAAAAAAGACGGTGCTAAGCTCAAAAAAAAGACGGTTGTATTGGAATTTTCAGGGCGTGCTTCAGTCATCCTGAGTTCAGAAAGAACTTTGCTCAACCTTCTTCAGCGCATGAGCGGAGTGGCCACCAAAACCAAAAGGCTCAGCACAAAAACACCAAAGGGCATCAAGCTCTTGGCTACTCGCAAAACGCTTTGGGGCCCGTTGGATAAGCGAGCG
>JAJDCF010000052.1 GCA_029260955.1 Patescibacteria group bacterium | reverse complement strand
TTTAAGCTTGTCTAGGGCGCCTTTTCCCTTTTCACCAAGTTGGCGGTCATGGTAAACCTTTACGTCCTTTGCCAGGTAGCAGGGGAAACCTGCCCAGCTGAGACGATAAGCCAAATCAACATCACCTTTGTAGTGAAGATTTTCATCAAAATATTCGATTTGACCTTTTCTATTCTTGAAGCCCACTTCATCCAGTGCTTTCTTGTGGTAAACAGCCAGGGCTCCTGAGGGTCCTAACATTTTTTCAGGAATAGTCACCTCTGATTCCTCTTTACCCTGGCCGATATCATAAAAGCGATGACCTTGGGTTATTCCTATGCCGAAACTGTCGACTTTGCTTGTTTTTGAGCCTTCTTCATCACCAGCTAGCATCTTTTTGTAGTCCCACTGCATAAGCTTGCAGGTGGCTACATAGCGTTTTGGCTCAGCGCCCTCCATTCCACGGACAATTCTGCTAACAAAATCTTTAGGGTAGAGCATGTCGTTGCTGGCGCAGACATAATATTCACCTTTCATTTCGCGTATCAGGGCGTTGTGGCCTCCGCAGTGCATCAGATTTTCGCCACGGGTTATGATGGCTTTATGAAAAAACTCAGGATGAGCTTCCTTTATATAGTCAATTACCTCTCCATTCGGACTTTGGTCGCGAATTCGGTACTCAATGCTCTCGAAATCCTGATTCAGCAAACTGGTCAGGCTGTGAGCCAGATACTTGGTGTCGTTAAACAGAAGAACGCCGACGGTGACTTTGGGTTTATTCATACCGAAAATTAGTTTAGCATGTTTTGGCTATGAGAGAACCCAAATGTCCCTACTTTGCGGACCCACGCGAAAAAGAACCGGAAGAAAAACTCCCGCCTGGTGTGGGTCGTAATTGTGGTGGATGTGCGACTCAGCACATTACTTACCAAATGCAGCTTGATAACAAAAAAACACGGCTCATTCACGAGCTAGCTGGATATTCTGACATTCAGGTTTTTTCTGATGAAGAGTGGTTTTACAGAAATCGAATGGACATGGTTTTTACAAGTGGGGGACTTGGGTTCAAAGAAAAAGGAAAATGGTGGAGAACTCTGCCTGTAAAACAGTGTGTGATCTCAAATAACCGCTTGAATGAACTGATCATCGAGATCAATGAGTTCTTTGGGCCTGATTTTGATTATTTTAATGTCAAAACACACGAAGGTACTTATAAATACGCTACGATTCGCACACCCCAGAATGATTCATCGGTTTCCATCGTTCTAAACAAGCAGTCTGAAAGATATAACCTGGCAGTCGAGAAAGTGAAGGTGTATGCCAAGGTTTCGACTGCCAACAACGTGCTTATTACCAATATGAAAGCCAAGAGTTCTCAGAGCTTCGGCACGGATTTTGAGGTGGTTAAGGGTTCAGATATGCTCGAAGAAACCCTGATGGGAAAGACTTTACATTACTCAGCTCAGGGCTTTTTTCAGAATAACTCGGTGATGGCGGAAAAGATGCATGAGTATGTTCATAATTTGTTAAAAGGCTATGAGAGAGGGGATTATGCTCACTTGCTCGATCTTTATGGTGGTGTGGGCGCTTTTGGAATCGTGAATGCGGGTCTGTTTCACAAAGTAACATCAATCGAAGACTTCGAGGCTTGTACGGTGGCGGCCAAGGCAAACATAGAACGCAATAGCCTTAGCAACGTAGAGGCAATTTGCATGGATGCCAAACGTTTAAAACAGGTGAGGCTGCCAGAGAAAGAGCTATATGTGGTTACCGATCCACCCCGGTCCGGAATGCATGAAGAAACCATTATTCAGTTAAGGAAGCTGAAGCCGGAGAAGATTATTTACATTTCGTGTAATGTCGAACAGCTTGGCAAGGACTTACCGAAATTTAGTGACTACAAAATCAGGTCTGCAGCTCTTTTTGATCTTTTTCCTCAAACCAATCACATGGAGTCGGTGGTGGAGTTGCTGAAGAGCTAGAGTGTTTTTCACTAAACTTGAGTATTGCTTCTGCCCTTTTTCTTCTTGTAAGCATTTGACCTGTTATATGACTAAATAGTGCGGTACAGCTCATTGGGTGTCTATCCAAAATCTTCTTTCCAAGCGGCTTTAAATTGCTTGGTAGTTCACGAAGAGTGATGACTCCATTGGCAAACATCTCCAGAGCGCTAAGTTCTGGATCTTTTAAGTGCATGATCAGCCTTGTCAGATTCTTACCATATTTCAGATTGAGCTCCTCTATGTAGGATACTCTCAGGGTGCAACTTTCATCTGTGTCAGTTGGTGTTTCGGGCATGGCTTGGATTAACTTTTCTTTAAAGATTACCGCCTTCTCCGCCTTGTCCACCTATACCATCGCTTCCTCCCTTGCCGCCAGCACCGCCTGTTTCAAAATATCCGGTGTCATTACCACCATCACCTTTGTAACCATCAACTATCCCACCTGGCTCAGCGGTTGGAACAGGGTCTGTATAGCCACAAGGACACTCAAAGGGGTCACGAGGTTCGTGTGGAGGAGCATCCTTGGGTGCTACTGTTAAATCTGTTCTGCTGCCGCAAGCTGCTAAAGCCAATAACATAGCTGCAATGGCAGCGCGAGTCATATTGACCGGATTTGTAGGTCTTTTCTCATAACGATGGTCAGAATTTCGAACTTCAGGCATGTTGCTTGAATTATTGATAGGTCTCTGCTTATAATTAGACAACAAAAAACAAAATAAATCAAGTTAGTTGTATACTTGATCTTTTCATAAAAAATCCACGGAATCGGTGGTGGAGCTAGGCAGCAGCAGCACGGTCTGCTTTAGCCTCTAGGCGGGCCTTATTTTCGGCCTGGATAGTCGCATGAAACGCGTCGAAGGCTCTATTGCTAATATTTATTGCTAGCACTCTAATTTTTTCTCTACTTATTTCAACACCTGAGGCTATTTGCTGCATAACACTATCAAGATCACCTACGACTTCTGTCTCCATGTATTGAAAAAAGCGTGAAGTTGGTGCGTCGTGATTTGTCACTTTATATACTTCTAGGATTGTTTTTGCGGCCTCTCTCATACGTTCAACTTCCACTGATGCTTCTTCGCCAGCTTTTTCAGGTGGATCGTATTTTGAAAGTATTCTTTTTAGATTTGAATAGGTGGCTGGCTTCATAATTTTGTTTTTGGGGATTTCGGTACTATCTTAACTCAGTTTTTGTATTTGTAAAGGATGAAAATTATTTCCATACAGGAACGACACCAAGAGCATGCTTTACCCTGTCTCGAATGTCTTTTCCTAATTCTTGTCCAATTTTATCTGAAACAAGTCTGACAAGGTCACCTTCAGTTACTTCGCCTTTGGCATCGATTTTTGCTTGTCTGAGGGCTTTTGTGAAGTCGTTTTGCATAAAATCAAGGATGCGTTTGCCGACTCTTCGCTTGTGCACACTATCAAACTCAATATCTGCAAGGTCTTCGTTTCCTTTAAGTATTTGCCTGGCAAGGTTTCTGATGAATCTTACGCCAGCATCTGCCTCTTCGCTTGTATGTTCGCTCGAGGGTAAATATTCTTGCAAAACCTTGCGCAGAGTAGTTTTGCTAGAGTTTGGTATATAGAGTGAGGGCATGATGATTTGGTTAGGCAATGGTAATGATTGTACGTATTTTTAGGAATTTGTAAAGCTTTGAGTAGTAATGAATTACTTTTGCTTTTGCTGCTCAGCTCTGGTAGACTTTTTTGGCATTATTTAAATCAGCTTGGTTTCCGATCGGCTCATCCTGCCCCTCGAATGGGGGACTCAAGAGTCGAAGCGACGAAATTAAGTGTTAACCCCAAGGATTATGAGTGATATTTCGTTAAAAGACATGGCTGCTAATGCCGTGCACTTTGGTCATCCGACCAGCCGATGGAACCCTAAGATGAAGCCTTATATTTACGGCGCTCGTCACGGGATTCATATTTTTGATTTGAAAAAATCCGCTGACAAGTTGGTTTTCGCCTTAGATTTTCTTAATAGAATGGCTAAGGAAAAGAAAGAGATTCTTTTTGTAGGAACCAAGCAGCAGTGTCGCAAGTTTCTTTATGAGATCAAGGAAGAAACCGGTATGCCCATTGTTACTGACAAATGGATTCCGGGCTTGCTTACTAACTGGAAAACCATTAAAGAGCGAATTGATTACTTCAAACA
>JAJDCF010000051.1 GCA_029260955.1 Patescibacteria group bacterium | reverse complement strand
ATAATCATTTTAATTCCGACGGCACCAACCATGAATACACCTAGTACAAGGGCTGCTAGTTGCATTTGGTAACCAACTACTAAAGCGACTCCACCGGCTAGTTCCAATACGCCCATCATCAAAGCAACAGCGCTAGGTGCTCCAAGCATTTTAGCAACCATTTTAGGTTTCATGAGCTTAGGCACGGAGTGATAAATGAACATAATAGCCACCGCCAGGCGGAGAACTAGTAGGCCAACATCGTTATACTGGGCCAGAGAATTAATGAATTCCATAATTAATTATGGTTAGCTTATAAAAATGGAGAGATTTGTTTACTTGTTTAGCACTTGAACTTCTTCTCGCAAATGGTCTTCACGTTGCCGCGCACGTTCATATCCACGGCTATATGAGCTTTTTTTGGCTCCACAGCTTCCAAAAAGTCGGCAAAAATGACTTCTGTGACCGCTTCGTGGAAGATTTTGATGTCGCGGAAGGCATTGATGTACATCTTGAAGGATTTGAGCTCCAGGCATTTATCGTTTGGAACGTAATTGATCGTTACTGAGCCGAAATCCGGATAATCAGAAAAGGGACAGATGGCGGTGAATTCCGGGGAGCTGATCGAAACCCAGTGTTCGCCGTGGCTGAGCTCTTCAAAGCTGAAAGTTTCAAGCGGTGCAGCCTTCCTTATCTGACTTTGAATCTTTTTGAGATCCTCCTGCGTGTAATCCTTATTTTCTTGGTAACGTTTTTGACTCATATTTTATGGGGTCTTTGACTTTTGCCATTCTGAAGCCTTTTAGCCTGAGTTTGCAGGCGGGGCATAATCCGCAGGCGAGTTCTCGGCCTTCGTAGCAGGTATGAGTGTACTTAAGTAGCTCTAAACTGCCAAGTTTTTGCATCATCTGCACGGTTTCTGCCTTTGTCAGGAACATCAAGGGTGTGTGAACCTTAAAGGGGAATTCCATGGCTAATTGCAGCGTTTTTTCGATGGACTTAATGAAGTCATCGCGGCAGTCTGGGTAGCCACTGTAGTCTGTTTGGCAAACGCCGATTACTAGATTTGGAATACCCTTTTGTTTAGCATAAATGGCAGCTGTTGCTAAAAAAACCATGTTTCTGCCTTCTACAAAGGTGCTGGGAAGTTCGTTTTTGCTGCCCGCTTTCACTTTTATCGTCTTATCGGTGAGCGCATTGCTTGTTAGCTGGCTGAGGAAGGGGAGTTTGATAGTTTCATGGGTTAGATTCAGCTTTTTGGCGATTGTTTTGGCTGCTTTTAATTCTCTTTTGTGCCGCTGACCATAGTCAAAGCTGATCATATGGACTTTTTCAAACTTCTTCAAAGCCCATGCCAAACAGGTGGTTGAATCTTGTCCTCCCGAATGAAGGACGATAGCCTGATTATTGCGAGGAGTCGCCATAGTCATTTTGTGCTATGTGCGTAATACACATACGATTAGGGTACTGATTATACATCTAATCCGCATATCACTAAAAAGTTATATACCTCGCTTGTCGTTGTAGAGCATTATATGAAGTCGGGGCGTAAAATTGTAGCCTTCTTTTTTGCAGATTTTGATCAGCCATTTGGATCGCGTGAGGATTTCTGACCGTTTTATGCCTTCTGGCATCAAATAGACCTTACTTTGGAGGATTTTATTCGATTTTATATAGGATTTGATCTCTTTTAGGTCGCTTTTCTTCTGCACTACAAATTTGTAGATGGCCTTTTTATTGCTCGGTTTGATTTTGAGAGGGTAAGATTTGTTGCCGGAGTTGCTGAGCTTTGGTGAACAATTAATTTGTTCAACTAAAGGGCTTATTTTAGAGCTAATACTGCCATTTGTTTCAACTTCTGCAGTGTAGCCTGGAAGCCTTTTTAGAATGACAGCTATCTTATCTTGTTGCATCATGGGCTCTCCTCCGGTGATCACCAAGTGCTTGCAGGGGAAGGATTTGATTTTCTTGATTGTTGAATCGATTGTGACCAGTTTGTTGTCAGATACCTTTGGATCCCACGTGAATTTGCTGTCACACCAACTGCAGGCTAAATTACAGCCGCCCAAGCGCAAAAAAATGGAAGGGCGACCAACATTTGGCCCTTCTCCTTGAATGGAGTAGAAGATTTCATTGAGCAGCAGTTTCATGTGCTTATTCTAGCACTATTTATTTTGCAGATAATCCGAGTTCAACGACCCTCTTTCGAAAAGCGACTTCGATCGATTTTTTTACGGTGGCAGTGAGTATGAGCGTACTGTCTGCAAGACGTACCCCTATTATATTTTTTGAGAAAGAGCAATCACCATTAAACTCACTTTCCAAAAGTGTAACTATAATACGTGCTCGGCTACCTTCACTGTCCTCTATTTTAGCTAATTCATGACTCGTAGCTATGTCGACTTTTATGGTTTGATTTGGGGCTTCACTCATAATTGGGGGCAATTACAAAAATAAACTTAGGAGATGAATCATAAGTATTTTTGTTCTTTCAGTCAACTAGGATTTATGTTTTCCAGTGTAGTCCTCCACAAAAAGCGAAATAATATTTGCGGTTGGTACAGCAATGATCATGCCAACTAAACCTAGTCCAAAGCTTCCACCTATTTTTACTCCAATGGTGGCTCCAGAAAGCAAAGCAAAGATCACGATAATCGGATTGAGGCCAACCGATCTTCCCACAATGAGTGGCACCAGAATGTTACCTTCCAAGAACTGCATGATGGCATAGGCGGGAATGAGCCACAGAACAAGAACGGGGTCTTGGTTCAAAGCAATTAGGGCGGCAGAGGCAAAGGTAATTAGTGGGCCCAAATAAGGGATGAATTCGGCTAAGGCGGAAAGTAGGGCAAGTGTCAGTGCGTAATTCAATCCAATTGCGGAAAAGACAACAAATGTGAGGAAGCCCATGGCTAAGGCCAGGAGCAACTGTCCGCGAATCCATTCACCGATTCTGGTGCTAATCTGCTTACTTTTTAGCGATATGTAGGCAGAGTATTTGCGAGGAAAAAGTGAGTGGAAGAAATCACTGGTATGCTTGGAGTTGGCCACCATAAAGAAGGTGATGATGAGCACTAGCAGTAAATTGAAGATGCCGTTGAAGATGGTGAAGATGGCTCCAATCGCGTTGCCTGCAAAGTTTGTTAGCTGCGACGCAATTCCCTTTAGGGTGTTGCTGACTTGAGAGATCAATTCAGCCTGGTCTATGTTTTGCCAAATTTGATCGGCAAAAGGCTGGATTTGCTTCATGAACCAGGAGTCCTGATTGGGATTGGTGACCAAATTCTGAATCATATCTCTCACACTCAGGGCTAGTTGTTCGATTTGTTCGGCAATAATAGGTACCAAATTGGAGAACATCACCACAAAAATGCCAATAACCATGATGTAGATCAGTACAATGCCCAGTGCGCGCGGAATTTTATAGCTATGCAGTTTATCTACGGCTGGATTAATAGTAGCCGAAAGAAAAAGAGCTACTAAAAAGATTATAATAATGCTCTTTATCATGCCGAGCACCTGAACGAAGGCAATGAGCAGGAATATAGCAATGGTGGCTTTGACCACTGATTCGACAGAAAGGGTTATTCTAACCTCTTTTGTTGGGGATCCCACGTGTTTATGAATGTAATGCTCCTCCTCAAGGTGTTCCTCCTTTTTGGCCAATGACTGAAGTTTTTTTCTAAGCTCATTAATCTTCTTCTGAGATTTTTTGAAAAATGAAGTGTGCTTGTGGTGTCTTTTCTTCTTGCTCATAAAGAAAGCTAATTAATGATTTATTCGGTGGCTAACTGTAATACTACGTCGACCAAAACCCATGCCAGCAGGCTTACTGCCAGTCCTACCAGGGCGTAAGTGATCGTTTTCTTCGCCTCTGCGTGTTGCGCTTCACCTGCGATCGTGTATTGGTATCCGCCAACCATGACAAAAATAACTGAAATAGAACCTGCTATGGCAATTAGGGTTTGGGAGAAGAATTTAATGAAGCAGGGGATTTGCCTGAGAGAAAGATCGCCGGATCTAATCATGCCTGCTAGCCCTACACAAGCGTCTCCGTAACCGCCAATGTTGGCGTCGTCACCAGGTAATACAGACGGTGGTGAGAAGCCTTGAGCCATTGCCAGAGGTGCCAATGTGAACAGTAAAAAGAAGCCAAGAAATATGGCTGGTAGGAATTTTTTGAGGCGTGATATGTTTTTATTCATTTTTTCTATTTAATCTGCGCTCATGCTAACAAATCTATTACTTTACTGCAACGAGATTAAAGATTAAAATCAATCCTGTATGAGATATTCAAAACTATTTGGAAAAACAGTTAAAGAGGTTTCTGGTAACGTAAAACTTGCCAGTCACAAGCTACTTTACCAGGGCGGTTTTATTCGCGAGTCTGTTGCTGGGCGCTATTATTTTTTACCGCTCGGTATTCGTGTGCGCGATAAAATCGTGAAGATTGTTGAGGAAGAAATGGACAGGGCAGGCGCACAAAAGATGATCACGCCTGTACTTCATCCTATGGAACTGTGGGAGGAGACCAATCGTGCCAATTCTGTTGGATTTGAGCTTATGAGTATCCAGGATCAACGTGGAGCTGCCTTTGCTCTTGGCGGTACGGCTGAAGAGATGATGGTGGATGTGGTTCGCAAGTTTAATATCAGTTATAAGGACCTTCCTTTTAATATCTATCAGTTTTCGCAAAAATTCCGTGATGAACTGCGGGCTCGGGGTGGACTGCTTCGCGTTCGCGAGTTCTTGATGAAAGATGCTTATTCTTTTCATGTCGATGAGGCAGATTTTAAAAAGGAATATCAAAGTATGTGGGATACCTACACCCGTATTTTTGAGCGAGTGGGCCTAAAGACTTCGGTGATCGAATCGGACAATGGTTATATAGGAGGGGATTACTGTCACGAGTTTGTGGTGGAATCTGAGGCTGGAGAAAGCCGTTATTTGACCACTGCAGACAAAAGCTATGCTGCTCACGAGGAAGTCGCCGTGTTTAAGC
>JAJDCF010000006.1 GCA_029260955.1 Patescibacteria group bacterium | reverse complement strand
CTCCTCCTATGACATCTTTCATAATTTTAGGAATCTTCTTGAGCGTCTTACTAGGAGTGTGATAAACAACGCCAAGTGCAAAAACGACTCTTCTCTTCTTCATTCGCTTAAAATTTCGTACTCGCGAGCTGGTCAGCTCATTATTCGAAATCACAATTTCCTCGCCTTGCAAAGCCTCTATACGGGTTGTCTTTAAGCCAATCTTCTTCACAGTTCCCTGATGCTCACCAATAATAATAAAGTCCCCAACTTCAAATGGCTTATCCAAATAAAGTGAAAATGAGCTGAAAATATCACCTAGAATATTCTGTACCGCTAGAGCAATGGCGATTCCCCCAATTCCTAAGCTGGCCACCAGAGCTGAAATATTCACCCCCAGGTTAGAAAGAATCAGAAGCAGACCCGTACTCCAAAGAACAATTTTAGCCATCAGGCTCAATGCAAAGTAGGTTGTATTCTTTTGACGCTTCCCATTTTGGTTCTTTGCCACCTTATATAGGCTATATTCAATAAGTTCGCTTACAACTTTGGTTGCCCAATAGATAAGCAAAATAATCAGAATAACCTCAACACCCTTTTCGACTACCGAATGTAATGTAAGAAATTGAAAAGCAATATATAGGGCAGCAATAAAATAGAGCATCCTAGGAATTGTTTCCAATGTCCGAATCATCTCATCATCAAGATCCGTCTTGGTTTTTTGTGCCCATTCCTCGAGTTTAACAAATATCCTGTTCTTCAGAAGCTGAAAAAACAGCAGTGAGACAACAAAAATACCTAAGGCCACTAAATAACTCTGCATAGTGTTGCCAAGATAGCTTGCTTGCAATAGTTCTAAAAAATAATCTAAGCTCATATTTATATCTTAAGAAGTTTGTAAACCACTAACCAGGTCCATCAGCACAGCCTTTGGGTCAGCTGCCTTTGTTACGCCACTCGCCAGAAGAACTCCTTTGGCTCCCAATTTAATTGCGAGACGAACATCCTCTCCATTTTTCACACCAGCTCCAACAAGCAGCTTTTCACTACCAATAAGTTTTGCCGCATTTTCAATAATCTCAGGTTGAGCGGTCGAAACCGAAATATCACCACCTATAAGTTCTGGCGGCTCAACTGCAATATAATCCGGATCAAATTCCAAAAAGCTTGCTCCTTCTTCTGGGTCTTGTGCACAAACGATAGTCTTTAAGCCAATTTCCTTGGCTCTTTGAATAGACGCTTTCAAAACTTCGCGTTCAAGGCGTCTTTCGGAGTGGTTGAGTATTGTGCCCGCCGCGCCTGCCATTTGGACGCTCTCAGGCAAAATGTGTCCAGTATTGCCTCCGAATCCCACCGGATCCACGTGCTGAGCCAGCACAGGAATGTCCAGTTCATGGCTTAATACAGCCAAATCCATGGCCTGCACGGCCACCTGAATATCAGCGCCCGTTTCGCGCGCGACCTCTTCATGAACCTTCGCCAAAGCCATAGCAGCTTCTCCCGTCGCTGATTCGTAAGTTTTAAAGTTTGTAATAATCATATACAGATTTTACCCGAAGGCCCAGAAAAGGAAAAGGACTGGTTCAGCTACAAGAAGTAATCCGACAAGAGAAAGATAAATCCATTTTGCCATTCGCTCATTCTTCAACTTGTGTTCCATTTTTCGTAGTTCATGAAGCTTCTCCAATTCTTTTTGTTCAATGGCACCCTTAGCTTCTTTCAATTCCTTTTCTTTTCGAGTGTAGTCCAGCATAGGAACCATAGTCTCAACCTGAGCTTCCAATTGACCAACTCTATAAGTTGCAGCATCCAATCTTCCCTGTTTTTCTTTTAGCTCATTCTTCGTCTCAATGTATAAACCTTGATAAACTCCCTCCTCCTTATCGGACTTCTTAACAGACTCTACTTTAAGGTCTTTTACCTCAATTTTAGCCTCTTTTTGGCTGTCCACTTGTTTGTCCAACATTGTCAACTTTATGTCTACAAACTGTCCAATATGCCTCTCAATAATCTTATCTACATCGTTACGCTTAATAAGCACGCGACGTCCATCTTTGCGAGTCTTGAAGCGGAATTTACGAATATACCTATCGACGGTTCGAGTAGAAACTTTTAGGATTGAACTTGCTTCATCCCGATCGACATACGTGGTGGACAGAGTGGCCATAATGCTTTTATTTTATTTATTTTTTTAGACAAAGATCTTGGTGGGTCTTTTGTAGATGTTACCTCCCCAAGACTTTAGTTAACAAAGCCAGTATAATGGCTAACATTTTTGTCGTCAATAATTTTAACTACAAACTCACTTCAAATCCGAAAGCTCAAAAATATCTTTCAATCTTGGTCCGATGACCGCCACGCGGCCTCCCCTCATTTTTTCAAATTGTCTCTTGTCCATCCATTTATTAAAAAGATGAGCCAAATCCTGATCGCCAATGTAAAAGCCAGCTCCTCTTTGCGTTGAGAATGCTTTCAAAAAGACTCTGACAAGTGTCGCCAAAGGGAGGCCTAGCTTGTCAGCCTTCCATTTGGCATTTCTGTGCACCTCGTGATCCAGGCGAATCGTTAATTGCTTGTACTTTGCCATAATATTGTGGGGGTTAAGGATATACGTGAAGAGGCCATTATACATATTAATGTATCAGTGACATCTTTTTTGCATGATCCAATAATGAAAAAGGCTTAAATAAGCCAAAATAGAAAAACTATTTATACAAATACATGTCTCAGTGACATCAATTTGTATAGTGCTCAGAAAGAGGGTAGGTGGGTCGCCATTGGTGGTGATAAAATAAGGCCATGATTAAGCTAATAATATTCGATCTTGACGGCCTGCTGGTTGATTCTCAGTCATTACAGTACGAAGCTTACGGCAAGGTTTTTTCTCAATATGGAGAACCTATCAGCAGGCAAGATTGGATTGACCATTGGATTCATGGGCCTGGAGGGCCTAAGGCATGGATCGAAAATCGTAATCTAGATTTGGATTATCAGAAAATTCGTGCTGAAAAGAAGGTTATCTATGAAGACCTAATTCAGTCAAAGATGAAGCTTAAGCCAGGGGCAAAGGAATTGGTTAATTTATTGTATAAAAAATTCCCCTTGGTGGTCGCATCCGCCTCACGTATTGAGTCAATAGAGCTGAGTCTAGAGAGGTTTAATCTAAAGGATAAATTTGAACATCTAATTTCAGATATTGATATGGAAAGAGGAAAGCCACATCCAGATGTCTTTTTACATGCTGCAAAAATAATGAAGGTTGAACCTGAGGACTGCTTGGTTTTTGAGGACTCGTCAGCTGGCTTACAAGCTGCAAAATCAGCAGGCATGAAATGCATTGTCTGCCCCGATAACTTTGAAGATTCGAATATTGGTCGATATGGAGCCGCAGACAAAATCGTCAAACAATTGAATGAGGTCAACCTCGATACAATCAAATCCTTGTAGGAATTAAATCATCTGATCAATAAACTTGTCGAACAAATAGGCGGCATCTTCTGGGCCGGGACTAGCTTCAGGATGAAACTGAACTGACGACCATGGCTTGCTTGTATGTTTGATACCCTCAACAGTCCCATCATTGGCATTTCGGAACCAAACCTTCCAGCCTTTTGGTAGGGTCTTCTCATTAACCGCATAGCCGTGATTCTGAGACGTTATATAGCAGCGTTGCCCTTTATCATTAATAATGTCTGTACAGGGCTGATTCGCGCTGCGATGGCCATATTTAAGTTTATAGGTCTTGGCACCAGCGGCTAGTCCCATCACTTGAGAACCAAGGCATATTCCAAAAATCACTTTATTCTCTTTCATGGCCCATTTAACTGACTCGGCTGTTTTGTCTACAGTTTCCGGATCACCAGGGCCATTCGAAACAAATACACCATCATACTTTTCTTTTACAGTCGAAAGATCATAATTCCAAGGCAACCTAATTACCCTTACGCCACGTTCCAAAAAGTTACGAATGATGTTGTGTTTAATACCGCAATCGATCAGCGCCACCGTGGCTTTCACCTTGCCCTTGGGCTTTAAAACTGACTTCTTTTTTACAGACACCTGAGCCACTAAATTTGTGGCATTGGGATCTTCAAAATGGGTATTCTTGTTAAAATGAACTGATTCATGGGCGATCTTCCCCAGCATCACTCCATGTTCTCGTAACTTCTGAGTTAAGGCGCGAGTGTCCACGCCTTTAATGGCCGGTATTTTATGGCGCTTCAAAAAGGCCGCCAAACTCTTCTTCGCTTCCCAATGGGAATGAGCTTCACACTCTTCACTAATAATCAGGCCTCGCAAATGGATCTTTGTGCTTTCAAATCGTTTACTCACACCACTCTCGTCACATTCACCAGCTACTCCGTAGTTTCCAATCATGGGGTAAGTCAGTACTAAAATCTGCCCCCTGTAACTAGGGTCAGTAAAAGTCTCGGGGTAACCAACCATGCCAGTATTAAAAACAACTTCGCCATCCACGCTATCACCTTTCTTCGGCGAAAAACCAAAGGACTCACCAACAATTTCATGGCCGTCCTTTAGGATGAGTTTTAAATTCATTTAGCTGGATTCTTTTAGGTCTACGACTCGCAGCTGCAGCTTCTTATAGCCTTGCCATTCATTGATTTCCAGATTGAAGGCGATGTCGTAATTATTTTCGGGATTAATTTTATCAAGATGTTCCCCAAAACGAAAGGCGATTGCCTGAAACTTCTTATCACCAACTTGCACAGGGAATTGAAGATGCTCACCACTTTTCCCAACTGGTTTTACACCAAGTATTTTGGCATTCCTGACAACCAGAGTTGGCTCAGCATTGCCATTTCCGAAGGGTTCAAATTTACGAATGTTCTCTGAAACCGCAAAATTCAAATCCTTCGAATCAACTTCACATTCGAGATCTAAGGTGCCATGAAAATTATCTAAATCAATATAGTTACCTGCCTTATCTTTGATAATCTTCATTACTTTATCCTTATTCTCCCTTGGTAAGCTAAAGCCACCAGCAAGCATATGACCACCGCAGGAAGTAAAAAGTTCACCAGCTTCTCCTCGCAAAAATGCCGTAATATCAAAGTCATTCAGACTTCTGCATGAGGCCACATATTCATCCTCTTTTTCTTGCATGGCGATGCAAGGCCGATGAAAAACATCCACCATTCTGCCCGCGATAAGGCCAAGAGTACCAGCATTCCATTTTGTACTACTCACTACCAAAACATGCGGAATGCTCTCCATCGCTCTAATTTGCTCAGAAGCCTCTTCAACAAATTCAGCGACTATACTTCGCCGCCTTGTATTCAATTCACTTAAAGTGGGAACTTTTTCTGTATTCCCCAGTAGTACTTCTAGGGCATGCTCAGCAGTGTCTAATCTTCCAGCAGCATTTATGCGAGGCCCCAAAAAGAAGCCCACGGTGCCACTAGTAATCTCATTTGTTTTCATACCAGCTTCCTCCAGCATGGCCCTGATTCCAGGATGATTGCCTTCCGACAAACTCTTAAGTCCATTATTGGTCATAATCCGATTTTCGCCGGTAAGTTTCATAATGTCAGCAATCAGTCCGAGTACTGCTAAGCCCATTTGCGCGTACAAATATTTTGCAGTCGTTGCTTCATCAAAATAGAATGGCGCCAAAGCGCAAACCAGCTTGTAAGCCACCGCTGATCCACTCAGTTCTGTGTTAGGGTAATCGCAATCAGGTTGTTTGGCATTAATCAGTGCATAAGGTTCAGGCAATATGGCCGGGGTGTCATGATGATCCGTCACAATGACATCAATTCCAAGCTCATTTGCGAGCTTTACCTCAGATACATTGGCCGTTCCACAATCCACCGTAATAACCAAATTCACTCCTTCATCCGCATAGCGCTTAATAAAGTAGTCTTTGAGTCCATAGCCATCATTCTCTCTATCCGGAATGGTGTAATGAGCATTTGCCCCTACCTTCTCAAGCAAATCATAAATAAGCGCCGTAGCCGAAGTGCCATCTACATCATAATCACCAAAAATCATAATCTTTTCCTGCTTTTCGATCGCCACCTTAAGCCTCTCCACAGCCTTTTCCATGTCTTTCAACAAAAAAGGGTCATGAAGCTTGTTCAGACTGTAATTGAAAAAAGAATAGACCTCTTCTTCTGTATTAAGGCCACGGTTCTCAAGCATTTTCTCGATTAAACTGAGCTCTTTCTTCTCATTCTGAACGATCCATTTTTTTCCAAGGAAACTCATTTAATCTATCGGTAATAGGTTGCGATTGTAACGAAGATGATGTCTAAAAGCAAATAGGTTGAAGAGGCCCGCGTCGCAATGACGACGGGCCTCTAGGGGGGTGAGCGCCTCACATACCACGGGGGTATGAGAGGGCGCTCGGGTTTGACCTGTTCACAGGGGGTGAACTACTTGTGCTCCTCCATCCACTTGACGAGATGGTCGGGGTACTTGTAGACGACGTCATCGAGCTTGGACGGTAGAGAGAACTCCTTTCGGTAGTGCTTCACCGCGTAGAACTCGACAATGGTCATCTCCTTGAAGACGAATTTCTTCTTATCTCCTTCGAGTCGACCGACCTTCATCTTCGACTTGGCACATCGCACGCCGTGCGAATAGTCGTGATAGTCTTCCGGATGACTGTCGGCAAGAAAAGTGCAGCCTAGCCACTTGTCATCCCGCCAGTTCTTCGCTGGCTTGTCACCTACGCAGCCCCGGTAGGTAGCGAGCTTGCCCTTGGCAGCTTGACGTGGATCCTGAATCACCTCTTTGAAGTGACCCGAGATGGGCTTTGAGGGATCCCATTTCTTCTCGGCCAGCAGCTTCAAGAGGATCTCGCCGCGTGCGCGGATGGTTTTAGGCTTCCGCATATCACTGGGGCCTTTGCGCCTTCCGAGCCCTTTCCACGACCAGTCACGATCGTTAGCTGTTGAGCGTTCCTTCAGGTGCGCCTTGATTTCCTGGTCCGCAAGAAAGCGAACTTTGCCACCATCATTGAAGATCTTGATGCGGAGCTCCTGGGACATCCACTTCGTAGGTAGGTCGAGACCCAGCATCTTGCATGCAGCCATCGAATGGGGGCCGTCAAGCGGGAACATGAACCAGCTCACGTCATCGCCGAAGCGAATCGCGTGAGGCATGATTTCGAACTCTACAACTGTTCCATCCTCGCCAGTGACCCTGACGGACACCAACTTCTTCGAGCTAGTGGTGATGTTTCCATCCTTGAGCCAGCCAAGCGCTTTCTGGTGATGGTTCCGGAAGTCGGATACCATTTGGCCACCGCCGAGGTCTCTGTTGGCGAGTGCGACTTTCTCATACTCATTCATCAGCTCGGTGCCAGGCTTGCGAGGCTTGGCGGGCTCGTTGGATTCGGACTTGTGCGAAACACCGAAGGCGATCAAGCCAACGATTGCTGCGAGTGCAGCGAGACCGCCGGCGATCTTGAGGCCCATGCCGCTTCGCGGACGTGCGCGTAGTGCTGCTTGCTGACCATTATTGGCAGCTCTTTTGGCCTTGGTATCCTCTGGAGTAGCCCACCTTTTGGCAGCTCTGCTAGCTTTGGTGTCCGCTGGAGTAGCCCACTTCTTGGGGCCATTGTTCTTGGAATCTTGGCTCATGGTGAGCTCCTTCTTGTTGGGGTGTGATTCGTGCCGTGCTCTTAGGATCTTATTCCTGTGAACAGGGTTGTTGGTGGCCAGATGACTGACGAAATGTCAGCATCGGACCAAGTTTCAACCCTGTTAAGCCTATTATGTTAAGGATCATTACTATTTATTGCACTGTTTACCGCTTCCTATCTCCAGTTCACGTTGGTAAATCTTGGCGAGCTCCTCTTTCTTTATGTGTAACTTGTCACCATAACTGATGCCTGCTATCAATTTTTCCGGATCATCATTGCTGGCCAGCCCTCCTTCACTTTCAGTCTTGCAAAGGTCAATAACGTGATAGGGAGTCTTGGATGCACGAATCAGATCGTTGATAGCTTCTCGTTTTTTATTCAAGTGGCCATAAGATTTTTCGAAGGGTTTATACCCTTTGAAAGGTGGAATAGTGACCGCATAAATCCTCTCCACATCTCCAGATAGAATCTGATAAATCTCTTCAAGGCGTTCATGGATTTTCTCGGCAGTCCAGTCCGGACCACCACTGGCAATGTCGTTGGTTCCAAACAGAACAACTGCATTTTGGATGTCATCTAGCTTGTCGGCTCTTTGAGATACAAACCTTTTTGCTTCGGCCACGCCCCAATTGGTTCGCATGCTGCCTTTGGCTAGCATTGAAATTTGACCGTCGATTTTAAGGAAATCTTTGCTCAGATGGGGTAAGGCGACGGTGATTGAATCACCCATAAACAGAGTTGATTCTGGGGTCTTTCTAGTCTCACAGGTTTCTTGAGCTCTTGGCTTAACTGCTTCCGTTAGCTCAGGTATGGCAAGGGCAATTTTAGCCCCAGTGTCTGCCTTAATAGCTTTTTCGCAGACAGTGCGATGGGGAGTTCCGGAGCCTGTCGCGGCAATGGCCAGAATGGCAGCAATAAACACGCTATGATTTAGCTGTTCTGAAGGGCGCTTCATGGGAGTAAAGAATTAGGAGGGCTATTATATAATAAAGTACGGTTTAAGTCAAGGTATTCTCACACAAAAAGAGGGGGACAATATGGCTCTATTTAAATGAAAATAAAGCTTTTGTCCCCTAGGATTCCTATGCTTGCACATCTCGCTTCAGGTGTCAATGGTCTAAGGGGCGACCATGACCTGCTTCTATGTTGCTTTTTTCGCTTATTTTTGCTATAATACATAGATATTTTAATATCAATGGACAAAGAAAAAATACTAAAAATCATAAAGACGATCCTCGTATGGGGAAAAGAAAACTGGCTAACGGCGCTTATTGTGCTGGCCGTTGTGTTTTATGGTTTACCACTTCTTTTGCGCCTTGCTCGTTTTATTTATGTCCATAAAATGGCCAAGCATCTGGTCTATCTGAAGATCGAACTGCCACGTAGTGATTCCAAAATCGACCAGGAAAAACGTACCGAAAAGGACTTCAAAGAGAAGGTTGCCATCATGTCACAGCTTTATAGAGCTCTGTACGAACTCCGCGAGTTGAACTTGTGGAACAACATCAAAACAAGAATTTGGCAGGCAGACAACATATCCTTCGAGCTATTTGCCGAAAAGCAGCAACTCTCTTTTTACGTAGTAGTTCACAAGAAGTACAGAAACATCGTCGAAAAGCAGATTACTACCTTTTACAGCGATGCGGACGTAAAGGTTTCAGAGCAGCCATACGAGTTGTTTGAGAAGGGGAAAAGTATCAAGTCATACTTCATGTTTACCAAAAAGGACTACTGGTTTCCGGTGAATACCTTCAAAAACATGGAGCAAGATCCTCTTAACGACATTGCTAACGTATTCTCTAAGTTGGCTCCAAGCGAAAAAGCCGCCATCCAGATCATCGCTAATCCTGTGACTAATAGTAAGTGGAACAAAACGACGGAAAAAATGGGTACACTTCTCTTCAAGAACAAGCCTCTTCCAATAAAAATACCCATTCCGATTATTGGCCCGATTTTAAGTCTCATCGTCATGATACTTAAGGGGGCAAGTAAGGCGGTTGGTACGAATGCACCCGGCGCTTCAGGTGGGGATTCATATATCCGAATGCTGCAACCAAAGGAAGAAGCTTTCAAACGTATTGGTGAAAAAGCCGGTCAAGTGGGCTTCGACACATCCATTCGTGTGGTGGGTTCAGCAGATAATTCGCAACGAGCGACCGAAATCGCAAACAATCTGAATATCGCTTTCAGTATTTATCACGATCAATACAACAATACCTTTCAGAATCGCCGTATTCTTCCCATTGATAGAATCAATAACCCATTGATGAACTATCTTTTTCGGCGTCGTATTCCGGGCTTATTGCACAAACGTTGCCTACTGGCTCAAGATGAATTAGCGTCTGTCTATCACTTTCCGGACTCAAAATACAACTCGGTTCCGGTTATCAAATGGCTGGCATACAAGGTGCTTCCGCCACCTGTAGAACTGCCTGTCGATGGTGTACTAATCGGCAACAATGTTTATCGCGGACAAAAGCGGGAAGTGCGCATTTTGCGCGACGATCGTACCCGTCACCAGTACATCATTGGTAAATCTGGTTCAGGTAAATCTGTCATGCTTTCGTTTATGGCACGCCAAGATATATGGAATGGAGACGGAATCTGTTTAGTCGATCCGCATGGGGATCTGGTAGAAGATGTTTTGCAAACTGTGCAAAAAGAGCGAGCTCGTGACATGATTCTCTTTGATCCCGCCGATACCGAAAGGCCGATGGGACTAAATCTTCTTGAGGCAAAGACGCCAGAAGAACGCGACCGTGCATCAATCGACGCCATGGAAATCTTCATCAAAATATTTGGCGATGAAATCTTTGGACCGCGTATTCAGCACTACTTTAGAAACGCTTGTCTGACCTTAATGGAAGATGAAGAGGAAGGGGCAACTCTGATAGACGTGCCACGTATTTTTACGGATCCGGAATTCTTAAAATACAAACTGACAAAGGTAAAAAATTCTGTAGTCCGATCCTTCTGGGAGCACGAATACGCTAACACGGGTGATCGCGAAAAGCAGGAGATGATCCCGTATTTTAGTTCAAAATTTGGTCCTTTTATAACGAATACAACCATTCGTAATATCATCGGGCAATCCAAATCGGCTTTCAATATTCGCGAGGTCATGGATACCCAGAAAATCCTACTCGTAAACCTTTCCAAGGGTAAAATCGGTGATCTGAACGCCCAGCTGCTCGGTCTGATTTTTGTGAACAAAATCAACATGGCTGCCATGAGCAGGCAGGATATTCCAAAAAAAGAACGTAAAGATTTTTACCTGTACGTGGATGAATTCCAAAACTTCGCGACCGATACCTTTGCCTCGATTCTTTCTGAGGCACGTAAGTATCGCCTCAGTTTAATCATGGCGCATCAGTACATCGCACAGTTAACCAAAACCCCGACCGGTAAAGATGACACTCGTGTTCGTGATGCGGTATTTGGTAATGTGGGTACCATGCTGTCCTTCAAGGTGGGTGCCGACGATGCCGAATATTTGGCTAAGGAATACGCTCCAACTCTATCTCAGCAAGATATTATGGGCATCGCGAACTATAAGGCTTACATCAAACTCAACATCAACAACACAACCTCAAGACCCTTCTCCATCGAAAGTATTTGGGATCCAGTCGAAAACAAAAAACTCGCTGACGTACTCAAAAAATACTCTCGCATGAAGTATGCAAGAAAGCGAATGTTTGTCGACCAGGAAATCGAAGCCAGGTTAGGAATTACCTAAAAATTCTTGTTCTATAAGACTTTCTTGAGGTATGCTTATTTAGCATATTTTTTAAGATTAAAATCATGAGAAAAAAGAAGAGACCATCATTTGCAATAATATTATCCCTTGCTGCAGTAGTTCTTTCTGCCTATGCAGTATTTACAGTAAACGAATTAAAAACAGGTGGGGTTGGTGATGACAATTTTCAGTCAGATGTGTATGAGGCCATTGATGCCTATGTAGCCGAAAAAAGCGGTCAAGCTCCACCATCTTCTGACCCGGTCGACGTGAGTATCGACGACGATGCAATGAAGGGGGATGTGAAGGCGCCAGTTACCATTATTGAATTTTCTGATTACGAGTGTCCATTCTGCAAACGTTACTTCGACAACACACTTCCTCAGATCATGGAGAAATACGTCGATACCGGAAAAGTGAACTATGTATTCCGTGATTTTCCTTTGGGCTTCCATGCCAAAGCTAAGCCAGCTGCTAACGCTGCTGAATGTATTCGTGAACAGGGTGGTGACGCAATGTACTTCGATTATCATGATGTACTCTTTAGTAATCAGGAGGAAATTGGTGTAGAAAATCTAAAAGAATACGCTTCTGCCTTTGACATTGATCAGGGTCAATTTAACACTTGTTTAGATGAAGGAAAGTATGACGACGAGGTAGCTAAGGACACTGCTGACGGATCAAAGTACGGTGTTCGCGGTACTCCAGCATTCTTTGTAAACGGTATTGTACTGTCAGGTGCTCAGCCTTTTTCTGCATTTGAAGCAGCCATTGAGGAAGCTTTGTCTAACTAATAATGATGAACTTCAAACGACTATTTCAATCAATCCTTCTTGGAGCTCTGTTCTTTACGGCTCCATTTGTCTACGCGTCCCTTAGTGTAGCTCACGCTTCAATCAATCCCGACAACACCGTTAGGATTGAAGTTTTTGAGCGTCTGGATTGCGGACATTGTCAGGATGAAAAGGAATTCTTGAAGGATTTAGAAAAGCAACGTGATGATCTGGAAATCATTTTTCATGACATCGATTACCCAGAAGAAAAAGCTCTTTTTGATGAACTAACAGAGCTTGAGGGCTTGCCCAAAGTAACACCACTTACTCTTATCGATTGGAAGATCATTCAGGGTTTCAGCACGCCTGAAACAACCGGAGTGCAGATGCTAAAGATAATAGATGCCGCCAAAGGAAAAGAGCAGATTTCGGTGGAAGATTTTATTTATGCGGGTGGATCAAAAGAGGTCGTTGACGGTGGTGAGACCTGTGATGATGAGGAAGGTTGCGAAATTGTGCAGGAGGAGTATTTGGTGAACATACCTTTTATCGGAGCTGTCGATGTAGCTCAATACAGTCTGCCTGCTATTGCCTTGGTGCTTGGTTTGGTAGATGGCTTCAATCCATG